>JAXEUM010000029.1:0-8357 GCA_034114925.1 Oliverpabstia sp.
GAAGGATTATGCGGAGCTGATCAAAAGCCGGACAGTTACAGAAGCTGTTATTGCTAAGCTGGGATTGGATATGAACCATGAGGATCTAATTGGTAAGATGACAGTGGAAACGACTACAGATACCCGTATTGTTACAATTAAAATTGTTGACGAAGATCCTTATATGGCAAGAGATATTGCAAATGCCATCCGCGATACGGCAGCAGAACATATTCAGAATGTTATGAATTCAGAAGCAGTAAATGTGGTGGATGAAGCTAATATTCCGGATAAAAAATTTAGTCCAAGTACTATGAAAAATGGTATGATCGCCGGCTTATTAGGATGTTTTCTGGCTGTAGCTATTATCTTAATTGGTCATATCAGTAATGATACAATCAAGACTTCAGAAGATGTTGAGAGATATCTGGGACTTAGTACGTTAGGTACCATTCCTCTGAATAAAGATGACGTAAAATCCAAGAAAAAGAAAATCAAAAACTATAAAAGGAGATAACCGCTGTGGTAAATGTGGAGATAAAAACACAGAAGCTGGATTACAGTGGGGCAGAGGCATATAAATCTTTGCGTACCAATTTGCAGTTCTGTGGAGAAGATAAAAAAGTAATTGCAATCACCAGTTGCACGCCAAATGAGGGAAAGAGCAGTGTTACTATGAATTTGGCTGTTTCATTGGCAGAAGCTGGAAAGAAGGTTCTGTTGATCGATGCTGATTTGCGCAAATCTGTGTTGGTGGGAAGAACGAAGGTGAAAGAATCTATAAAAGGTCTTACTCATTATCTTTCCAAACAGGCTGCTCTGATTGAAGTAATCTGTGCTACAAATGTTAAAAATATGCATATTGTGTATGCGGGACCTGTTCCCCCAAATCCAGCTGAGCTTTTAGGTGGAAAGTATTTTCGGGAATTACTGTCTTCTTTGAGAAAAGTTTATGATTATATTTTGGTGGATACTCCTCCACTGGGGAGTGTAATTGATAGTGCGATCATTGCCGAAGAGTGTGATGGCTCCATTATGGTTATTGAAACTGGTGTGATCAGTTATCGTTTTGCCCAGGATGTAAAGAGCCAGTTAGAAAAAAGTAATTGCCCAATTCTTGGAGTAGTATTAAATAAAGTAGATATGTCTAAACAAGGGTATTACGGTAAATATTATGGAAAATATTACGGTAAATACGGTAAAGAGGACGATTAAATCCAGGAAACAGGGAGGAATATATGAAAAAAAGTATTTTAGCCATAATGGTAGTTGCTTGTTTGGCTTTAGGAGCAGTTGCGGTGATGATTGGCTTTTCAGAAGATAAAAAAGCGCCGGAGATACAGTTTCAGAATAATGAAATTATTTTTACTCAAGGAGATGATTATTCCGGATTGTTGAAAGGTGTTACAGCTACCGATAATCGGGACGGGGATGTAACGCAGAGTCTTGTGGTAGAAAGTGTTTATCCTAATGATGATGGAGAGACGGCAACGGTTGTTTATGTGGCTCGGGATAAAGAAAATAATATCGGAAAAGCGAATAAAATAATCCAATATCAGAGTGATGGTGTTGTGGCTTCTTCAGCAGAAGGAGAAAAACAGGATGACACAACAGAACCTTCTCCTACGGAAGAATCTGTAACCCCTTCTCCATCTCCAGTGCCGGAAACGACAGGTCAGCCTTCTTCTCCGACAAATATGGAAGATGAGGAAGATGCAGATCAGGAAGAAGAGGATTTGCCAGAAGGAAGTCCGCGAATTAAATTAACCACAGACAGTGTAACCATCAATAAAGGGGAATCTGTAAATCGTATTTCTTATGTAGAGAGTATCACCGATGATGTGGATTCCCGGGAAGCTCTTTATCGCCAGATTCAAATTGGCGGTGATGAACTGGATGTAAATACCAGAGGAATCTATGAATTGATTTACTATGTGGTGGATTCTTCAGGAAATCGATCTAATGAGGCAAAATTGACAATTACTGTAGAATAGGCGATTTTTAATGGATTTTTGCTCGTAACTGTGAGGGTACTGAACAATTACGTAGAATAAATGATTTGTCAGAAGTAGTGAGTGGTGTGAGCGTATGTATCAAAGACAAAAGGGAAGCTTTTTTAAGCATTTTGATTTTTTGATTTTAGATTTTATCGTATTGGAAGTTGCATATATAGTATCACATATGATGAAGCATGGAATGGTAAATCCTTTTGAAGATTCTAACTATCTGGTGATGGCTGCTGTTTTGCTTTTAATCCAATTTATGGTGGTTGTTTTTGGAGAATACTATAAGGATATCCTTCGCAGAGGATATTTAGTTGAATTAAAAAAGGTTATTGTTCAAAATACTATTGTATTGGTGGTTACGTTTTCTTTTATGTTTATTACAAAACTGCAGCCGATGTATTCTCGTATGGTTTTTGTTCAATTATGGGGAATCAGTATTGTGCTGATGTATAGCGAACGTTTGCTGTGGAAACGGCTGGTACGAAGTAGAATGCGAAACAGTGATGAACGGTCTCGCCTGTTGGTTATCAGTGATGAAAATACATTAGCTCAGTGCATCCAACAATTAAAAGAAAAGAGGTATCAGTCTTTTAAAGTGGTTGGAGCTGTAGCATATGATATACAGATGAAAGGAAGTATGGTAGAAGATATCCCAGTGGTAGCTGATTGGGATGAGATTTTTGAATATGCAAAAACTCAGGTGGTAGACGAAGTGTTTTTGAACATCTGTGTACCAGAAGATATTCAAAAAAATATTATAGAGCGTTTTCTGGAAATGGGAATTGCCGTACATATTAATCTTAGTTGGAATCAAAGTGAACTTCCTAATAAGGTGGTAGAAAAATTAGGAGAGTGTTCTGTTTTGACAACAAGTATTCAGACAGCTACCACATACCAGGTGTTTATGAAAAGAGCTATGGACATTGTTGGGGGATTGATTGGTCTTTTAATTACTGGAATTTTATGTGTTTTTCTTGGACCAATTATTTATTTCCAGTCACCGGGGCCTATTTTCTTTTCTCAGATTCGTGTGGGAAGAAATGGCAGAAAGTTTAGAATATATAAGTTTCGGTCCATGTATATGGATGCAGAAGAGAGAAAAAAAGAATTGATGGCACAGAACAAAATGAGTGGATTTATGTTTAAGATGGATGATGACCCTCGAATATTTCCGGCGGGAAAAATAATACGAAAATTATCATTAGATGAATTTCCACAATTTTGGAATGTACTGAAAGGCGATATGAGTCTGGTTGGAACCAGACCGCCTACAGTGGATGAGTTTGAACAGTACGAAACACATCATAAAGTAAGACTGGCAATTAAACCGGGACTTACCGGTATGTGGCAGGTAAGTGGAAGAAGTAATATTACGGATTTTGAAGAAGTAGTAAAGTTGGATAATAAGTATATTGCAGAGTGGAATTTACGATTGGATCTCAAGATCCTTTGCAAAACGGTAGCAGTGGTTTTGGGCAGTGAGGGATCTGTCTGAGACAAACGTAATGGAAAGATAAGAGGAGTTACTTATGAAAAAACGCATGTCAAAGAAAAAGAAAATTATTCTTGGAGTTGTCGGAGTTGTTTTATTTTTACTGATAGCGGTGGCAATTACTGTTTATGCAGTAACCCACAGTTTTTATAAATCCAGTAATTATACAGCAGATGAAGATGCAATGAAAAATTACACCAACAAAGAAGAAGAGGTAGAAGAGATCGACCCAGAAAATGCTCAGGGGGAGATTTTGACGGAGGAGCAGCATCAGGAACTGGATGCGAAAATTGCTGAGTTTTCGGATGCAGAACCGATTACGAATGATGGTGATGTTTATAATGTAGTATTGATAGGAGTGGATCGTAGAGATAAATCTTGGGCAGGTAATTCTGATAGTATGATTTTGATGTCACTGAATTATAAAAAAGAGCAGATTAGTATGATTTCTCTGATGCGGGATACTTATGTAAATATTCCGGGGATTGGTATGAGAAAACTGAATGCAGCTCATGCAAATGGCGCAGGCCCCCTTCTTCTGGAAACAGTTACAGAAAATTACAAGATCCAGGTAGATCGGTATGTTTCAGTGGATTTTAACAGTATGATAGATATTATAGATAAGGTTGGCGGTGTGGAACTGACGTTATCGGCAGAAGAAGTTCGTGTGGCTAATAATTATATTACGGAAATGTGCAGACTGAAAAATCTGGAACCTACCAATTACTTCTTTATCCAGGAAGGAACAAAAACCTGTTCCGGTATTCAGGCAGTTGCTTATGCAAGAATTCGTTATGTGGGTCATGCAGATTATCAGAGAACGGAGCGTCAGAGAACAGTATTGACACAGGTTATGGAAAAGTTGAAAGGAATGAGCCTTACAGATTTGTATAGTTTTGTAGAGGATGTCCTTCCTCTGGTTACTCATAATATTCCAGAAGATGAAATGTGGTCTTTGTTGGCAAAATCACCTTCTCTGTTCCAGTATAAATTGGTAAAAGACAGAATTCCTTATGATGATATGTATAAAGTAGTTTATGTAAAACGGCAGGATATGTTAGTTCCGGATTGGGAACCTACGATAGCGAAGTTGAAAGAAACATTATATTAAAGAACGGGACAGGAAGAAAAGGATAAGAAAAACATGAAGAATTTATTAATTTTAGGCGCCGGCGGTTTCGGCCAGATGGTGAAGGAGACAGCCATGATGCTGGGATATGAGCAGGTTGTTTTTCTGGATGATGCAGCAAAGGGAGCCGATGTGGTAGGAAAATGTTGTGATTATGTGATTAAGCACCGAGAGTATCCGGTGGCTGTTGCGGCTTTTGGGAATAATAAGACTCGCCTTTACTGGACGGATAAATTACTGGAAGAAGGGTATGAGGTTCCTGCGATTGTTCATCCTTCGGCTGTGGTAAGTCCCAGCGCAGTGATTGAACAGGGATGTTTTATCATGCAGAGAGCCGTGGTGAACACCAATACTCGGATTGAACGGGCGGCGCTGATCAACAGTGGAGCTGTGGTGGATCATGATTCGGTGGTTGGTTGTGGCGCACATATTTGTCTGGGAAGTATTGTGAAAGCGAACTGTGTGATTGAACCGGGTAAGAAAGTAGAGGCAGGAGAAGTGATTTTCTCCACCAGAAGAAAAATCGAAGGGGCAGACAGTCGTTCTTTGGAGGATGCAGTGTATGCCTTTGGATTTGGTCCTCAGTGTAGTTACGTAAAACCCTTTGGAGAAGGTCATATCAATGAAACTTATGCCGTTTATATGCCGGACGAAGACGGAACAGATAAGCCTCTTTACGTGCTTCAGCGGGTAAATATCAATGTATTTAAGAATCCGGCTCAGGTAATGGAGAATATTTTTGGAGTGACAGAGTATCTGCGGGATGTGATCCGTCAGGAAGGAGGAGATCTGGACAGAGAAACTCTTTCTTATATTAAAACGAAAAGCGGCGACGCTTATTTTGAAGATGATGAAGGCCAGCCATGGCGTTGTCTGAATTATGTGGAAAATTCCGTCTGCTATCAGTTTGTGGAGAGACCGGAGCAGTTTTACCAGTCAGCAAAGAGTTTTGGTCATTTCTTAAAGCAATTGGGAGATTATCCGGCAGAGAGTCTTCATGAGACCATTCCTCAGTTTCATGATACAGTGAAAAGATATAATGATTTTGCGGCAGCGGTGAAGAAAGATGTGAAAAACCGCGCCCGTTTGTGCCGTCCGGAGATTGAATTTGCTCTGGAACGAAAAGAAGACGCCGGTGCGTTGATGAAACAGTTGCAGGAAGGTCTTCTTCCCCTTCGTGTTACCCACAATGATACGAAGCTGAACAATATTTTGTTTGATGCAGATACGGGAAAAGGTCTTTGCATCATCGACCTGGATACGATTATGCCGGGACTGGCGGCCAATGATTTCGGTGATTCTATTCGTTTTGGAGCTTCTACGGCGGAGGAAGATGAGCAGGATTTGGATAAAGTACACTTTGACATTGATCTCTACGAACTTTATGTGAAAGGGTATCTGGAGATGGCAAAGGACGTATTGACGCCGGCAGAGATTGACAGCCTTCCCTGGGGCGCCAGACTAATGACGTATGAGTGTGGTATCCGTTTCCTGATGGATTACCTGCAAGGGGACGTTTACTTTAAGACGGCATATCCGGAACACAATCTGGTACGTGCCAGAACGCAGTTCCGTCTGGTGAAGGAAATGGAAGAGCAGTTTGACCAGATGTATGAGATATTGAAAAAATACAGATAAAAAATGGAATGTATCAAAAACGCGGAGAAATGTTGAATTTTTCTGCGTTTTTTGCATATAAAAGGAAATTGATTCCATCGCTTCCCAATTGGGAGGAAGTAGGAAATTGTTGACAGTAAAAAGATCTTTTGTTACAATGTTCATGAACATAGGAGGAATTAAGAATATGAACATACAAGAGGCTGATATACTGAATGCTCTTTGGAAAGAACCTTTTGTGAATCAAAGGATTTTAGCTGAGATCACAGGTCATTCTTTGGGCGTTGTAAATAAATCTTTAAAATCTCTGATGAGAGAGGGGTATTTGGATGAGCAAGTGGCTCTTACAGAAAAATCTCACGCTCTTTTTTTACAAAATAAACCGAAAAATGCAGTGATTCTGGCTGCCGGTTATGGAATGCGGATGGTACCCATCAATACGGAACTGCCCAAAGGTCTGATAGAGGTCAATGGAGAGCCGCTGATTGAGAGAACGATTCGCCAGTTACAGGAATGTGGTATTTGCAATATTTACGTGGTTGTTGGATTCATGAAAGAGTCTTATGAATATCTGATTGATGAATATGGTGTGGAATTTTTGTACAATGACGAATATTCCCTTAAGAATAATCTGCATTCTCTTTATCAGGCAAAAAATATTTTGGGAAATTCTTATATTATTCCCTGCGATATCTGGTGCAGTAAGAATCCCTATAAGGAGTATGAATTGTATTCCTGGTATATGGTCAGTGATCTGGTGGATGATGAAAGCTCTGTTCGAGTGAATCGGAAAATGGAACTTGTTTCTATTCCGGCAGGAGTGGGAGGAAATTCCATGATAGGGATTTCTTATCTGAATCAGCAAGATGGACTTTGGGTAAAAGAGAAACTGGAGAAATTGGCGAAGGATTCCCACTATGACCGGGCTTTCTGGGAGGAAACCTTATATGAGGGGAATCGAATGATTGTTCCTGCCCGGGTGGTTCATTCCCGCAATGTGGTGGAGATTAACACCTATGAGCAGCTTAGAGATCTGGATTCCGGTTCTCAACAGTTGGAAACAGAGGCGATCACCATCATTAAAGACGTATTGCAGGTGAAAAATGAAGATATTGTGGATATTTCCATTTTGAAAAAGGGAATGACCAATCGCTCGTTTCTTTTTTCCTGTAAAGAGAAAAAGTATATTATGCGGATTCCGGGAGAGGGAACGGATCAGTTGATTGATCGCCGTCAGGAAGCCGGGGTATATGAGAAGATTGCCGGAAGAAATATTTGTGATGATGTTTTTTATATCAATCCGGAAAATGGTTATAAAATAACAGAATTTCTGTCAGGCGCCCGGGTATGTGATCCTTTCTCTGAAGAGGATGTGAAAAAATGTATGGAAAAACTCAAATCTTTTCATGAAGAAGGATTGAAAGTAGATCATACTTTTGATATTTTCCGTCAGATAGAGTTTTATCAATCACTGTGGAAGAATGAAAAATCTGTGTACCGGGATCATGAGAGAACAACAGAAAAGATATATTCTTTGAAAGAATATATTGAGAGCCATTGTGAAAAAATGACACTTACCCATATCGATGCTGTACCGGATAATTTTCTGTTTTATACCAATATCCAGGGAGAGGAAGAGATCCGTTTGATTGACTGGGAATATGCGGGGATGCAGGATCCTCATGTGGATATTGCCATGTTTGCTATCTATTCTCTCTATGACCGAGCGCATGTGGATCGTCTGATTGATTTGTATTTTACAGGAAAGTGTCCAAAAGAGACCAGAATTAAAATATATTGTTATATTGCCGTCTGTGGTCTGTTGTGGAGTAACTGGTGTGAGTATAAGAGGCAGTTGGGGGTGGAATTTGGAGAGTATTCCATCCGTCAGTATCGATATGCCAAGGATTATTATAGGATAGTGAAGGAAGAACTGGGTAACTGGAATTGTGAAACCTGACAAATCTGTATCAGAATTTTTCGGGTTTGAAGTAATAGCAATTTGGTAAATAGTCAAGAACTATTTTGAAAAGTTTTTCATACAAAAGGGTAACCTTAATAGACCTACGGCTTAACAGAAACGTAAGTTCGATATGCGATATGGATTACCTACTCTTTTCCGGAGAGTAGAGTT
>JAXEUM010000030.1:0-3565 GCA_034114925.1 Oliverpabstia sp.
ATAATTCTTGTATGCTTATTTGTCAATATCTTTTTTTGTCTTTACAAACCATATTAAGCATGATAGACTTATAACGGAAACGAAATAAGAAGATATACAGAGTTACGGAGGGTTATGCAGTGAAAATAAATTTTTTGGGAAACAACATACAGACCATCAGAAAATACAGAGGAATGAAACAGCAGGAGCTTGCGGACAAAATCGGTATCAATATGCAGAGCCTTTCCAAGATTGAAAGAGGGTTGAATTATCCTGCCTATGATACGTTGGAAAAGATAATGGAAGTGTTGGACGTAACACCAAATGAACTGTTGTCGGGGGAATGGAAATATATCAATCAGGCTGAAAAGGAAGTCTGTCAGTTTCTAAGAGCTGAAGAACTCCTAAATACAGAACTGAAACACGGGCATTATGACAACTTTTTTGACAGTGAGGAAGAATGGCTGGAATATGAGTTAGAAAAGTTACGGGAATATATTACCGACTACATCAACGGAAATAACATACAGGCAGACGACCTTTACCCAATCAAAGAATTTATCCAGCATTTGAAGTTTCAAAGATTGTTAGACCGATATGACGATTTATACAGCATGGATATGTTTGGGGAAAGCATAGAGGGACATAAGTATAAAACACCTTTTCAATTCGTGAAACGGATAAACCCCAACTCAAAAGAAGATATGGAACTGTTACGGGAAGTATTAGGGAATAACCATTTTGATGATGAGGACGAGTAATCTTTTTCCTCTTGTGAGAAGATACAGCAAACAAAAAGCCCGATCAAGAGTGCAAAGCACCACCAATGGTGGCAAAGCTCTTGACAGGGCTTTTTCTTTTCTGTGTTGGGTAATCAAGAGGGAAAAAGGGATAGTTGCACGATTTTCTCATAAGGTATTAAAAACAGCCACACAAAATGTAAGAAATATGTTATAATCGGAAATGGAAAATTACGATAAAGGCGGTGTATGAGTGGCAAAGAAAAATAAATATTCGTTTGATAGCAAAATTCATGTTTACCGAGCGACAAAACGAATGAGCCAGCAGGAACTCGCTGACCTTGTAGGCGTATCACGACAAACGATTATACAGCTTGAGAGAAATCGTTATAATCCCTCTATGTTGTTGGCATACAGTATTGCGAAAGTGTTTGATGTAACGATTGAAGATTTATTTGATTTTAGGGAGGATTGACTGTGTTATCATTATACGAATTTTTATGGAATGTATTTAACAGTAAAACTGTTTTGATAATTGGTGCATGGGCAAGTTTGCCACTTACATTGATATTGATTGTAATGTTTGTACGAAAACAAAATCGAGATGAACGTGGGTGGAAAATTAAAGGAAAAGCTAGTGCGATTGCCTTTATCTATTTTATAATTATGGCAAATTTACTTGCAAAAGCAGTTGGAGCAATGGTGCCTGATACTTTGGAAGTAGGTTATGTTTTTTGTGCCAATGTAATCCAATGGCTTTATGATACGATGATATTTATTGAGATTATTGCAATTTTAATTTTAAATAAAATTGAATAAATAAAAGATTTCTTGTTTTTCATCTAAATGAGAGCAAGAATTTTTTTGCTTCTAAATGTAAGAAATACTTTACTTTTAGAATGAAATAGTATAAAATAAGGGCGAATATAAAAACTCAAGGAGGAATGTATTATGGCAACAGAAAAAAAGGTCTATAAGGTTATAAATGAGGCTGGATTGAAAGCACTTGAAAACAAATGTATTATTGTAAAATACGCTCCGCATAATTTGAGTGCAAAGATTCTCGAATTTTTCAATTCGGAATTTTATGTACTACAACTTTGTGAGCATGAAATTGTGTTAATACCATTCAATCTTATGACATTGAATATGACGTTAAAAAAAGAAGAACTTTTAGTAATTCCATATTCTCGAATTAAAAGTATTGAGATTTCAGAGGATTTATTGAATTATATCATTTCAATTACAACAGATACAGATATTATTCGACTATCAACACAGCAAAAAGAGCTAAGCAATTTACGAACTTCTGGCAGTTTGACATCAAAAAAAGCTGGAATCACTTTAGAAAATTGGCATAAAGACAATTTAGATATAACTTTAGAAGCGTTAAAGAAGATAGATACTAATAGTAATTAAAACATCTTACTTTTATTTTTCAATATAAAGGCTCGTGCAAAACAATATGTTTTGTGCGGGCTTTTTTTCATAGACACTTTCTTTTCTGATACGAAACCAAAGGTATAGACGGTATTTCTATTTTCCGTATTGAAATATTCCGTTTGTATATTTCAGTTTTTGCAGAAAGGGGGGGGGTGAACTTATGAATACATCTTCTTTCAAGGATATTGTCAGATTGCAGTTTAATTCTTTGATGATGATTATCATTAAGGGCAGGGTAAAATATCATAAAAAGCAGATTATGAAACGCTCTAAAAATGAAGTTCTGTTTTGCGAAATGTCAGAAACAGAACGGCTTGAACAGGGAACAGTTGATACATACATTTATGATTATGTATCGTTTCAAGTTTTTCATTTTACGATTTGTGTAACAGATGAAAAACTCGCTACAGCTTTAAATATGCTATCGAAAAAACAGCGTAGTACGATTTTATTACGTTATTTTCAAGGCATGAATGACAGAGAAATTTCAGAATTGTACCATGTATCACGTTCTGCTATTTTTAGCAGAAGAAGTAGAGGACTAAAGAAGTTAAAAATGCTTTTAAGCGAAAGGAAGTAAAAAGAATGAGCAAAGATTATGGCTATCCCTCTTTTGAATTGATTTGCAGAGCGTCAAGCGGAGATGAGGTGGCAATCAGAGAAATTTTGAAGTTTTATGACGCTTATATTTCTAAATTATGCTTGCGACCGTTTTACCACTGTGAAAGTGGTAAAATCATTATGCAGGTTGATGAAGAACTAAAAGGAGAAGTTTATACAGATATGATGAAAGCAATCTTGAAATTTGAAATACGAGTGAAGTAATCAACTGTATAAAAGAAAATTGGGAGATACACAGTTATTTGTGCTATCTCCCATAGTGGTTTTACTGTCATATCAAGGCTCATTCAATCGTGGTAAATTCGTGGTAAAATGAGTTTTTTTCTATACCTCAAAATGCTTGAATGTATAGTGTTTATGCGGATAATCAAAAATTAGATATAAAATTTATTAAAATTTAGAGCATATTCGGAGCCAAAAATTATGTGTCTGATAAGTTTTTTTATTGATACGCCATTATAGCTAAAAAAGAATGATATATAGACATAAAAGGAAGATGATTCGAATATATTAAGATAATCATATTATCTAATAAATTGGAAAAGATAGTAATCGCTGACTGTGGTTAATTATAGCATTATAATTATATTATAACAAATTAATCAATGCTATGTAAGTCTTATATTTCTTCATTAGTTATTAGCTGAAGTGAAAAGTTAAATTCCACTTTCAAAGTAGCTAAGTAGAAAAGACTCTTACACAACAATCTAGTTGAATTTACACTTACAATTGCATTTAGTCTTTCATATATCCTTTTTTATATCTATGATGAAGGTAACCGC
>JAXEUM010000031.1:0-9057 GCA_034114925.1 Oliverpabstia sp.
TCATGGAAAATGGCATAAAAAGAAATGGCGTCCGCTGTCGGATCTCAGACCAGGCAGTACCTGGAGACCGGATAGAAATCTGTCTGGAAAGCAATAGGGAAAAATCCGATCATTTACAGGAAAATTCATTAAAACCGGAAATCATATACGAAGATCAGGATATTCTTCTGGTGAATAAAGCTGCGGGGGTGGTAACTCATCCCCGCGGCGTTCATTATGAGGATACGCTTGCCAATGGAGTGGCAGCGTATTTCAGGCAAAAAGGAGAAGAACACAGTGTGAGACCGGTGGGAAGACTGGATCAGGATACTTCCGGTCTGGTGGTATTTGGAAAAAATCAGGTGGCGGCAGCCCGTCTTCAGAACCAACGAGAAAAAGGAAGTTTTGGAAAAATATACCTTGCCCTGGTGTGTGGAGAAATGGAAGTAGATGGGAAAGTGCATCGGGTGGAATTGCCCTTATCTTCAGATCCTCAGAATCGTTTGAAGATGCAGGTGGATTCCGGGGGAAAATATGCCTGTACCGATTATCAGGTGTTGGATAGCCGGGATAAGATGTCTCTGGTGAAATTGACGTTACGAACGGGACGAACCCATCAGATTCGGGTACATATGAGCGCAAAGGGGCATCCTTTGGTGGGAGACAGGTTATATGGTAATCCGGAAGAAAAGATATCCAGAGCTGCACTTCATGCCTGGAGTGTGTATATGGACCATCCTTTTACAGGGGAGAGGTGCAAATGGACAGCGCCTGTTCCGGATGATATGAGAAAAATTTTTCCTTTTGAGAAAAGTCATGAAGAGCAGAAAAGCTTCATATGTTGAACAAAAGGGGAATGTGGGAGGTCCAGGTGGATAAAGAAAAAAAATCCACGGAGAATAGAAGAAAAACGAACAGAGTGGATGGAATACTGCTGGCGCTGGTACTGTTGCTGCTGATTATGGGATTGGTACTTTTGTATAGCACCAGCGCTTACAATGGTCGGGTAAAGTTCCACGATCCGGCATATTATTTTAAGAAACAATTATTTGCCACAGCCTTGGGGTTGATGGCGCTTTATCTGGTATCGCAGATGGACTACCATAAGATTGTCAGATTTGCAGTTCCCATTTATCTGACATCATTAGTGTTGTCTACTGCGGTACTTTTTTTCGGACAGGAATACAATGGTTCCCGCCGATGGCTGGCGTTAGGACCTTTATCTTTTCAGCCTTCGGAATTTGCCAAGGCTGCAGTGGTGATTTTCCTGGCAAAAATCATTGGTGAGGAAAAAAAGAAGAAGGATAGTTTCTGGTTTATGGCAAAAACTATGATCCTGTTACTGCCCATAGTAGGTCTGGTAGGGACGAATAATCTGAGTACGGCTATTATTATTCTGGGAATTGGCGTGATATTGATTTTTATTTCCAATCCCAGGTATCTTCCTTTTGTGTGGGTGGGAACAGCAGGTCTGGGGTTTGTAGGGATTTTTCTCAGTCTGGAAAGTTATCGTCTGGAACGGCTGGCCATATGGAGAAATCCGGAAAAATATGAAAAAGGCTTTCAGACGATTCAGGGGTTATATGCCATTGGAAGTGGAGGGATTTTTGGAAAAGGATTGGGCAGCAGCCTGCAAAAACTGGGATTTGTTCCGGAAGCACAAAATGACATGATTTTTTCCATTATTTGTGAAGAAACAGGTTTGCTGGGAGCATCTCTGGTTATTATTGTCTTTGGACTTTTGCTGTGGAGATTGATGGTAAACGCCACCCACGCTCCCGATCTTCAGGGAGCTTTAATCTGTGGAGGTATCATGGGACATATGGCGCTGCAGGTGATTTTGAATATTGCGGTAGTAACCAACACCATTCCCAATACGGGGATTACCCTTCCCTTTATAAGCTATGGAGGAACATCGGTTCTGTTTCTTATGGGAGAAATGGGGTTGGCTTTATCGGTGAGCAAATATTGTCGTATACGATGACAAATAAAAGGAATGTGTCAAAATAAATTTATTTGCATAGGATAAAGTAACAGGGCTTGCAGGAGTAGAAAAGATTGGGTGAAATATGGATTGACGGAGCAGTTCCTTTGTCTGGTGAGGTTCGGATTCAGGGATCAAAAAATGCGGCATTGCCTATGATGGCTGCCGCACTTTTGCATGAAGGGGTAACAGTACTCCATGGCTGCCCCCGGATAGCCGATGTGCGGATGATGGAAAAAATATTGAATTTACTGGGGGTGGAAACTTACTGGAAAGATCATTCTCTTATTTTGGACTGTCACAGAGTAACAGGGACGGAAATCATGGATGATTGTGCTTCCTGTATGAGATCCTCCATAATTCTTCTGGGAAGTATGCTTGCCCGAAAGGGAAAAATGAAAATTACTTATCCGGGAGGGTGCGCCATAGGAAAACGCCCGATAGATCTCCATTTGATGGCTATGGAAAAGATGGGAGCCAGGATAGAAGAACAAGAAGGCTTTTTATTGGTGGAAAGTTCAGGACGGCTGGAAGGAAAAACGATAGAATTTCCATTTCCCAGTGTGGGAGCAACAGAAAATACTCTTCTGGCTGCTGTTTTGGCAAAGGGCACTACCCGGTTGATCAATTGTGCAAGGGAGCCGGAAATTATACATTTATGTCATTTTCTCCAGGCAATGGGAGCAGAAATCGGAGGGATAGGCACAGGAGAGTTATGGGTGCGCGGGGTACGGACATTGCGGGATGTGGAATATCAGGTACCTCCGGATCGGATTGTGGCAGGTACTTTTTTGTATGGGGCGGCTGCTACCAGAGGAAAAATCATGTTAGATAATGCTCCGGTGGAAGAAATGAGCGCAGTTCTGGAAGTATATGAGAAAATGGGTGGACAATGGGAGTATAAGGGTGGTAAACTATTGGCGGACGCCAGAACCGTGCATCTTTCTCCGGGAAAAGTGGAAACTTCCTGTTATCCTGGATTTCCCACAGATATGCAATCTATTTTGCTGGCAGTGCTTTTAACAATCTCAGGAGAAAGTTGTGTTCGGGAAAAAATATTTGAAGACAGATTCAAGGTGGTTTCCCAGTTTCAGGCCATGGGAGGAAATGTGGTCGTAGATGGGAAAAAGGTCAGAATCCGGGGAGGAAATCCTTTGCGGGGAGCCGTGGTAGAAGCGAGAGAATTACGGGGAGGCGCCGCCCTTGTGGTGGCAGGACTGGCGGCTAAGGGAACTACGGTTGTCAGACATTCTCATTTTATCGAGAGGGGATATGAAAATTTGGAACAGATGATTGCAAAGCTGGGAGGAAATATTCGATTTGCGGAAAAATAAGGGAACAGGTGAGCAGATGAAAAAGATACAATTCAAAAAGATACATTTTCAAAAGGTGGAATTTACGAAAGAGGGAAAGCAGGCAGTAGCCGGGATCAGTGTGGGAATCGTGGTATTGGCGCTGCTTGCCTTTTTCCTGCTTTTTAAAGTGGACCGTGTTGAAATTGTGGGAAGTACGAAATATACAGATCAGGAAATCAGAGAATATGCATTATCCAGTCCTCTCACATCCAATACCGTGTTTGCAATGATGTTTAAGCGGCATATAGAAGCGGAAAATATTCCTTTTGTGGAATCTTTTGATTTGGAAAGACTGGATATGCATACCTTGCGTGTTCATGTAAATGAGAAAAAAATCATAGGGTATGTGGTGGAAGGTACCGATAAATTGTATTTTGACAAAGATGGCAAAATTGTAGAAAAAGAGGCCATGGAGGAAGAAGAGATAACGAAAATGGAATCTGCCCGGACGGAACTGGAGACTTTAAAAGAAGAGGCAGAGAGGGAGGCTGCTTTGGAAGCGGCAAAGGAAGCCGAGAAAGAACTGCTGGGAGAAACCGGGCAGGAGGAAGAAGAGGAAGCGGCGCAGCCGGAGGAAATCCAGACGATTCAGCCGGAGGAGGTGGAATCCGGAAATGAGAGCGCTACGGAATTTCATGCTGCTGTTACAGATGTTCCCCGTATTGTGGGAATTCCCATGAAAAATGTGAAATTAGGAAAAAAGATTACTGTTTCAGATAAAAGTGTGTTTAATACGATTTTGGGAATTACCCGTATGGTGGAAAAATATCAGATTCTCCCGGAAATTGTTTCTTTTGATGAAAAACTGAATATTACGTTGGTGTATTTTGATGGGGCGGTACATTGTCAGTTGGGAAAGGACAGCCTTCTGGAAGAAAAAATTACCCGGGTGGCGGCGATACTTCCCAAACTGGAAAGTGAAACCGGGATTCTTCATCTGGAAGATTATACAGCGGAAACCACCAATATTATTTTTTCGAAAGAGTCCTTGTACAGTCTGAAAAAGACAATTGCACAGACAGAAGGACTGCTGGAGGAAGAAAATCCAAAAGATGAGACTTCCACTGAGCCGGGAACAGAAGGCGGGCAGCCAACAAGTGAACCGGGAGCAGAAGGCGAGCAGCCAACAGGTGAACCGGGAGCAGAGGGCGAGCAGCCAACAGGTGAGCCGGGAGCAGAAGGTGAGAAACCAACAGATGAACCAGGGACAGAAAGTGAGACCCCTGCAACTGAATCAAACGGAGTAACCGGGACAGGAACAGAAGAAAATTCTGCAAATAGTGGAAATACATCAGGAGGGGAAAATTCTGTCGGAACAGAAGATTCTTCGGAAAAATCTGTGGGAAACGGACTTACAGATAATTTGCTGGAAGGGAAAAATGAAAATTCACCTCAAAATCAACCGTAATCTTATAAAAAAAGTGTGAATTTCAAAAAAAAGAGTTGATAAATTGGAACAGAAACTATATTATATAACTATATGTAACTATTTAGGATAAGGCAAAAGTACCCCGAGGGGAATAATAGATGCGAAAAGCCGAGAAGGAGGAAGTACTTTGTTAGAGATTATGACAAATGAAGCGGAATCATCTGCAAAGATTATAGTAATTGGAGTAGGTGGAGCTGGTAATAATGCAGTAAACCGCATGGTAGAAGAGACAATTGGCGGTGTGGAATTTGTAGGAGTGAATACTGATAAACAGGCATTGACACTTTGCAAGGCGCCTACCGTATTGCAGATAGGGGAGAAGCTGACCAAAGGACTGGGAGCTGGTGCAAAGCCTGAGATCGGTGAAAAAGCTGCAGAGGAAAGCGTAGAAGAGATTCGCCAGTTGGTAGAAGGCGCAGATATGGTATTTGTTACCTGTGGTATGGGTGGCGGAACCGGAACAGGTGCTGCTCCTGTTGTGGCAGGAATTGCAAAAGAGATGGGTATTCTGACAGTTGGTGTTGTTACCAAGCCTTTCCGTTTTGAAGCTAAGACTCGTATGAGCAACGCTCTTATGGGAATTGATAAATTAAAGGATAATGTAGATACACTGATTGTTATTCCAAATGATAAATTGCTGGAGATTGTAGATCGTCGTACTACAATGCCGGAAGCACTGAAGAAAGCGGATGAAGTTCTGCAGCAGGCTGTTCAGGGTATTACAGACCTGATTAATATGCCGGCACTGATCAATCTGGACTTTGCAGATGTACAGACCGTTATGAAAGACAAAGGTATTGCTCATATCGGTATCGGTGAAGCGAAAGGTGATGATAAAGCGCTGGAAGCTGTACAGCAGGCAGTATCCAGTCCATTGCTGGAGACTACGATTCAGGGAGCCAGCCACGTTATTATCAACATCTCCGGAGATATTTCTCTTATGGACGCCAACGATGCAGCAAGTTACGTACAGAGTTTGGCAGGAGAAGACGCAAACATTATCTTTGGTGCTATGTATGATGATACAGCAGTGGATTCTGCTAAGATTACAGTTATTGCAACAGGACTGAATGATGCGACGGCAAAGCAGCCTAGCGTAAGCAAAGCAACAGGAATCAAGAACAGTTCTGTTCCTCAGGCACCGAAGACAGAAACAACAGCTCCGGTACAGGAAAAACCTGCATTTTCTCAGGGACTGACAATGCCAAGTTTCCAGATGCCAAAAACATCTACAGGAGCGCCGACAACAAGTACAGTTCCGAAAAAGGATATCCAGATTCCGGATTTCTTAAAAAGAAGATAAGTAAAGAATTATCAGGGATAATTGTAAATTCCCTCTTCAATACCAGGAAATTCATCTAGGTTTTGAAGAGGGAATTTTTTTGATATCTGAAAGAAAAAGCTTGTCAAATTCCTAGCAAAGTGGTATGATATAAAAAAAGTTAGTTAAGACTAATTCAAGTAAACATAAAATACCAAAGCAGGAGGTAGTTATGAGTGTAGTGATTATTGGCGGGCATGACCGCATGGTACATCAATATAAGAAGGTCTGTAAAAGTTATAACTGTAAAGCGAAAATTTTCACCCAGATGGCAGCGAATCTGAATAAACAGATTGGAACACCGGACGTCATTGTTTTGTTTACCAACACAGTTTCTCACAAAATGGTAAAATGTGCCATGGATGAGGCAGGAAGCAACACCCAGGTGGTAAGAAGTCATACCAGCAGCCAGAAAGCTCTGGAAAAAATTCTTGACCAGGTATGTGATGTGGCTTCCTGATGATGAGGGTCTATGGAGATAAATGCATGGGATTTTCCTGACACAAATGAGTTACTTTTTCGTGTACATGAGGAAAACTGTGTTCTTCTGAGAGAATTATAACGGTATCACTTGCTCGAAGCAGGGTATTTCCTCGGGGAATACTTTCTTTTCCCTGGCTTTGAACTGCAACGACCAGGCAATGAGAAGGCCAGGGGATTTCAGAAATCGTTTTTCCTTCCAGAGAAGAGCCATGCATAATCACATATTCGCTGAGGATTTTTTCTCCAGTAGCTTCTGGTTCCTGAATGCCTTGTTTTTGAAGCAGTCTGATAAGAAGACTTTCGTAAATCGGTTCTGATTTTAAAAGGGTGGCGGTTACGTAGGAAATAGCAGCGACGGTGGTGAGAGAAAGCAGCTGATCAAGAGAACCGTTCATTTCAAAAATCAGAATAATTCCGGTCAGAGGGGCTCGGACAATTGCTGTAAAATAACCTGCCATAGACAGCAAAATAAAGTTATTTAGATATTCTGCGGGTAAACCCAGATAATCGATGCAGACCATTCCAAAGATTCCACCGATCAGAGAACCGAGAACTAAAAGTGGAAAGAAAATCCCTCCCGGGGCGCCGGAACCGAAACTGATGGCAGAATATAAAAATTTCAAAAAGAAAAACAGGAGAGCCATGCGAAAAACCATGCCATCTCCAGTAATCCGTTCTACAAGGTTTCCTCCGCTTCCCAGAAGTTCGGGAAGTGTAAAACCAAGAACCCCTGCCAGCAGGAAAGGAATCAAAAGTCGGGTGAAAGTATTTAGCCGGGGACTATTTTGGTACAGTGACTGCACTTTCAGGGTAAACCAGTTATAGAAAGCACCAAGGATTCCAAGAAGAACTCCCAGGATTACCAGCATCCAGTAGTACTGTTGAGGCAGACTGCCGATAACAGAAAATTGAAATACAGGAGCGGTTCCCAACAGGGAAGTGGTAATAAAATCAGCGGTAATAGATGCAGTCATTACGGAAACAAGCACTGATACGGAAAAATTCTTATGTATTTCCTCCAAAGAAAACAGGACACCGGCAAGTGGAGCGCCAAATGCGGCAGCGAGTCCTGCGCTGGCACCACAGGTAAGTAAATATTTTTCTTCGGTTTTTCCTCGATGAAAAAGGCGGGAAAATCCTTTTCCTGTCATCGAGCCCAATTGAATGGAAGGACCTTCTCTGCCCAGCGAAAGACCTGCTAGAAGGCAGAGAAAACCTCCTAAAAATTTTGCGGGGAGGACTTTCCACCAAGAAGAATCCATTTTTCCGCCCATTTCTCCTTCTAATTGAGGGATGCCACTGCCGGATATCATAGGTTCCCATAGAAGAAGGCGGCTTACCAGAAAAGCGATGAAAATCAGAAATAAAAACCACCCCGCCATTTTAAGAGGAGATTGGGATGCATAAGCAAGAATTTTGTGCAGCCAGGTTCCAGCATAAGTGAGAATAATTCTGTAAAGTAATACGATGAGACCTGCCACTGTCCCCACGGCAAGACCTTCAAGAATCAGAATTACAGAAAGATTTTTTGTATGGAGGGGCGTACTCTTGTCATTAGTATTCATACTATTTCCAGACAATATCAGCTTTTTTTCTGGGGGCAGTTCTTTTATAGGAAACAGCAGGATATCCTAAAAGCATACAACAACTGATTTCTCTGTCTTCAATTTCTAGCCATTTTTGCAGGACGGGACTTTCTTTGATCAGATTTTGCAGGTAACCGCTATAAAGAGCTCCTGCGCCTTTTGCTACAGCCATATTTTCAATATTTGCTGCGGCTAATCCTCCATCCAGGGGACTGAGAGAACCAATCACCAAAAAAGCAGTACAGTTAAAGAAAAACTGATTCACAGAAGGATCATGCTGATACAGTTTGTAAAAATAGCGGAAAGGCCGAAAATAAGGGGAGTTTTTTTCTTCCAATCGGGGAAGGATTTTGGGTAGTTCCTGCCAGATCAGTTCTTTCAGTTCCTCCAGACGTTCCTGTACCAGGATGAAACGGCAATCCTGCATATTTTTGGCTGTAGCTGTGTAGCGTCCGGCATTGAGAATGTCTGTGAGAGTTTCCTGGCTTAAAGGTTCGGAACGGAAATTTCGGATACTTCTTCGAAACTTAATGGCATGAAGAAAATGTTCCGGAGAAACTGTAAAAGTATCTGGATCGTATTCCTCCACCTCTTCCATATCGTATTCCGGAATAGATACTGCTTTTACCGGACAAACCGCCACACAATGACCACATTGAATACATTCTCTGACAGACACTGCTTTCTTTTCTTCAAGTTTCAAAGCATTTCCCGGGCAATCATTGATACAGGCGCCACAGCCGATACATAATTCTTTATCAATCGTTATCATAAGAAAACCTCCTCGTATAATAAGTTTGTAAGCAAGAAAAACAGCTTACAGACTTATTCTTTTTTGTTAGACAGAAGGATACTTCTAAACATCTTTTCTGAAGATTCTTCTTCACAATGCTGGTTCATCCCGTCTCTGTCTATTGATT
>JAXEUM010000032.1:0-14343 GCA_034114925.1 Oliverpabstia sp.
AATCAATAGACAGAGACGGGATGAACCAGCATTGTGAAGAAGAATCTTCAGAAAAGATGTTTAGAAGTATCCTTCTGTCTAACAAAAAAGAATAAGTCTGTAAGCTGTTTTTCTTGCTTACAAACTTATTATACGAGGAGGGGGAGCCATGGATGTTGTATTGATCAATTCAAGCCATAACGATACGAATCACTTGATAATGGATTCTCAAATGAAAAGAGTAACGGAAATGTTGCCTTTAGGTGTCTGCTATTTGGCAACAGAATTAGAAACAGAAGGTTTTGAAGTTCAGGTATTAGATATGGCGGTGCTGGATGAGGCAGAAATTAAGGGGGAATTAGAAGCATTGGTCAAGGCTCCGCCGAAGTGTGTCGGTATTTCATCTTCTACCCTTTCTTATGTTACAGCTATGGAAGTGGCAACATTTCTAAAAAATAAGCTGGGAATGGATTATCCTATTTTTATGGGTGGTTATCATGTAACCTTCGAATATGCTGAAGCACTAAAAAGTAATATGGTGGACGTTGTTATACGGGGAGAAGGAGAAGAGGTGATTGGTAGGGTAGTAGATTGCCTTGGGAATCATAAACATAAAAGTCTCCTTTGTGATATACCTGGACTTTCTTTTCTGATGGAAGGCAAAATATGTTCAACAGAACCTGATATTTTACGTGTAAAGGATTTAGATAAGCTCCCAATTCCAAAGCGCAGTTATCTGAGAACAGACCTATATCGCAATACAGGAACAATAATTTCCAGTAGAGGTTGTGTTGCAAAGTGTCAATTCTGTGCGGCAGGTGCATTTGGTGCTATCAGAACAAGAAGTGCAGAAAATGTGGCTTATGAGATCGAAAGTCTCTATAAGCAGGGAACAAAAAATATCTATTTTGTAGATAACACATTTGCGTCAAATAGAAAACGTGCTATACAGATTTTCCGGATTCTGGAACAAAAGGAGATTAAAATAAACTGTTTTATTGAGGCTAGAGTTACAGAAGTAGATGAGGAGTATTTGGATCTGTTAAAAGCATTTGGAGTAACTTCCATTCAGTTTGGGGTGGAAACAGGAAACGCAGAAGTGATGAAAAGTATACATAAAAATATTACGCTGGAAAGAGTGGAAAAAACAGTACAACTATGCTGTCAAAAAGGAATAGGAGTAGCCTGCAGTTTTGTTATCGGACATCCAGCAGACACAGAAGAAACAGTGCGTGATACAATAGCTTTTGCAACAAAATTAAAACGAATGGGAGCAGAACCAGCGTTTTCTATTATGACACCATATCCGGGGACAGAAGCATATCGTAAGAGGGAAGAACTTGGTGTGGAAATACAGGACTGGAATTTTTCCCATTGGGATTTAAACAGGGCTGTGGCATGTACAAGGAATTTAAGTGCGAGAAAGATTAACAAATTGCATTCGGAAGCATTATTGACATTAAATGCAATATAAGTAATTCAAGGAGAAAACATTGATAGTATTAATATATCCAAAAGATCCCAATAATACCAAAAATAGTTCATCTTTTATGCAGGCAAGCCTGGATATGCCGCCGCTAGGACTTCTGTATCTGGGAACAGTTATAAAAAAATCAGGTGAGCCAGTAAAGGTGTTTGATTTTAATTCTTTGGAAAATCAGGATATGGAAGATGAAATGATTCAAAAAATTGTTCAGTTGAAACCACAAATTATTGGTTTTTCTGTTGCTACTACTTCTTATCCCTATACATGTGAGTTGGCTAAAAAAATGAAAAAGATATTAAATGAGACTATTTTTATTTGGGGAGGTCATCATGTATCTTTTCAATCGGAGGAACCGTTAAAACGAGGAATTGCTGATATAGTGATTCGTGGTGAAGGGGAAGAGGTTATTTTAAAAATCATTCGCATTTTGAAAGATTATGGTAATAATTATAAGCAACATTTAAAAGATGTAGAAGGTATTTCTTATATTTATCAGAATCAGATACATTATAATAAACCAGACTATTTAGTAGTAAAAGATTTAGAAAATGTTCCGATACCAGATAGAACATTACTTGATTTAAGTAAATACAAAAATGCTTCTACTATTCTTGCAAGCAGAGGTTGCATTGGAAAATGTAAATTTTGCGCTTCTGCCTGTATGGGTTTGCCTAGAGAACGGGAAATCTCTTCTATTATTTATGAAATGGATATGCTTGTGAAAAGATATGGTTATCGGCATATTAATTTTGTAGATAATGTATTTGCTTACAATAAGAAACGCACAAAAGAATTGTTGGAGGCTATATGTAAAAAGCAGCTTCCTGTAACATTTAGTGCAGAAGTAAATATTAATTTTATGGATGAGGAAATTGTTGAGCTGTTTAAAAAAGCAGGACTTAAATTTGTACAATTTGGAATAGAAAGTGGAAACAATAAAATCCTGAAATCCATAAATAAGACAATTAGCATTGAAAGATCTCATAGTATTGTCAAGAGATGTCTTGAGGAAGGAATACATGTTGTGTGCAGTATGTTGATTGGACTACCGGAAGATACAGAAGAAACCATTGCTGAAACAGTTGCTATGGCAAAACAATTTAAAAAGGAAGGGGCGCAGATTGTTCTTTCGTGTATGGTGCCATATCCAGGAAGCGAAGTTTTTGAAAAGGCAGATGAACTGGGAATTAAAATAGAAAATTGGGATTACGCTCAATGGAATATGACGAACCGTTCTGTTATTTCTACAAAATATCTTTCAAGGAGAAAAATTGATAAATTGTACAATCAAGCGCTGTCAGAGTTAAATGCAATATAGGGAGAAAGGTATGGCAAAATATTATACTACTTATTTTTTAAAAGGGAAATATACAGAAATTGGTTCTGGATCAGAAAATATACTCTCCTGTGTAGGTGCAAATCAGTATGGAGTACAACTAGCGAGTCTTTTTAACTTTACTGAGTACCTTATAAAAAAACAAAACGTACAACTTGTCTTAATAATTGTGGATTCTTCATTTAGCCCAGTCAATTTTGCTGGGCTAGAGGAGATTTCGGGTCAAATGGAAAAGTTACGAAATCACAATATTCATGTTTATTTATATGCTCCTTCTTACAATATGAGTACACTTTATCTAGCTGCTAGTGCTGAGAAGGTATTTATACACCCAATTGGAAATATATGTTTTGGAGGATTTTATAAAAATCGTATTTCAGCAGCACTTCTATTGGAAAAATTGGGAATAAAATTTCAAACAATAAAAACAGGGAAATTCAAAGATACATTTAGTTCTCTTGGAGATTTTGTTGAAGAAAGTAATTTTCCAAACCAGCTTTTACAAGATTACGAATATACTTTTGTACAACAGGTTCAGAAAAAATGGAAGGAGAAGGATCTATATCGAAAACTATCGGAAGAAAACATTTTTTCTGCTGGTGAGGCTAAAAAAATTGGATTTTTAGATGAAATAGCAACTTTGCCAGAAGTGCTTCAAGAGATTACAGAGAATGGAATTTATCCTAAAAAAATAAAGATATCCTTAAAAAACTCGAAGAATATTTGGAAAAAAAAGATTGCTATTGTTTTTGCAAATGGAGAGATTATAGACGGTACAGGTGCTGCACTTTTTCATGTTACTAAAAAGAATATGAGTAGCAGTAAAATAATAGGTATTATAAATAGATTGAAACGCAAAAAATCTATTAAAGCAGTGCTTTTTCGGATAGATTCAACAGGTGGATCATCAAGTGCTGGATATGATTTGTATCAAGCAGTAAAAAGACTTTCCGAACAAAAACTTACAGTTATATCCATTGGAAATTATGCAACATCATCGGCCTATTGGATGGCGCTTGGTGGAAGTACTATTTTTGCAGATTCCACTAGTGTGATTGGAGCAGTTGGGGCAGCTATGACACGCCCCTATATTTTAGAAGCACTGGAAAAGATAGGGCTTCAAGTTACAACAGAGAAGTTGAAAAATACAGAGGTAATAAATTTCTTTGAAGAATATAGTGAGGAGGCAAAGAGAGGAACCGAAAAATGGATTTCAGAGATTATGAATCATTTTTTAGAAGCAATTAGGGAGCATTGTGACCTTGATAAAAAGACATTGGAGATTATATCAGATGGTTGTTCTTTTTCGGGAAGCTATGCTTGGAAATATGGATTAATAGATCGGATTGGAGGAATAGAGCAGGCATTGGAATATATACGTACTCAGTTAGGAGAAGTGCCTGTAAAATATGAATATTATCCGGAAAATAAAATTCCATTACTCTATAAAAAATTATTTCATATAGGTTCTAAGTGATTTTTATTTCAGACGTCATTTTTATTGCACAGATACAATAAAGGGCATATAATTTCCTAAAAAGGAGATGAGTAATATGGCTAAAATTTTAGTGATTGAAGATGACAAAAATATGCAGGCTATTTTATCAGAATTTATTTGCTCCAATGGACACACCTGTTTAACAGCAGATGATGGTATCGATGGTCTGGTAATAGTAAAAACTTGTCCGATAGATTTGGTTATATTAGATGTCATGATGCCACATTTAGATGGATTTTCTGTATGTAAGATGATTCGGAATATCTGTAACGTACCAATTATATTTCTGACTGCGAAGGAAAGTGAAGATGATAAGCTAAAAGGGTATGAACAGGGTGGAGATGATTATGTTACAAAGCCCTTTAGTCCTAAAGTGCTTATGGCAAAAGTAAATGTACTTTTGAAAAGATCAACATATTATCATACAGATGAAATACAAAGAGGCATACTTACTTTAGTAACCTCAACACATAAAGTATATGTTTCTTCTAAAGAAATTGATTTGACCTATAAAGAATTTGAATTGCTCCAATTTTTTTTAACAAATGAAGGTCAGGTTTTTTCAAGGGAACAGCTTATAAATCGTATCTGGGGTTATGAATATGAAGGGAATAGTAGAACAGTTGACTCTCATATTAAAACTTTAAGACATAAGCTTGGAGAAATTGCAGGTGGATATATTGTGACATTGATTCGATCAGGATATAAATTTGAGGTAAAGGAATGAAAAAAATAATTTATAAAATGGAACTACATTCCATACAAAAAAAGATCCTGTTGGTATCAAAATTATCTGGTGTGAGTTTAGGAATTCTCTTTATCATAGCGATAAAATCGCCTGGAGATAATGTTGCCTTATATGGGTTGCTTTTGGTTATTGTAGCTATCATTTTAACTATGGATCATTGCCTAAAATGTTTTATAACAAAACCGCTTCTGGAAATTAATGAGGTTACAAGCAAAATTGCTAACCTTGATTTTTCGGAATTGTGCAATGTTTCCTCAAAAGACGAATATGGTGTGTTGGCTCATAATATTAATAAAATGGCGATTAATCTACAAAAAGTTTTACATGAAGTGGAAACTACTAATATCCAGCTAGAGAAAGATGTTCGTCAGAAGGAATGTTTGCTGGCTGAAAGGAAAGAGTTAGTGGATAATTTGTCACATGAGATGAAAACGCCAATAGGAATTATAAGAGCCTATGCAGAGGGAATGGAAAATAACGAGAATCCTGTTATAAAAGAAAAATATACCAAAATAATTATTGAGGAAACAGAGAGAATGAGCAAGCTGATTTCTACTCTAATTGATTTATCTTCCTTGGAATCAGGCGCTTACACTCTTCGCAAAGAAAGATTTGAATTTATAGAATTTGTTGAAACAATGGCAGGTAGACTATTATTGGATATTCCAAACAGTAATTATATTTTTCAATATGTATTACCTGAAAATAAAGTATATGTCGAAACTGATAAACGCCGTATGGAACAAGTTGTTGAAAATCTTTTACTGAATGCCAGAAAAAATGTAGAAACAACCGGAATCTTGAAATTGACAGTAGAAGAAGTAAAGGACGAAATTACCTTTCGTATTTTTAATCAAGGAAAATGTATTCCCGAAGATGTCATAGGAAAAATATGGAATAAATTTTATCGCACTTCTGAAACAGAATATGAAGGAACTGGATTAGGATTGGCCATTGTGGCCCAGGTTTTAAATATGCAAGGATATAAATATGGGGTAAGCAATAAAAAAGATGGAGTAGAATTTTACTTTGCCCTTCCGAAAGTATTGTAGATGCAAAATTTGTAAAAGCTGTCTGAGTGGCAGCTTTTTTTGATGATTTCACATCAATTTCACTGAGAACGCACAGGAATTTCAACCAAGGGTCGTAGTATATAGATATAAAATAGTAGAAGAGGAGGAAATTAATATGGAATTTTTAGGAATGGAATGGTACTGGTGGCTTTTTATTGTAGTCGCAATTATTGCGGTGATTCCCATTAAAGTGAAATTTATAAAATGGTGGACTAAAAGAGAACAGGAAAAAAACAAAAAAAAGAGGAACAAGTGGGGTGATGAGGAATGATAGATGTGAAAAATCTGACCTTTGCATATGGGAAAGATAAAGAGGTCCTTCATGGATTGAATTTTCATGTTGACGAAGGAGAAATCTTTGGATTTCTTGGTCCTAATGGATCAGGGAAATCAACCACTCAAAAAATTTTAACTGGAATTTTAAAGGGGTATAAAGGAACTGTACGTTTGTTTGGAAAGGAAATATGTGATTTCAGAAGTCCAACTTTTTTTCAACAGATAGGAGTTCTGTTTGAATTTCCTTATCTTTACAATAATTTAAGTGTTTTGGATAATCTAAGCTATTTTGCCTCTTTTTATCCAAAAGCACAATTAAGAGATCCCTTGGAGGTTTTGGATAGTTTACAATTTAAAAAGGATTTTTTGAAAAAACCAGTTTCATCATACTCAAAAGGAATGAGGCAGAGGGCAAGTATGGCAAGAGTATTGATGAGCAGCCCTAAATTACTGTTCTTAGATGAACCGACAAGTGGTTTAGATCCTGCAGGAGCTGTTTTATTTCGGAAGATTATTGAAGAAGAAAAAAAAAGAGGGACAACTGTATTCCTTACAACTCATAATATGGTTGATGCTGATTTGCTTTGCGATAGGGTAGCTTTCATTTCAAACGGGGATATTGTGGCATTAGATACACCAAAAAATCTCAAAGAAAGAAACAGTAGTCATCAGGTTCTTATTGAATACGTTTACAAAGGAGAAAGGAAGACAGAGATTATTGAAGCAGATGAACTAAGAAAAAGTATGATGTTTGCACAGGATGAGATTATTAGTATTCATTCAAAAGAGCCAACTTTGGAAGATATGTTTATTAAATATACGGGGAGGAGGCTGACGTAAATGCAAAAATCGTTTTGTTCGTTGCTAAAAAAAGACCTCCAGATGATGATTTCAGGAAAATTCTTTTTGTTGGCATTGGGTTCTTTGATACTTTATACATTGTTTATTAATTTTGGATACGTGAACTTTATGAAAGCTCCAGGGTATGGTGTGTATATGTATGTACCTAAAGGAGTATCTTATTCAGAAGGTTTTAGTGATAAGATCAAAGTTGTTCGGTCAGAACAGGAAGTATATGACTGTTTATCAAAAGATACGAATGGAATTGGGATTATGTATAAAGAAAAAAATCCTGAATTCGTATTGTATTATGGCAGTGATACGATTGATAATCATAGAATTACTTATGCTCATTCATTGCTAAAAGGTAAAGAGTTTGAAACTCCAATAATTGTAGGAAAAAATACAGCAGAAGAAAAGCAGAGAAAAGAAATGAGCTGTGAATTGTTGTTTATCGAAATTATTGCAGTTGGATTTTTAGGAATTGCTTCTATTTTATTTAAAGAGAAACAGATGGGGGTTATGCGGGTATATGGTATCACGCCTGCCCCTAAGGCATTTTTTATTCTATCAAAATTGCTTGTGTTTTTGATTTCAGATTTAATATTTGCCACACTCCTTGCTATTTTCAATGTAAGGAGTCCAGAAACATTCCATATATTGCCACGAGTACTCTTACAGACTGGGATTTTATCTTTAATTATGGCTCTGGTAGGAATGGGCTGTTCCTTATTGCTGAAAGATTTTAAACAGTTTTCACTTGCTTATTTGGTTGTCGCATTATTTATTTCTGCTCCTGTATTCCTTTCTGCAAATACTTCGGCACAAAACAGTTGGATTAAATGGCACCCTTTCTATCACCTTTATATGGGAATGAAAAATGCGTTTTTTGATTTTCAACAAGAAGGAATTACTTACTTTTTGTTATGTCTTTGCAGTATTTTTCTGCTTTTCATGTTGGTGAAAATGGCGTTTATGCGGGAACTTAGTAAGGAGGGGTAATATGGGAGGTATTCTTTATCAGTTAAAAGCCGTTAGAAAAGATAAAATGTGTATTATGTCCTTCTTCTTACCTGTTGTATTGGCAATCCTTTTAACTGCTATAGGCGGGGTTGATCTTTCTTCTTTGGAGGAAATAAACTTTGCTGTATGTAAACAGGATTTCACCTCAGAAGACATTGAATGGTTAAAGGCTTATGGGGTTGTTCATACTTATGAAACAGAAGATGATTTAATTGCTAAAATAAATGACCCAGCGACTAATATTTTAGGAGTTCAAAAAATAGGAAATTGTATCAAGGTACTAGTATCGGGAGATGAATTGGAATTATTTAAAGAGATTGCAGCTTCTTTACCAGCAATTTATGATCAACGTGGAGATACGAATGATTTAGATGTGAAAGTATTACCGCAACCTAATTTTATTGCAAACTATAAATATGTTTTTATAGCTGTTATCTTAATTATTGCCATGTTTATGGGATGCGTGTTTAATGCAATGAATATGGTTTCTGAAAAAGAAGAAGGTGTTGTATATATTAATGAGATTCTTCCAATGACAAAAAAACAATATATGCTACAGAAAATCTTTATTGGATTTACTTTTGGATGCTTATCCTCCATTTTGACGGTTTGTTTTAGTCTTCGTTTAGCCTTAAAATATATTCCAGTTATGTTGTTGCTTATTGTGTTGTCTGCATTTATTTCCGCACTAGTAGGTATGCTGATTGGAAAATGGGCTGATGGAATTTTAATTGGTATAACATACGTAAAAATTTCTATGATTATATTTATTGCAGTACCGTTAATTTCTTATTTACTTCATTTGGGAGAAACTACACTGGGTAAATTGTGTTATTTAGTTCCGTCTACAGCAACATTTGAAGGAATTATGGGAATGGTAAATGGAAATACAGCAGAAGTTGGAAAGTCTATTGCTATTATGGTCTTGCATAGTATTTTATGGTTCGTGCTGTTCTGGGCAATTGAAAGAAGGCAGAAGAAAGAAGATAACTAACTAAAAACATCAAGTCTTCAAACAGAAACAGATAGAGAGTCTTTATTGAAGATTTGATGTTTTTATATATGTCTCAGTCTTTATAGATGTATTTGAAATTTATAACCTGAACGTACAAGAGTAATAATATAAGATCCAGCACTGCCAAGTTTATGACGTAGAGTTTTAATATGCGTATCCACAGTGCGGGTATCAATATTATGTTCATACTCCCATATTTTTTCTAGGAGCTGCTTTCGGGTAAAAACAAAGTCCGGATGTTTTATGAAGAAAAGCAGCAGTTCATATTCTTTATGAGTTAAAGAAATAAGAATATCATTTACAAAAACTTCGTGGGAGGAGATATTTACTTTTATAATTCCTGCATATAGATAGGAGGATTCAGTTCCTTCACGCCTTCTAAGAATGGCATTGATTTTGGCACATAAAACTTTGGGACTGAATGGTTTGGTTACATAATCGTCTGCACCTAATTCGTAACCATGTATTTTGTCCTCTTCAGAATCCTTTGCTGTTAATATAATGATGGGTATATCACTAAATAGACGGGCTTGCGTGCAAAAATCGAAACCGTTTAAATGGGGCAACATAATATCCAGAACAATCAATTCAACGGAATGGCTTTTTAATATGGCTAATGCGTCTATTCCGTCATTTGCTCTATAGCAAAGATGTCCCTGGCTTTCAAGAAATTCTACAAGCATATCTTGGATACGCTGTTCATCTTCAACAATTAATAAACTTGACATTTGCATGACCTCAAAACTGTAAAACTTAATATTCAATCTTTAAAAAAATCATCATAATTTGCATGAAGTACATTTTTTAGTGTCCGAAGATCACTTGCTTTTATATTTCTACGACCTGCTTCGATATTAGCTAGAGTGCTTCGGGACATGGAACTACCAGATAGTTGCATCCGTTCTACCACTTGCATTTGTGTTAGGTTTTGGTTCATTCGTATTGTTTGTATATTGCGGCCTAAGGGTATATCTTGCAAAATCCACTGCATAATAAACCTCCCTGTGTGTGACTAGTTAGTAACTTTTACAAAGTATACCCAATACAACAAATAAAGGTTGTTACTTATTAGAAACAATCGGCAAAAATTTAGAGAGTAATTTGTATTTATAGAGATGTGATAAAAGGATATAAAAGTAGTTATTCAAAGAATTGAATCGAGGTTAAGTATCTATTTTGAAAAATTTGAAATTTATAGTTATAAATCGTAAACAATAGATAATTGCTACAATTCTGCTATAATAATATTGGAATGAGTTTACTGCAGCGTTAAATATTAAGGCAGGAGATCAGCTTTATTTGAAAAATGAAGATATAGGCTATATCAAACAGTTTTTACAAAGGAGAAATAATACATGGAGAGAGTTTTAATAATATCTTATGCTATCAGCATGATACTTACGGTGGGCTTTATTTATTGTGTTTATAGGGAAAAATATTGGGTTTTTGAATTTGTAAATAGAATCAAGAAGCCGATACAGCAACTTGTTTATGTTTTGCTTATGCTCATATCATCGTATGCATATATTTGCTTTTCGTTACTCATAGAGGCTAACTTTAATGCTGTGATATGTGCAGTGCTATTACTTCTTTTGATTTGGGCTATGGACTATCTGTTTTCTTTATGTTTTAAAAAAAGTGATTTGGGGATAAGTGAAAAAAAACGCTATATTTTTATGGCGTATGTGGGTGCCTGCATATCGGGATTTATTATTGCAAGTCGTGATGCTTCGAAATTGGCTTTAGAAATTCCAAATATAACAATTAGCGTTTTGATCGGAGCTTATGTACCTTTTACATTATTATTAGAGGATGGGAAAAAAGGGAAAGTAGAATTGCAAAGTCTGAAAGAAGAATGGGAGGAAAAGTATAAGAAGACATTTCGTGAACGTAAGGTCAAAGACCTCCTTTCTGTTCTACTATTTGCGATGGTATATGGCGTTTTACTGGGAATGGCGTTATCTCCTGCTCAAAATATCATCAATGATATTGCTTCAGGGATAGGAATGGGGATGGCTACAGTGGTTGTTGCCTTTGTAGGTTTGGTTGAAGTGAAAAACAGGTTAACGAAAAGGAAGAATAAAAGAGAAGACGCAGATCAAGAGAAATCCGATACAGAGTAGAAGGGGCAAGACAGCAAGGAGTATTTAGCCGGAATTATTTCAAATGTACCTCACAAGATTGGATGTTGATGCGATATAAATGATATGATATACTGAAGTCCATATTATTAGATTTGTGGAGAAATAGGCATAGCCAGGAGAAAAACTATAAAATTAATTTTTGCAGAAAGAAGGCATTTTTATGAAACTTGTAGGAAGCAGAAAATTAACATGGGGAATGTGCAGTATTGGTATTTTATTAGCAATAGTAAGCGTGTTTTTCTTACCTCAGATTATTCCTGTTCATTTTGCAAATGGGATAGCAGATGATTTTGGAAATAAGGTAGAGATTTTTTTATTTCCTATTTTGTTACTCATAATTACACTTTTGACTGGGAAAGAAAATATTAAATACTTCCTGACACATTCAAAAACATTTTTGACAGATATACAGTATAATTTGATGATAGATGGCGTTCTCGGAATTGTTTTGATTGCAGAAATTTATGTTATTTATGCTTCATTTGTTTAAGTGTTTCAACAAAAAATTCCAGTTATCTCACAAGAACGGACGTTGATGTGATATACTGAAGTTCATATTATAGGTTTATGGAGGAGCGAGGATAAGCAGAGCACAAGATGAGGCTTTAACATGTTAAGTTTGAAGAAAAGCCATAGACTTCAGTTTCTATAAAGAGCAAAGGAGAATGGTTATGATTGATATAAAAAACCAAGAGGAAATTCCGGTATTAGAGGATTTTGCAGCATATATTAGAAATCCGGTGTTTATGCAATTTTGCTCCGAGATTAAAAAGAAGTACAGGTGCAATGAGAAAATAGAATTTAGCCGTTGTAGTTTGGAACGTGGTTGGAATGTAAAATTTAAAAAGTCTGGGAAAAGCCTGTGTACGATATATCCAAGAGAAGGGTATTTCACAGTGCTGGTTGTGATTGGTTCAAAAGTAAAAGAAGCAGTTGAGAATATTTTATGCGACTGTGCCCCAGAATTAAGAGAACTTTACGAAAAAACAAGATGGGGAAATGGACAAAAATGGCTTATGATTGATTTAGAAGATCAAGGAGAAATGTTTGCGGATGTACTTCAGCTTATTGAAATTCGTAGGGGATAATCAATTTTGGAGTATGGAACAAGGAGTAAAGACGGAAGACTGCGAGGTAAACGATGAAGACGTATGAAAATAAAGAGGAACTAAAGGCAGAAATCAAGAGGGCTTACGACAAATATATTGCAGAGTTTGAGGATATCCCGGAATCCTTGAAGGACAAACGATGTATGGAGGTAGATCGAACACCTGCAGAAAATCTTGCATATCAGGTTGGGTGGACCACATTAGTATTGAAATGGGAAAATGATGAACAGGCTGGACTTCCAGTGAAAACACCATCGGATGGTTTTAAGTGGAATCAATTGGGGGAATTGTATCAGTGGTTTACCGATACCTATGCACATTTATCTCTAAAAGAACTAATGGGCATGCTGGATGATAATATACAGAGAATTTTTACAATGATTGATTCTATGACGGAAGAGGAGCTATTTTTACCACATAAAAGAAAGTGGGCAGATGAAGCTACCAAAACAGCAGTATGGGAAGTTTATAAGTTTATTCATGTAAATACAGTAGCCCCCTTTGGAACATTTCGGACAAAGATTAGGAAGTGGAAGAAGCTTTTACTTTGACACACAGATAGAGTTTTAGAAAATATCGTGCTTTTTTGTGCAAAAGAAAATAAATATATAATGCTATTTGGAGTGCATATTCAGTTTCAGGATATGCACTTTTTTAATAAAATAAAAGAGACAAACATTATTCAGACTCAAAGGCATGGTGATTTTAACTCAGGAGATGTTGTGCAAAAATGTAGAATGCGTTATAATAAATATAAAATTTGAGGTTATATGAACCAAGGATAATATCTAATTATCTTGTAATATAAATTTGATTGTCAAACAGAAGGGGGTAATATGAATACTTATAATTTATGTTTTAAGCAATTAAATATTCAACAAATAGATGCGATAGTACAGTGTAGAGATTCACTGATAGAATCCTCTTTTCTTAGAGAGACATTTGTGAAACCTGATACAGACTATTTAGAATATATTCTTCTTGGTGCTGGAATAATGATTGGAGTTTTTTACGATAATACTCTATTAGGTTTTGCTTCATATGTTACACCAAGCAAAGCAAAAACTGATCTAACAAAATTTATTACGAAAAACAAAAATAATATCATTCAATTTGAACATGGAATTATAGCTCCGAAATGGCAAGGAAATGGTTATTTATATATGCTTTTACAGCACCTAAACAAATATAGTTTAGAACAAAATTATAATGCCATTATTAGTACTGTCCATCCAAGTAATTTTCCAAGCTTGAAAACAGCCTTTAAAATTCATCAAAGTGCTATAAATTTAGAATTTTACTATGGTAATGAGCTTCGATTTTTAATGTATGGCAATATTTTACATGATAAAATCACAACTCAGAGTCCTGATTATCTTTCTTTACCCTATGCAGATTTAAAGGGAATCTCGGATTTTTTGAATAAGGGTTACGAAATTTATGATATAAATCCCAAAATGAGAACTTATTTATTACGGAGGTACAATGAAAATACCTGTAAATTATGATTCTAACATAGGGAATATTATTAATCCCACTTTAAGATCACAAAAGTTTTTTATTTCTGATTGGGACTTACATAATCCCCAATTTTATAATATTCCTAGTTGTTTTACAAATCCGACTAACTTATCGGAAGAAATTCCTGCAATTAAGCAATATTATTTTGTTAATGAGTAAGCGCCTAATCTTCTATGCGCATTCCTAGCTTCGCATTTCTGTGCCATAATTATAAGCAAGCACTTTGCTCTAATCTTTGCTAAAGAGCAAGCGTTTTACTTTATTTATGGGAGGTATCTTATGCGAGCAAAACCTA
>JAXEUM010000033.1:0-5508 GCA_034114925.1 Oliverpabstia sp.
GAATAACGAAAGGACTGACAGTCATTTTGGTATTGACTACTAACATCTGGAAAATGATAAAAATCCAATTGTGTAAAATTTTCAAGGTACTATATGGTAGGTCAGAGAGTTTTTACAAACTCTTTTGACCCCAACATCAATCAAATTGTAAAACAGAAATGCTTACATCCTCGACAGTGCCACCATAAGAACTGAGTATTTTTCCAACTTTTGCTCTATATCTTTCAATTTCACACAAAGAAGATAAATATTCCCAAATTAGCTTTCGATATGTTTCAACGCCTTCAGACATAACTAATGGGATTTGATAGATGGTTATTGTATTTTTTCGTCCTTCTTCTGCTGGCGAAAAATGTAATTTCAAGAATTCTTCTGCTATTTGTAAAAAGAAACCAACAATAAATTCTTGTTTCCAGTCATCTGAGTACTCTTTTATTTTTTCGAAAAAAGTTATTTGAGTATAAAAACCATAGTATACAGAGTCCCTATGAATGCCAAAATATATATTAACTGCATGATAAAATTCCATAAATAAATCTGGTCTCTTTAAATAATATTGAAAGAACAAATCACAAGCTGTTGGCAAATCAGTCGTATCTGCAAATCCACCAAGAATTTTAATAATATCGTCTTTTACATGCTGATAGTTTTTTCCTTTTTCAGTATCTATATTACTCCATTCACAAATCACTTTTTCTTCAGATTCAATTTCATTTTGCAAAAGCAGAAGTGTTTCCGTAGGATTAATGCGAAAAAAGACTTTTACAAATTCAAAGAAGATTGGCGATTTTTCTGTTAATAATTCATCCCATAATAACTTTATTTCTTTCTCAACAAAATTTAAAAGAGTACTATTTCTAAAAATATTAAGCAACGTATTAACGGAAGAGATAGTTCTCTCCCTGTAGCTTGAAAAACAAGCTTTGATCATTTTCGATAGACTGAGTAATTTTTTATCAAAGAAAACATATTTTAACAAATAGTTAGATAAACATTGCTCAGAAAAATGAACAGCTTTATCATTACAAATATCGACAATTTCCTGCTCGTGAAGCATACGGATATTTTCAATAAAACTATCCCGACATAACCCGTTTTCCTGTAAAATTGGCAAAAGTGCCTCAATGTGTTCTAAATGGATTGCTTCCAGAAAAGCAATTATGCCAGCAGTTATACACAGATTTTTATTAACAAGTAATTGATTATCTTCTAAAGTAGATCCATAATAATCTTCATATAATTGTGACACATCATCAATAGACTCCAAACGATTTGAATTGCATGCCACTTTCCCAGCAAGTATAGCAATACGAGCATTTCCTTCTGCAATTCTTATAATTCGTTCTTGATAGTCTGAATTTAAAATGCCCAATGAGGTTTCAAGTAATTCCTTAATCTCGTTATCTGAAAATGCATTTATATTCACAATTTCATACGAAGTGATTTCTCGAACATCATTTATTACTTTTTGAAGTGCATAATCCCTCACTGTAATAAGTATTTTTACATTATACCCCTCTGGTTTCATACTAACGTAACGAATAATATGCTGCAGTCCCGACAATTGATTTGCATCATCAATAAAAAGAAAATAGTTTCCCGGTCTATCTAAAAAAAGTTTCAAATCCTCGTATATTGGTAATGCATTACTGTGAATACAGTATATCTTTTCATTCTTAGCATCTGCGTGATTTTTTACATAATGCAAAGCCAAACGTGTTTTTCCCGTGCCTGCTGAACCACTGAGTATAACAACATCCACTTTCAGATAAGCATCGCCAATATCTTGAAATTCTTTTTCTCTGAATAAAAATTTAGTATCAATTGGAGCAGCCATTTTATTTGAGTTGTAACTAATAATAAATTCATCATATGATTGAATTTGATTCGTACTTATTGATATCCCCAAAAAATCTCGTGAAAGATTATGATGGAAAAGATATATATCTTCTGCAAGCTTATCAATTCCAATAACTGTAAGTTTAATTCCAACATCTTCACATAGAGTTTTTACTTCACTATCCTGAAGGGGTGTAAGGTTTGATGAAGTATGGCAATAAATAATTTCGGAGATTTTATCATGCGGAACACCTGTCTTTGCTGTATCAAGGCATTTTTCAAGGTCATTCCTAATTTTTGCGAATAGTTTTGTCCTTTGAGTTGTGTATTCAACAAAAACATACTTTCCATTTGCTGTAATAAAATAAGTATCAGGTGTACCTAAAGTGGTTTTTTGTGTACCTGGTTCTCCACCAAGAGATACTATATTTGGATAGCCTATTTTATATAAATAAGAATCACAAAGATTTTGAAATGAACCTGCATCCAGTTGTATTATTTTTTGTTTGATAGTTTCAATATTAGCCATGCCCAACCACCTCTACTATTTCAAATCCTTTTGTCTCACTAAATCATCTTAAAATATTTAAATGCATCTTTTATTGCTTTCTCTTTTTCAACAGGACAAATTAGTTGTAGACAACTATCACTTTTTTGGATATTATAGTTTTCTCTTTCCTTAATCCCGCATTTTTCTTTTACTTGTGCAATATACAGACTACTGACCTTCAATCCCGTATGCTTAAGTACATATTCCTTAATCTCTTCATAAGTCGCCTTACTCTCTGCCGCTGTCAAATCCATCTCACTCATTTTCACTTCCACTTCTATAGTCTGTTTTGTATGAAGTTTTGAAAGCAACACGATACTTTCCACATGACTACCTTTGTCCAAACTCATATGTACACCGTCACTCCAAAGCCTTTCTTTAATCTTGTTATTTACATATATACCTTTAAAGTTAACTCTTTTCCTTTATCATGCTTTGGATATTTTTTATGCTTTCCAAATATTCTTCTTCAACCGGTGATAAATTCTGTACTTGATATTTTCTATACTCTTTTGTTGCCTTCTCAATTGCCTGTGCATGACTGATTGTTCCTGCTCCCTGTAATACCTTTTCGCCTGTGGTTTTTAAAACATTATCCAGATGTTCCACATAATCTGCCATATACATAGGATTATGACGCATAGCCTGAATTTCCGCAAAATCAAAGTAACCTGATACAATATTATTTAGAATTTTTAATTCTTCATCATTAAGATAATTCTTTGCGATACTTATATCTTTTAGCGTAGGAAAATCACCAGAAAAACTTTTCAATCCCATAAAAGGCTGATCTGCATTTGCACGCTCATAGATAACTTCCGCTGCTGTATGCCCATGTGCTGCATAATGTAATTTATTTTGCACCATTTTAAAAAAGGCAATAGATTCACTGCTTTTAGGATCATAATCAACACTTGTCGCATACAAATCAAGTACCTGCCGATACATAACCTTTTCTGATGAGCGAATATCCCGAATACGATCTAATAACTCTTTCCAGTAATTGCCACCACCCAGATTTTTCAGGCGTTCATCATCCATCGTAAAGCCTTTTATCATGTACTCTTTTAATCGCTCAGTAGCCCACCGGCGAAAATTTGTAGCAATTTTTGATTTTACTCTATACCCAAGAGAAATAATCATATCAAGATTATAATATGTTGTATTATATTTTTTCCCGTCAGCAGCAGTTGTTCGGAATTTCCGAACAACTAAATTTTCTTCCAGTTCTCCTTCTTCAAAAATATGCTTAATATGTTCACTGATGTTAGATTTACTCGTTTGATAGAGTTCACATAATTGTGCCTGTGTAAGCCAAACAGTCTCATCTTCAAACTTAACATCTATTTTTGTCTGTCCATCTTCCACTTGATATATGATGATTTCACTATCTGTAATGTGTAAATCATCTTTGTTTTTCTCCGCCATTTGATTTCCTTTCTACTATTACATTTATGAATTATCCTCTTAAGATTTCCTCTATTTGTTCCGATTCAATTTGCTCTTTTAAATAACCGATTTTTGTTTCAATATAATTTTTATGCTTTATCCACTTTAAACCTATAAAGCTCGGTAACAATGATTCGAGAAACTCAATCCAAGCAGAATACATAGGTACTGCACTGCCTGACCAGCTCCATGAAGTAGGTACTAATGGTATTCTTTGAAAATCTTCAAACAGCGGCTTATTCTCAAGGAATAGCGAGATGTATTCTCTCTTTCTTTTTGGTTCTAATTTTGAAACAACTGAAAATAGGCAATACATTTTTGTTTCATCATTGCAGAACCGACAAATGCATTGCCAAATCCACTCATCTTGCTTTTCCAACAGTTTTTGCTTATTTTGTTTTGGTAATAATAAAACCTCCAAAAAGTATGGCACCGACAGCCTTGAAAATTGAGAATCCCTTACCAATTGCTCAAAAATTTCATTATATATTTCTACGAAATCGTCCAAAGCAAAAAAGCAACAATGCCTTTCTTGATGGTCTCTAAACGAGCCCTTATTTCTATTTATTAAACAATCTATATACTTGTCCAGTATAGAAGGTCTAACCAAATATATTTCTTTCAAAAATTGTCCGTCATAATCTTGATGATTATCATATAACAACATAGTACAGTATATTTCTTCAAGCAGTTCCAAATTGCAATTGAATTTTTGTATCACTTCCTTTGGCGCATTATGGTAGCTATTAAATAGCAAATCAAAATAAATATGCATTATAAAGGGAGAATACTCTTTTTTGGATAATATAATTTTGCAGCCTTCTATTAATGCTAGTTCATCTATTGCTTTATACTTCTCAAGGAAATCCACATCACGCATCGATGATGAAGTAATATCTCTGTCAGAAGTATCTTTCAAAAAAGCATACAGCCCGTGTAGATGTTTTTCTGTGATTAATTCTGGCGGTAATTCATGATAATACGCATATACCCAAGCATTTTTCTGACTATATTCTTCACCAATAATAATTTCATACACTTCCGAATCAGATGATAAAGAAAATAGAGTGTCTACTAAATGATATGGTTGTAAATTGTTTGGTGTATCGTTTCCTATATAATATTTAATTGCATCAATATAGTAATATTTTTTATCGGAGATAGCATCAAAAGCAATGCCCAATCCTTCACCGACCTCCCAAGATGAACGATTATCAAGTTCGGAAATATCACTGCAAACATCGATTAACTTCTTAAACATCTCTAAATCACAATTCGAAATATATTGATAAATTGATTGCTTCTTTAGTTTTTCACGTTCTTTATAATTACCTTCAATTTTGTAATCTGAGCCTTTAAGAAGAAAATATAGTTGAATGAATTCTCCTTGAAAATATTCAGAAAACAATGATTCGCCAGAACAGTTTTTATTGTTAAATACTTGCACAATTTTGTTCGCTAAAATACAATTTTTCAATTTATCCGGCGGAAAATTTGACTTTAAAATTAATGTTATATATTTTAAATCAAAGATGTTGGGGTCAAAAGCCCTATAATAGTACCTTGAAAATTTTACACAAACACTCTATTTCTTGCTCGGTGTGATATACTGTGTTTATCAAGTAAAGGTGGTAAATACGAATGGCATTCAGAATAAACTCTTATCAGCA
>JAXEUM010000034.1:0-17905 GCA_034114925.1 Oliverpabstia sp.
GTCAGCAATTTTTTTCTATACTTGCATACAAAAATAATATGATATTGGAGTAAATATTTGTGTCTGTTTTTTGATTTCCATGTTCTCATGGCGTAAGTATAACACAAGCCACTACTCTTGGCTACCTTAACCCACCGTCTATAGCCAGTGGGATTGCGGTAGCCTTATTTCAAATATACGATTGATATTACGCTGAATCGTCAATTCATAACACACCCTTTTCTCGTTCATTTGCCTATAGATCTCTTTAATCAAACTGTTGATTTCCTTGTGCGAACCTTCTCTCTGTCGAAAAACAATGAAAGGCAGGGAATCACATTGAACAATAGGCTGTATATATTCTTTATAAATGGTACTTGTTTCCGGAGCTACTAATGTACCGGAAAAGACAATATTCGGCATTGGATCGGGTATATCCCCTGACAACTGTTTTACACCATGCAGAATATTTCCGTTGACAAATATACTGTCTCCCGCTTCCAGTATCATATGCTGCTCACCTACTTGATAATCTAAAACTTTACTTTTTGCCGTTGCAATCTCAAAATCAGGATGCCAATGCAAAGGTCCCGTCCAATCGGGCAGAGTAACAAGTTCATCATGAAAATAGGTGATTGGAAATTCTGCAACACTGTGTGGTATATATTCCTTCAATTGATGATCAAGTATTATAGACATATGTTGATGCTCCCTTATAACTATGAAACCTATACTACAGACATACCCCCAGCGCTAAGGTGATTACATATAAAAGCAGGATATGAATAGGATAGAATCCATAAAAGAAATATTTTATTTTTATTTTTCCACGCTTACCATTGTAAAGTAAAATTATCAAACAGGCAATTAAAGTACACACCGGCGGTTGATTACCTGTTGCAGCCATATACACTAAAAGAAACATGAATACCTGATAAATCCGATTTTTGCGGCAAATATAAAAAATAACTATATATAATATTCCCTCCATACCATAATCACAACAAAACAATTCAGCAACTGCGGATATGACTGCTACACTTACAACCTGCAAAATTACAGTTTTTATTTTATCGACTCTATTTGATGATTTACATGATAACTTCTCAAGTAATACCAAAGCCACAAGTCCTAAAAATAAAGTAAAAAATACATTCTGATATTTGAAATAAAACGGGAATGTACCTTCCATTCTTGAATATTCACTAAAAAAACCTATGTCAAACGGAATTTCTGAAATCAGAGCAAACACAAACATTTGCCCGATATACCGTTTTTTGCTTTTCGTATACCGGAATCCTTCTGTTAGTAAGAAACAAAATAATGGAAATGCTATGGTTCCAATACTCTGTAAATTAAATCGTATAAAATTATCTATTTGAACAAATCTCTCCCATGACATTTTTCCGTTATCAACCATTACTCCCCAATAATTTGACAGGAGCCATTGAAAAACAATTTTACATGTATGGTCTATGACCATCGTTAAAATCCCGATGATTTTTAATGCTTTTCCCGTAAGAAACTGGAACTGTCTCATTTGTTTATCAAGACGATATATACAATTATTTATCCTTGTGAATAATACTTTCATCCTTGTTTTTATTACCTTTCAAACTTAAATACTCTTCTTTTTCGCAATAAGCACAATAAAACTGCCAAATTCCTTTTCATTCCAAAGACATAAATAAAGCCGGGATTTTCCTTTATCTCAAGGTTTCCCGGCTTTGCTTATCTTATTCCCACTCAATCGTCGCACAAGGCTTCGGACTCATATCGTAACATACTCTGTTTACATTCTTTACTTCTTTCAAGATCCTGTCTGTAATCTTCAGCAGTACCGGCCACTCCACCTGTTCTACAGATGCTGTCATAGCGTCTATTGTATTCACAGCACGGATAATTACCGGATATTCAAAACATCTGGCATTGTCTTTTACACCTACAGACTTAAAGTCCGGCACAACAGTAAAGTACTGCCATACTTTTTTATCCAGTCCTGCTTTTGCGAATTCTTCCCGTAAGATTGCATCCGATTCCCGAACTGCTTCCAGACGTTCTCTGGTGATTGCTCCCAGGCATCTTACACCCAGTCCCGGACCTGGGAATGGCTGACGATATACCATATCATGAGGCAGTCCCAGTTCTACTCCACAGGCACGAACTTCATCTTTAAACAGATAATACAATGGCTCTACCAGAGAGAACTGCAAATCTTCCGGAAGTCCTCCCACATTGTGATGGGATTTTACTACCTTGGCTGTTTTCGTTCCGCTTTCTACGATATCCGGATAAATAGTTCCCTGTGCCAGGAAATCAATTCCTTCCAGTTTTCTTGCCTCTTCTTCAAATACACGGATAAATTCAGCGCCAATGATCTTTCTCTTCTGTTCCGGATCTGCAATACCTTCCAGTTTTCCAAGGAATCTCTCAGAAGCATCCACATAAACCAGATTTGCATCCATCTGATTTTTAAATACTTCTACAACACTCTCTGATTCTCCTTTTCTCATCAGACCATGATTTACATGAACGCATACCAACTGTTTTCCAATGGCTTTGATCAGAAGTGCCGCTACTACAGAACTGTCCACTCCGCCGGACAAAGCCAGAAGAACTTTTTTATCTCCCACCTGCTGGCGAATCAGTTCTACCTGATCTTCCACAAAGTTTTTCATATTCCAGTTGGCTTCTGCTTTACAGGTGTCAAATACAAATGGTTTCACAGCCTCCCGGAGTTCTTCTTCTGATTCCGGCCATGCTGGAATATTTTCACATTTTGCTTTGTCATGATCTGCTGCCAGCATGGGCAGACCCAATTCATATAAAGCCGGATCTACATCGATTTCCACACCGTCTACCACACGGTTTTCGCCGCCATTTAAAATAACACCCTTTACATTTGGCAGTGCTTTCAGTTCCTCCGGTGTAATGTCATGGGGATAAATCTCACTGTACACTCCGATATCACGGATCGCTCTTGCCAGTTTTGTGTTCTCTGTACTTCCCAGATCAAGAATTACTATCATATCCTGTTTCATTCCAGTTCTCCTTTGTTTCTATAGATTTTTCCGGTTTTCCGGAATAATACCCTTTCAGATATTCTCATAATAACTTATTTCCATTAAATATACCAGTATTATTTTAAATATTATAACAGTTCAACACGTTTATTCATAAAACCACACTGCGTGCTTATCGTGGCGAACTGTTACTAAATATTCTTTTTCATCTTGACTTTTCATTTTATCCGTTTTACCATGGCACTGAATCTATTGCAATTGTGTTGTTATGAACAGTTACAACTATTTTTTAGAACTATTTCAGGAGGTTAGCTATGCATTCTGGTCTTATCATCCGCCCTGTAACGGAAGAGGACGCTCCCCGTCTTCTGGAAATATTTGGTCCTTACGTGGAACATACTGCTGTTTCTTTTGACTGGGAAGTTCCTTCAACAGAAAGCTTTAAAGAAAAAATCCGCCACATCACCTCTCTCCATCCCTGGCTTGTGGCCCAAAAGGACGGTCAGGTAATCGGTTATACCTATGCCTCTCCCTTTAAGATTCAGGCTGCTTACTGCTGGTCTGTAGAAACAAGCATTTATATCGATCCTAAATATCAGCATATGGGGATTGGACGGATTCTTTATGAACATCTGGAGAACATCCTCCGCAGGCAACATGTGGTCAATGCCTGCGCCTGTATCGCTTATCCTCATCCGGTAAGTATCGCATTCCATAAATCTATGGGATATCAAGAATGTGGTCACTTTCACAAATCAGGATATAAACTGGGACAATGGCAGGATATGGTTTGGATGGAGAAATTTCTTATGAAACACGAAGAAAATCCAAAGCCTTTTATTCCATATCCCGAATTAAGCCAAGAGAATATTTCTCACGTATAATTTATGTTGTAACAGTTCAGTTATACAGATGTCTGAACTGTTACTTTATTTTTGTTGCTCGGAAGATTCTTTTAATTGCTTTTCCAAATCCTGAATTTTTTCCTGATTTTTCTGCAGAAGTTCTTCATAAGACTTTTGCAGTTCCTGGGTTTCTTCCACGGATTTCATCCATTCCCCGGTAAGTTTCTGATAATGGAAGAATACCAGAAGCAATAAAATCAGCAATATGGTCAACACAGTTATTCCCGCTATTTTCTTTTTATCTTTGCTCCCTCTCTCTTCCATCCATGTCACCTCTTCCCATCAATGGTTTCTCAAAGGCGTCTCTCTTTGTTCCGTCTTCCACATATATAATTCCACAAGGTTGAAATCCCTGTTTTCGAATCCAGGACTGCATCTTTTTATTATCCTTGTGGGTATCCACTCGTATTCCCCGCATTCCTTTTTCCCGGCAGATTCTTTCCAGATGATCGTATAATATTCCAGCCAGTCCCTGCTGTCTTTTGCTTTCTGCCACCGCCAGACGGTGAACAGTTCCATAGGGTTCTTCTGTTTTCCAGCTTCCCTCTTCTATTACCTGGTAATTGGGATCATTTTCCATATACAATGTTCCGGTTGCAAGAATTTCCTCCTGATCTGTCAGAAGATAACAGGACTGTTTTTCTATGTCCTTTCGTAAGGTTTCTTCTCCTGGATATCCGTCTGTCCACTGTTGAAATCCATCCTGTTGCATTGTTTTTTGTGCCTGATGGATAATTTCCATAATAGCCGGAAGATCATTTTCTTTTGCTTTTCGGATTTCATATTGAGAGTTCAGCACAAATTGTTCCAATGCCCAGGCCACACCCTCTTCTTCATTGGAACGGGTAACAAAATCTGCCAGTTTCCGGGTTGCTTCGTTTCCATTTTCCATCACCACAGAAAATCCCGCTTTTTTTAACATATCCCAGTCATTTTCCGCATCTCCGCAAGCCATGATTTCCTCCTGGGAAATTCCCAGAATTTCCCCCAGTGCCAGCAAGCCATTTCCTTTTCCTGCCAAAGCAGAATTAATTTCCATGTTAAACGTAGTGGCACAGCTTACATCCAACTGAGGAAATGTCTCCCGAAGTTCTTTCAGTTTCTCATCTCGCAAGGAAGTATCTTCAAAGACCATATGTATTTTTTCCAATCCAATATGCTCCTGCTCTATTTTCCTCAATAAATCTTTTTGGAAAATTCTTGATTTATGTATATATTCAATCAGAGCAGGACTCATATCTTTATGATAGAGGAAATGATATTCTCCTTCTTCCACATAAACCTTTCCATCAAAATATACTTCCCAGACACAGTGCTCCCAGGTCTGCATCTTATGTATCGCTTGTAATGCCACATCCCAGGGAATCAACTGCTGATATACTACCTGACGGGAGGGTAAACGGATAATGCGGGCGCCGTTGGAAGTGAGTGCATAACCAATTCCCGGAACCTCTAAAAGTTCCTGAGGCAAACCACTTTCCGGTCTTCCTGTGGCAGCCAGCGCCACAACCCCCTGTTTGATTGTTTTTTCGAGAATTTTTCTCGTATGATCGGTGATTTTTTTATCGTTTGTAAATAATGTTCCGTCCAGATCCATTCCCACCATACGAATTCTTCTGTTTGTTGTACCCATTTTCCCTTCCTCCTCTGTCTGACATATCCCGTCTTCTCTTCTTACATCAAAAATACACATTCCCGATATCCGGAAAATTCTGCCATCAATTTCCAGCTTTCTTTTGCCATTTTCATTACTACTTCCGAATCCCAGTCAGCTTCTGTGCAGATTCCCTTTTCTCCATGGAAAGCTAAATGAGCATCCGTTACAGCCTCTCTCTCATACTGTTCCAACAGTTTCCGCAAAAGTTCCAGAGGCGTTGTCCATTCCTTTGAGATTTTTTCTGAATGATAAGCAAGAAAATCTCGTTCCAGAAGATAATCCTGCTGTCCCTGTTTTGTCACAAAAGACAGAGCTGCCGGCTGAAAGTAGGGCTGTGCCATACGGAAGATTTCCTGTCGCCGGCGATAATATTCCCCTGCCCGTTCATCTGATGGACACCATCCTGTCAGCGCTGCTAATATCAAATGACAAATTTTTATGTGGGAAGTATTTTCTTTTTCTTCCCTGGTTTCTTTTGGCATCTCCTCTTGTATGCGGGTTTCGTATCCGTTCATCAAATTCTTTGCCACACCGGAAAATACTTTCCATGCTTTCTCTATTTCCTGATCCAAAGACCTCTGGATATGCCTGATTTTTTTCAGAAAATGAGCATATTCCTTCTGCTTTTCCATGGTGAAATAAGGGATTTTCATTTTTTCCAATTCCCCCGCCCGTATCGGTCTCTTTCTGCTGTCTCCCGTTTTACGGCTGGCATATAAAATTCCGGTAACTTGCGGAAGTTTCAAGTATGCATACAAAACTTCCGGTAAAAGCTGAGTTTCTTTTGTTCGGATACATAAAATACTTCTGTCTATATATCGTTTGTTTTCCTGATTATCTACAAGAATGATCTTTCCATTTCTTATCAGAATGTCACCATTTTGAACAGGATACAACATTTCCTTTCTGGAGTTATTTTCTCCTCCGGTAACATCTTCCCTGGTAATTTCTTCTATCTTTTTTTCTGCCAGATAAGGTTTTTCAAATTCCCTGCTGTCAATGACCGGAAATTCCTCATGTAACTCTTCTTTTCTTTGTCCCCCGCTAAAAACCGATTCTCTGAGAAATTCTCGCAGGGTAAGTTTTTCATGATATTGTATTTCATCACAAAACATTTTTTCAAATAGCAGGGTTTCATATTGAGAGATTTTTTCTCTTATCTTTTCTTTCTTTTTGCTATAGTTTTCAAATTTTTGAAGTTGTTCCAGAATCTGCTGCTGTTCTTCCAGACTCTCAGGTACTGTAATCCGATACTGTCCCAGCGTTTTTCTGCTGATCAGAGCCATTGTGGTCTGATTGGACAGCTTTCTGATTTCTCTTGCATGATACCGAAGACAATAGTATCCAAACATGGGAAGTATTTTCGTCTCATCAAATATAAGTGATACAATCTGCTGGTTTGTTGCCAGCTCCTTCCCTGCAATTCCTACTTTTCCCACCGTTCCTACAATTGAAAACAGTACGCTGTTTTCCGGTACCAGATTTACTTTTTCTCTTCCTTCTTCTGACAGATATTCCGCTGTCCGGGTAATAAAGCCCTGATTCAAATTTTCAATTTTAACCCAGGGTGTTCCCTCTTTTGCATAATATTCTTTTCGTTCTCTGTCTGGAGTTCGTCCGGAAACCAGACGGGCCACCTCCTCCAGACTATAGGTATTCCATCTCTTATCCATAATTCTTCGTCATCTCAATCAGTTCCTGAATCTCATTCATAGTTTCTTTTTCCAAGCTGGCAAGCTGCTCCAGCAATTCCAGCGGTGATTCCAGAACTTCCTCCCCTTCCTCTTTCCAGGGTTTATATCGTCCTGCTGTCAAATTATAATCATTGTTCCGTATATCACTTTCCTTGGCAAACCAACAATGACTGTATTTCCATTCCTGTGGCACAGGATTTTCCCATTGGTTTTTGCGACTTCCTCTGGCTATCTGTTCTTTCCACTCTGTTTCCATTTTTTTTCTGTTCTTCCATGCTTCCAGCAACTGGGAAATCTCACTGCCTTCCACAGGTTCTCTTTTTCTGTCCAGAGTGTATCCCACATTATGCAATTCGTAAAACCACACATTACTCTGCTCTTTTTCAGAATCTTTTTCATGGGTGAAAATTACTATGGAAGCTTTACTGCCCGTATACGGTAAAAATACCCCTGCCGGAAGAGAAATTACTCCCTCCACCCGAAACTGATCGACCAGTCTTTGGCGTACTTTCATTTCTGCATCAAACTTAAACAAAGTTCCCTCATTCACCACTAAAACTGCTAATCCCTGTTTTTCCAGGTGTTCCATGACCATCTGCAAATACTGGAGTTGGATTTTTCTCGTAATCACAGGGAATTTTTCCTGTTTTTCCATTTCCAGTTCTCCCACCGGAGGATTAGAAACAATCAGGTCATATTTTCCTCTGGCAGCTTCCAGAGAGTTTTCTCTCCTGATTCCCGTTATACCTGCTCCGTAAAAAAACTGCATCATCTGCGCCAGCAAACAGTATTCTTTTTCCTGTTCTGAGCCTTCCATTTTCCACTCCGGATGACTGCGATGAGCCGCTGCAAGAAATGCACCCGTCCGACAGGATGGATTCCAGATTCTTTCCCCTTTTTTCTCTTCACTCAACCCAATCAACAACCGCAAAATCGGTTCCGGCATAAGAAACAACCCACTGTTTCCCATATCATAAATCTGCCGAATCATTTCCTCTATTGCCATCCCAAACACAACCGGCATTCCCTGCTCCCAGTCGGCTTGATCTGCTATCCAGTCTGTGAATTTACACAATTCCTCCGCCCACAGACTATCCTCACAAGTTTTTGCCCCCTCCATAAAATGGCCTTCTTCCACAATGGAAGAACAGTATTGAACCTGATATTCCAGTTGCCATACTCTCTGACGGGGTTCCATGACTTCCTCTCCTCTGGTCCATTCCATAGGAAACCCTGCATAGGGAAAATACTGCTGAAGACTTTCTCTTTTCTGAGACTCTATGAATAATCGTACATAAAACAGACTTCCCATCCATATCGGCAGTTTTAAAGGTTTTCTTTCCTGATCCATCTGAAGTATTTTCAGTAACTCACTGATTTTATTTTTTAATTCCCCTACTGGGATTTTTTTCTCATTCATGTTCTTTCTTCCTGTTCTCAAAGTATATAAATCGGTCAATAGCATCCAGAATATCCTGAAATTCTTCTCTGGGCGCCAGCTCCACATATTTATTCAAAATTTCCTGTTCCCGGGATTTATACGGACCATAAAATATATCAAACAGATTATGTCCCCGAAGATATATTTTAATTTCTTCCATATGTTCTTTCACATCCTCCACGGTCTCCAGATCTTTTCCCAAAACAGTCCGAAGATGCTTTCCGCTTCTGATCCTGTGAAGATATTCTTTCCATTTTTCCAAAAAAATCCTATAAAAATCTTCTTCTTTTTTCAGCACCCCCACCTGAACCATCCATTGGGGATTCAGAAAATAATTCTCAAAAGAGTAATATTTTAAGATTAATACATTTCGGGGCGTCACCCGGGGGAGAGAGTCCACATCCTCTTTCTTCCGTTCTTCATAATATCGACAAAGCTGATGGCGCAATTCGTCTGCATTTTTCCCATCGCCGTCCCGGATCATCAGAAACTGATCTTTCAAATAAATCTGATTAATATATTTCAAATTTGCATAAGTTTTAATATTCGTACAGCTATTTGTGGTAATAATGGCAATCCGGGATAAATGTCCTTCCTGATCATATGTTTCTGAATAATATTTACGAATCAGCATAGGAAGGCGGCTTTTATCCTGCTTCCCTTCTACGATAAAAACAAAATTCACATTCATCAAATCCGAAGCCGTATACCCCAGATCATCCAAAATCCTGCTGATATCTGTCCGTTCCATGATTCTGGAACATCCTTCTTTATCCAAAACCATCTGACGAATCTGTCGGGTATTAAAGTTTGAAAGAAGATTCGGTGAATGAGTGGTAAATACCACCTGATTCTTCTTAGAAAGGCGATACAAAATTTCTCCTGCAACCTTCTGCATCTGCGGATGAAGAAAGATTTCCGGTTCTTCCACCAGAATAATTCCCGGATTTCTGCTGTCTCCCTCCGCATACGTTTCCAATAGCGAAAGCATATATACACTTCGCATTCCTTTCGCCATACGGCTGATAGGACGGGTAAGATTCTGACCTTCATTGTAGGTTTCCGCCGTTACGGACAACATCTGCTCCACATTTCTGTTCATAGAGTAAATGATTTCTTCCTGCCCGCCGTTTCTTCGGAAATTCCGATTCATTTTTCTGGAAAATTCATCCAGATTTAACTGGTATAATTTATAATCCAAAAGCCGTGCCGCCTCAAAAGCATTCAATTCTCCTGCCGATTTCTGATTGATTAACCCCATACATTCAAAGCAATGGGTACAGGCTTTTGCCTGGTCGAACATACAGCAGCCGGAACGTAATCTTTTCATCAGATCGTCTTCCATCCAAAATAAGATTCCATTCTGAAATTGTCCCAGATTTCTCTGGGTATCAATATAATACACCTTGGGAAATATTTGCAGAATATACGGATTATGTTTCTTTTTCCCATCCGAGTAGCGAAGTTCTCCCTGCCAGGTTGCCGTACAGGTAAACGTCAGTATTCCCTCCTGATACGACGGTAATTTTCTCTTAAAATCCTCCAGCCAGGCATCGTATCTTCTGTACTTACTCACCATCCCCTGCTGCTGAAATGCCCGCAGATCTTCACCGTCAATAGCCAGTGTGATTTCCACAGAAACCGGGGGATGACCTTCCCGAAAATCTTCTTTACTCACCTGATACGTTCCTGCCACCATACTGATAGCTTCCAGTACGGCTGTTTTTCCTGTACTGTTCTTTCCCACCAGAATCAGGGCATTTTCCAGGTTATCTAACACCATATTTTTTATAGCTCTGAAATTTCGGATTCGCAATTTCTGAATTCTCATAAAACTTCGCCTCCCCTTCTACAGATTTTGGGGTTATTCTACACCATGCTTTCCACAAATATCCTGAAGACAACATTTTTCACAGTAAGGCTTTGTTCTGGCTGTACACACATCTCTTCCATGAAATACCAGACGATGACAAAAATCACTGCCTTCTTCCGGAGGAATGATTTTCCACAATGCCATCTCCACTTTCTTCGGTTCTTTGATTCCATCCACAAGACCGATTCTGTTGGTCAGTCGGATGCAATGAGTATCTGTGACAATTGCCGGTTTTCCAAATACATCTCCCATAATAAGATTGGCGCTTTTTCTTCCCACTCCCGGAAGTTTCAAAAGTGCATCAAAATTATCCGGCACGTTGCCATCATATTCATCTCTCAAAATTTTCATACAGGCACTGATATCTCTCGCTTTACTTCTTCCCAATCCACAGGGACGGACAATTTTCTCAATTTCATCCACATCTGCCGCAGCCAGCGCCTCCACATCCGGATATTTCTCATATAATCCTTCTACTACCACATTAACTCTGGCGTCTGTACACTGTGCCGCCAGACGAACACTCACCAGCAATTTCCATGCCTGATCGTAATCCAGCGTACATCCGGCATCCGGATATTCTTTTTTTAATCGCTCAATAACTTCCAGAGCTAATTTTTCTTTTGTCATATATTTTTCCTTTCCCTAACTTTTAAATCCTATAGTTATCTGCATTTCATTCTAACACAATTTTCTGATAGACGGAACTCCTCAATTCTATCCATTCCCTCTCTACTATAACGAAAACAGTTACCCGTTTTTCTTTCCAAACAGTTCCCAATAAAAAATATACTGCTGCATAACTCCCTGAAACCCCTGATATCTTCTTTTAGGGAATCCTCTTTTATAATGTTGTTCTAAAGCCTGAATCATATGCGTATCCATAGGAAATGCTTCCAGGTGATGAAGAGAAAACAGACAGATACAATCCGCCACCTTTTCTCCTACGCCAAATAACTTTAATAATTCTTCTTTCGCTTTCTTATAGGACATTTTTTCTATTTCCTCCAGAGAAACTTCTCCATTGGAAATCATCCTGGCTGTACGTACCACATATTTACTTCTGTACCCCAGATTACAGGGTTTTAAATCATCTTCTCCCAAAGCAGCCAAAATCTCCGGTTGGGGAAAGGTATAAAAAGTATCTCCCTCTTCCGTTTTAAGAGCCTTTCCATATTGTTGGCAAATATTTTGAATACACCGCCGGATACGGGGAATATTATTTTGCTGAGAAATCAAAAAAGAAACTATCATTTCCCACAAATCCTGTTTTAAAATACGAATTCCCTTCCCAAATTCAGCCGCCTGACACAAATAGCTGTCCTTCGGATTGATTTTATCCCGATATGTTCCGTAATCTGTTCTCAAATCAAAATAATCTTTCCAAAAGCTTTCAAATTCATCCTCCGTACAAAAAAATATGTACGCAGCTCCCTCCCGTTTGATTTTCAGATTGTATTCTCCTGCAATCACCCGACAGGTATCCTCTCCTGTCTGATTCATTCGAAAGCACTGACCGGAATTGCATATTTGGAAGATGTCGAAATATGGTATTTCTTTTGTAATCATCTTCTCCCTCCTGATAATGGTAATCAAAATCTCTCAGAAAAAGTATACCTCTATTTCTCCTCTTGCACAACATAACAACCTATGGTATGACTATAATAATCTGTTTGTTTAAGAAGGAGAACAATTTTATCATGTCTGCCAAATCTGAAAATCCATTGGGCTGGGAAAAAATCCCCCCACTCTTAAAACGTTTTGCTATTCCCAGTATCATTGCTATGCTGGTAGGCTCCCTGTACAATATTGTGGATCAAATTTTCATCGGACAAGGCGTTGGATATCTGGGAAATGCTGCAACCAACGTTGCTTTCCCCTTATCCACCATCTGTCTGGCCATTGGTCTTCTCATCGGTGTGGGAAGTTCCTCCCAGTTTTCTCTATATCTGGGAGCCAATGAAAAAAGAAACGCAGCTCATATTGTGGGAAATGCCGTAACACTGATGCTCATTTCCGGTATAATGCTCACCCTGTTAATTGAAATCTTTTTAACTCCACTGTTAAATATTTTCGGCGCCACTCCGGATGTAATGCCCTATGCCGCCAGCTATACTCGCATTACTGCTTTAGGAATGCCTCTTATGATCGGAACGAAAACTATGAGCTGCCTTGCCCGTTCTGATGGCAGTCCTGACTACTCCATGCAATGTATGTTAATCGGCGCAATCATCAATGTGATCCTTGATCCCATCTTTATTTTTATATTTCAGATGGGGGTAACCGGCGCTGCCATTGCTACAGTGGTTGGACAACTGGTTTCTTTTATTATGGCTATTCGATATCTGAAAAAATTCAAACATATCCGATTGGAAAAAGAAGATTTTTATCTGCGTCTCCCTTTTCTGCGCTCCATAACTGCCTTGGGAATGAGTGGAAGCCTGAACCAAATTGCATTAACATTGGTACAAATAGTTATGAATAATTCTCTAACGTATTATGGCGGTCTTTCCGAATATGGAAAAGAAATCCCTCTGGCTGCCTGCGGTATTGTCATGAAAATAAATGCCATACTACAATCCGTAATTATAGGAATTTCACAGGGAACTCAGCCGATTATCGGCTTTAACTATGGTGCAAAACAATATGAACGGGTAAAACAAACCTATTGGCTGGCTATCAAATATAATCTACTTCTGTCTGTCACAGGATTCTTGATTTTTCAGCTTTTTCCCCGTCAGCTTCTGTCACTCTTTGGAGAAGGAAACTCTATGTATTTTCAATTTTCCATTCGATTTCTGAGAATTTTTCTGTTTATGGTTATGGTGAATGGAGTGCAGCTGATTTCATCCAGTTTCTTTACAGCGATAGGAAAACCAGGAAAAGGCTTATTTCTTTCTCTGACTCGTCAGGTTATTTTCCTGATTCCTTTGCTTCTTATTCTTCCTGTATTCATGGAAATTGATGGCATCATGTTTGCCGGTCCTATCGCGGATTTTATTGCATTTCTTGTAACAACTATCTTCATGATACAAGAACTAAAATCCACGAAATAAAACAAAAATCCTGTCGCTTTTCCAACGACAGGATTTTTGTTTTATTATAATTTATCTGCTTTCTTCCATTGGTAAAAAATATACCCCAACCATACCGGCAAAATAATACCTTTCAAAATACTGGAAATACTGATACTCCACCAGATACCATTCAATCCTAAAACGGTAGCGCCCAATGCCAGAGCCATAGGAATACGCAAAGCGTTAAATACAATTCCAGTCAGAGAAGGAGGCATGGTTTTTCCCAATCCCTGGAACGTTCCTGCCGCAGTGGCCTCCGTACACATAAACAACTGGGAAACTGCCAGAATCCGAAGATAATCCACTCCCATAGGAATCACATCTGCTTCTGTAATAAAAATTTTAAACAAAGTCTCTGGAAATACCATCAGTACAAACGTGGTAAAACATCCCCAGGTAAGGACAATTTTCAGTGCTGTATGATACCCTTTTTTTACTCTGTCTTTCCGTCCTGCTCCGTAATTTTGTGCGGTAAATGCATTTACTGCACTTCCAAATCCTTCTGCTGTCATCCAGGAAATCGATTCTATCTGACTTCCCACCTTCTGAACTGCCACCGCCGCATCGCCCCATCCGGCAATAATACGGGCAATCAGCATGGAAATCCCTGTAAATATAATACTTTGCACTGCCGTAGGCAATCCTACGGATACAATTTCTTTAAAATAATATACAGGTGTTCTGGAAAATACATGAAGATTTTTAAAGATCATCTGTTCATTTCTGATACTTATCACATACAGTACAAAAACAATCACCTGGGCAAATACCGTCGCCACTGCTGCTCCCGCTGCGCCCATTACCGGAAATGGTCCCACACCAAAAATCAATACCGGATCTAAAAACAGATTCACCACCAAACCTATGGTAGTAGAACGGAAGGTGACCACGCTATTTCCCATAGCAGTCAACAAACCTGTAAAAATCTGATTCAGGAAATTAAATACAATTCCCCCACAGGTAATCATCAAATACCAGCGAGCGTCACGGATAACATTTTCACTGTTCAGATTAAAAAATCCAATTAAAGGACGATTCCCTAAAACTGCCACCAAACCATATAATATACCAAACACAATTCCCATCTGTAAGGCTGCTCTGGCATAATTGCGTGCTTTCTCCTCATTCCCGGCTCCCATGGCTTGTCCCATAAGCACCTGTCCACCCATTCTTGCCAGAATGGAGAATCCATTGGACAGCCACATATACATACCGGCTGCTCCCACCGCTGCAACTGCAGCGCTGCTGATTCTTCCAATCCAGATCATATCTGTCAGATTGTATGCCATCTGAATCAGAGAAGTTCCCATGATCGGCAACGCCAGTTTTGCCAGTCCGCCGGCAATGGAACCCTCCAATAAATTTACCTTTTGTTTCATCTCATATTCCCCCGGTTTTCTATAGTAACTGTGACTGTGAAAAAACTTTCTCTTTCACAGCCACTAAACATTCTACATTCTACCGTTTTCTCTCCGGAATATCAAGAGATGAAACCTCTTTTTCTTATTCTCGAAATTAAATTCTTTTCTTAATCTCTTAGTACCTGATGATCTCGCAATAATTTTTCTACTACAGTTCCTTTTACCAGATGAAGGACTGGTTTTTTTATTAGATTCAAAGGTCCCGGCAATTCTATATCCAACGGAGATTTGCCATCCATCAGGCGTACAGAACTTTCCAGTAATTCTCTGATATCGTAAACACTTCCCCATACTTCCGGAACTCCTCTATCAACCCCCAGAAGACCGTAAACTGCCTCCATAGCCGTTCTCACAGAATATTCCGTGGTAAATACGGTATCCCGCGGTGTGTCTGCAAATTGTCCCAAAAAAGCAAAATTTACGCAGCCATCCGGAATTACATCCGGACGATCTCCTTTCGTTCTCGGCATAAAGAAAGCTGTGATATATGGCATCATAGTAGGAACACAAACAGCGCTGTTAGAAGCCAATTCGGAAATTTGTTCTGTAGGAACTCCCAAATGATACAGCCATTCTTCTGTGATTTCTTTTCCTGTACAATCTTTCATAGGTTTCTTCACATAATCTCCCGGTACATCGGTAAACAGACCGTATACCCACACACATACTTTATTTTTATCCTGCTCTTTGAACTGTCCCTGACGATTTATGGTCCAGCTTAACAGCCATTTGGAATCCTGACAGCTTACAATGCCTCCGGTAACTACATTACCGCTTCGTGGGTCTCTCTTGCAGATGTTCGTAATATACGGAATAATCTTATCATCCAGAGTGGTGATTGTGGCAGATTCCCAATTTGTTTTTGAAATATCGGAACAGAATTTTTCCGGACGTCCAAACGACGGATCCTGTTTTGCAATATTTTTCCAAAGATTCCAGCATCCACTGGTACGAACTTCCGCATCTCCGTTAGGCGCATGATTCTGATCACCGTAAATCGTACCTTCTGTACAACTTCCATTGGTAACAAATACCAGATCATTTTCTGTGAGAAGAATCCCCTTTTCACTTCCATTCACCTTACATTCAATAGCAGTTGCCACTTTTTTTCCATCTTTAAATTCAAATACTACATTCGTCACTTCCGTTCCAAACTGGAAATCTACCCCCGCATTTTCCAGATATTTCTGCATCGGCAGAATCAGGGATTCGTATTGATTATATCTTGTAAACTTCAAAGCGCTGAAATCCGGCAACCCGGCAATATGATGAATAAATCTCTGAAAATACAATTTCATTTCCAAAGCGCTGTGCCAGTTTTCAAAAGCAAACATTGTTCTCCAGTATAACCAGAACGTAGATTCAAAAACTTCTTTATCAAATACATCTTCAATGGTCTTATCATACAAATCTTCATTGGGAGTCATAAATAATTTCATAATTTCCATGCATCCCTTTTGACTCAGATTAAATTTCCCATCTGTATGAGCATCCTCTCCCCGATTTTTTGTGGCACGACACAACGAATAGTTAGGATCGTGTTTGTTTAACCAATAGAATTCATCCAATACAGACGCTCCTTCTATCTCCAGAGAAGGAATACTGCGAAATAGATCCCACAAACATTCAAAATGGTTTTCCATTTCTCTTCCGCCACGCATGATATAACCTCTTGTGGCATCAAAAATACCGTCACAGGCGCCTCCTGCGATATCCATAGCCTCCAGAATATGAATATTTTCTCCCGGCATCTGACCATCTCTTACCAAAAAACATGCTGCCGCAAGAGAAGCAAGACCGCTTCCCACAATATATGCCTGTTTTTCCTCTACACCTTCAGGTTTTTCGGGACGGGCAAAGGCTTCATAATTTCCATTGGAATAATAAATCCCTTTTTTATTTTTCCCATGCATTCCCCGTTCTGTATTCCGATAATCAGAGTTTCTGCTGCAATCTTTCTTTTCTTCTTTCTTATTTGCCATCGTTTTTTTAACCAGGACTGCCGCACCTGCACCTGCCGCTGCAAAAGAAACAGCTTTCACGAACTTACCTTTCTTTGCCATAAAATAACCACCTTTCTGAGATTTCTTATAACTGCTTTGTTCTGTAGTATGTGGTTATCTTACTGCTGCTATTCTTTTTTCACAATTTACAAAGAAAGGAGAATGATAAAAAACTTATCATTCCCCTCTTTTTGTAAAATTATCAATGGAATTTTTTATATTTCCCTGCATTGTTGTACAGATTTTATCTACAATTTCATGGTATTCTTCCTTCATGCCGTGTTTAATCCAATCCAGCATAATTCCCACAAAGCTATATTTGTAGAATTCTGCAATAAACTCCTTATCTTCTTCTGAAATATCTCTGCCAACAGCCTGTTCCTGCACCACGTTTCGAATCAGATTACAAGTAAGGCTAAACAGATAACTTTCTATCTGTTCCCGGCTGATACAGCGATACGCATTTAAGATAAACGGTTTATTTTCTAATACCGCATCAAAAATCTGCATCAATCCTTCCTGCCAGGTAGCATACGTCTTTTTCCCCTGAAGGGCATGACTTGCATCTTCTTTGCAGGCCCACTCCACCAGATCATAAATATCTTTAAAATGATAATAGAAAGCCATTCTGCTGATTCCACAATCTGAAGTTAGATCCTGAATGGTAATCTTATCCAAAGGCTTTTGCAACAGCAACTTTTTCAGAGAAGCTTCCAGCGCCTGTTTTGTCATATTCGACACTCTACCGCCTCCTCGTATAATAAGTTTGTAAGCAAAAAACAGCTTACAGACTTATTCTTTTTTTGTTAGACAGAAGGATACTTCTAAACAT
>JAXEUM010000035.1:0-4503 GCA_034114925.1 Oliverpabstia sp.
GAGGCTGTATAAGCCTCGACAGCAAAAACATCCAAAAAATCCCTTCCAAAATTTATCCTAACACACCAATTATACAACATCGCAAAAATTTTATCACTATACTATTACAATATATTTTATAATTCCATTTCTACTTACAAAAATTTGGTGCGAATCCCCTTGCAAATTAATGTGAGCTTACGATTCGCACTAACAAAAATAATAGTTTTAAGTAAAATGCAGAGAAATTTGAACACCCCGTTAAGGTTTTTCCCACAAAGGACTATGGGAACAATTTTCAAATATGTAAAAAACCTTACCTCGGAGCTTCAACCATATCAAAATATTTTTTCTGCAAAGAATAACAACAGGTATAATCGTAGCTGCCGCCAAAGAAATAAATCGGGAATTCAAGAGACAGCATTTTGTCATATGCGCTAAACCTTATACTCTCAGCCCCAACCGGAGATGCTGATACAAGCTTTTATCCCCGCCAGATGTTAATTCTTTCGATGGGGGTATTAGCTTTGCATCACAGACTGGGCAAAAAAGATTCCCGTAATAAGAGAATTCATAGTGTGTATTGTGCCTGCTCCAAGCGCGTGTATGACATTAACCCGCAGAAGCGACCTGCAACAATCCTGATAGACATTGTCAAAGGAAGCAATTGGATACTTTACAAATTCACTTACCATTTTGCATTTTCCATCCGACGGTATTGGCCAAGCATATATTCATATATAATTATTTCAGTTTTCGTTTGATTTGTACTCAAAATGAACTTCAGTTCATTTAAAGTACAAAAGCATTTTCCCCCGTTTGTTTGAGTAAGTTATATAAACTTCTCTATTTCTTCCATAAACGGTGTCACATCAGGTGAACGGATAATAAAAGGAAGATCGGTTTGGTTTTTTGTGCCTGGCTGGTAATTGTATAAAACATTCAGGGCACGATAGCATGATTCTTCTACATCCTCTAATAAGGGAACTGCAATATCTTTGGTAAGCATAAATATATCTTTAAGATTGATGGGGATAGCCATGATATGAAATTCAATCCCCCAATGTAAAACCTGTTCATAAAAGGAGGTAATGGATTTTGCAGTGTCAAGCAGTTTTTGGACATCACACGGAACACCGGGTAATCCTAAGGCATCCGGCAAATCAACTTGAAAGATTTGGTACAGCGAGTCATAATATATCGGCAGCAGCTCTACCTTGGCAGTCAATAATTCAAGATAATATTTTGTGTTTTGAGGGTTCTTATCAACAAAGTGCAACGGTGATAAAAATTTATTTTTTTGCACGCTGGCTTTTTGGAGTCCAAGAGAGATGGCAGTATAAAATAATTTATATTCCCACATATAAGGTTTGGCAGTTAGAATATTCTGCACCTCATTTTCTAAACGCACCGTATCATCAACCGTTTCATCCTTTATTACATTGCCGCAATATTCACACTTTAAGTAAGATTGCTGGAACACAAAAGCGAGCTTGGCGCCGCAGGAAGGGCATACAATAGATTTCATAGGTTATACCTGCTTTCTTTCTTATTTTTTATTGTCCCATAATCTAAATATATTTTTCTGTCAGACTAATTTCATTATTCTTTTCAAATCTTTTATTTTATCTTCTCTAATAAGGACCGAATCTTCAATTTTCAGGAGACCAATCATAATGAAATATATGGTATAGGTGCTGATAGATATATGTGTGTTCATGAATAATTGAGAGAAGAATATGCAACGTTCCATTGCTGCTAAAAAATCAAAGGCTGATCCACATGAATCCCCTTACTTACCCCAATCTGCTCCACCTTCGCTTTTTTCTGGTTCCCCAGATAATAAAATCTGAGGCTGTCCACCTTTTCATCAATAATATCCGTCAGCATAGCTTTCAAGGTCAGACACTGGGCCGGATCAAGAATACATTCAAAGACCGAATTCTGTACCCTGGTTCCATAGTTTACGCACTGTTTTGCCACCTTGCGCAGACGTGCTTTGCCTGCGGCTGTTTCCGTATTTACATCGTAAGTAATCAGCACCAGCATGACAGCCTCCTATTTCCAGAAAAATGGCGGATATTCATCAATATCCCCGCGAAGATACCTGGCCAGCAGCATTGCCTGTACAAAAGGAACCATGCCCCATTCCACCTTTTCTCCCAAATAGGGATGCGTGATAACCTCTTTTTTCTTATTCTGCCATTCTGTCAGCAGGTTTCTTCTGGCAGTATCATTTATCAGGACCGCTCCGTCTTCTTTTTTCGAAAAATCCTTTTTTGTAATCATTTTTTTATTAATCAGAGTTAACACAAATCTGTCCGCCAGAACCGGACGAAGTTCCTCAATCATATCCAGAGCAAGAGAGGCTCTACCGGGCCTGTCCGTGTGCATAAATCCTACATAGGGATCAAGGCCGACAGTTTCCAATGCGGAAGCTGTCATATTTGTCAGCAGTGTATAAACAAAGGAAAGCATGGCATTTACATTATCCATTGGAGGCCTTTTGTTCCTTCCGTTAAAGATAAAATCCTTTTTCTGCTGAAGAATCAGCTCATTAAATACTCCAAAATAAATACTGGCCGCCTCCCCCTCAAAGCCCCGCAGCTGTGCCGTATCCATACATACTTCAATGTTTGTAAGAGATTTTTTCAGAAAATCAGACGCCTGGCCAACCTTTTGTACATCCACCTGCATTCCATGATCTCTCACCGCCCGTTCCAGGATCCAGCGTGAGTTGTATACCTTTCCCAGGATGCAGTTTCGGGCGATTCCTATGGCTGTGTTTGGAGCCATTGACATTTCATACTGTTTTTTCCTTAAAACCACATTCCCTTTCACACTGCCTGTCACTCTTGCCAGAAATTTGCCCTGAGGCGACAGAAAGCATAACGAAATGTTACGGGAAGCACACCCGCCCATCAGGGCGGGGCTTGCTCCTCTGTAACCAAAAGAAACAATCGCTTCCAGATTATGAAGCGGAATCCGCCCTATTTCCTGCTCTTTATCCAGAATTACCACATTTTCTCCATCCAGTGAAAGATAACTGTCCTGTGAGGTTACATATAGTGTATTCAGAAGCTTCTTCATTCGTTTTCCTCCGAAATGGCCTTATGGATGTATTCTTTCACCGAGGATGTTTTTCCCAGCCTTGGAAGGCATATATCCTTCAGCGAACAGGCATTGCAGCTTTTTGACCATTTTACCCTGGGCGTATATTTCCTGTCATAAAGCTGATGCATCTCCTGGAAAGCCTCCCGCACCTGTTTTCTCATATCCTCCGTAAATACCACATTTTCCCTGCGCCGTGTCTCGCCATAAAATACAGCGCCCTCAGGAATCCTGACGGAAAACATTTCTTCCAGACACATAGCCTGTGCCGTCAGCTGGAGAATATCTATCAGGGTATCCTTGGGGCTTCCTTTTTTATATTCGATGGGATAAATCGTATAGGTTCCCCTGTGCCCGTGCAGGGTAACCCCGTCGGCCGCCTTCCTGAATTCCACAATATCACATTCTCCGCTGACTCCCATACTTCTGGAGAAAACCGGCATGGCCCGGCTGGTAATTACATCCTTTCTTTTTTCATTGAAATAAGGGTCATGCGCATTTTTATGAAGCAGCTCGCCTGATACCGTATATTCATTTTCCTGCCATTGCTGTTCAATATGTATCAAGGCCCACTGCCTCCGGCAGAAGGCAAAATGCTGAATACCGGACAGCATCAGGTATTCTTCTTCCTTATATTCCGTCATATTTTTCTTGAAATCTCCACTGAATCCGGAATCAAATCCTCATGTACCTTAACCGTATAATCCTTATACTCCCTGGGATACAGAACATCCTCTTTTTTCTTTACCTCAATAGCATCAAACAGTTTATAAGCCGGACAATCTCCCAATTCCTTGCTGTGTTTGAAAACGATCAGTTCCCTCACAGCCATTTTTCCCCTTGCTGCGGAATGGTCGATTTCAAACATATTTATAATTGCTTCCCATAACAGCTCCAGATCATCTTCAGAAAATCCGGTAACCTTTCTTGCAAGGTTTGCTGAAATATAGCCCTCCGCACGGTAAAGAGCATAGGGAACTATGTTTTTCCTGCCCATTTCCGTACTTTTATTCTCCGCATCCTTTTCTGTTGTAATAGCCACGCGCGTGATAGTAACCTCCTGGCTTACAATCGGATCAATACTTCTTGCAAAACCAAGCTGCACCGGTCCCCGCACCTGCCCGCAGTTCAGCGCAGCTTTTACAAAGGTTGTCATAACAGCGCCAAAGGTCCTGATATCAAAAAAGTTCTCACACATAAAATTCCGGATTTTTTCGTCCACATTCGGATCTTTTTTCTTTAACTCCTTAATATCTTTTTCGTTCGTGTTTAAATAGTGCCTGCTGATTAAGCTTAAATTTCCTGTTTTTACTGACTTTCCTGGCGATTTTTGATAAAATATCTGCAAGGGTATTGAATCGGTGAGCCGATTTTTCTTGCAGGCCATACCTTAAATTTCTCATCAAAGGAGCC
>JAXEUM010000036.1:0-20152 GCA_034114925.1 Oliverpabstia sp.
AGGCTCAAGAACTTTGCTACACCACTTCCTTCATCCATACCATTACTGATACCGACTTGTGGTTCACTACACTTGGCGGTAAATACCCGTGGCTGGACTTGCACCAGCAAGATTAGTGCCATGCTCGGCACACGCAAAAAAGCCTTTGCAGTCTGCAAGACTGCAAAGGCGGAATAACCGTGGTACCACTTTGCTTGCCATAAAAATTATGACCTCTCTACGCTGTCATCCAACAGCTTCTCCGATAACGGGGAGAAAACGTCCTTGCTTACTCTATCAACTTGCCAGATATTATCCCATACAAGTTTCTGAAATAATTTCAGCAGGAAGCTCCGGGGTGATATTGCAGGAAAATTCTCTGTCGTCTCTCACCATCTGACGGCTCTCTGTAATCAAATTCCTTCCTGAATGTGTCCTCTTCATAGCCTTCGTGGAAATATATTTTTCATAGTCTGTGTTTTTTGTTGATATCATTTTATCACTTTATCATATTAATGCAATAATAATTTTGCACAGAATTTTCAAAAAATATTTCCCCTGTTTTCGGCGATTTGTCTATATTGAAGAAAACTACCTGCTCAAATTTTTAGTCTTCAGCTGTTTTCCGCAAAGAAAGCAAAAATAACACCATTCCAACACCAGTAAAAATATGTCCGATTCCTGATATTCCTGAAATAGCAGCATCTGCCGCATTGGATAAAGATATGTTCAAAACCTGTGTAATACCACGCACCACCATCATCACTGTTGTAACAGGAATTCCAATATTATATACCCATAAAAACACCTGGAACATCTTACATTCTTTCAGATTCAAATGTGTGGAAAATAAGGCAACCAGCAGAAAAACAATCGTTCCCAGCATAAGCAAATGCCCATGAACCTTTCCCAGTGTCGTCACTTCACTATATCCGTTCCATTTGGTAAATTCTCTGTAAAAAACCCCAAAGATCAATGCTGCAAACGCATAGATCAGGGAAATGTTTAAATATTTTTTCATTTTCCATTCTTCCTTTCTATTCCAATATCATGGTTTCATATGCTCTTAACCGGATCACTCCTTTTTCGATCCGTGTTTCATCATAATTCGATAAAATAACCTTTTCTTCTCCACGGATTCCCTCATAACGAAAATCCTGATCTTCACCGGAAAAATTATGGACAACCAGCCATGTCACATTGCCTGAACTTCTGGTGTAGGCAATCACCGGACCTTCCTTGGGACTGCACATTGTAAAATCTCCATATACCATTACAGGATTTTCTTTTCGAAGTGCAATCAGTTTTTGATAAAACCGAAACACCGAGGTATCGTCCTTCATCTGGCTTGCAGCGTTGATCTTCACATAGTTCGGATTCACTCCCAGCCAGGGTTTCTGCTCAGAAAATCCTGCATAAACACTGTCGTTCCACTGCATAGGCGTTCTGCTGTTATCTCTGCTGATACTTTGAGATTCTGCCAGTGCAGCTTTTTCTGACGCCCCGTCGGCAAGCAGGGTTCTATAGTAATTTTTTGTATCAATATCATCATATTCTTCTATAGAATCATACTGTACGTTCGTCATGCCCAGTTCTTCCCCCTGATAAACAAAAGGTGTTCCCGGTAAGGTATGCAGGTAACAGGCCAGCATTTTGGCTGATTCCTTCCAGTACAAATCATCATCTCCATAAAGCGATACCTGGCGTGGTTTATCGTGATTACTGAAAAATCTTGCCCACCAGCCATCTTCCTTCAGTATCCGGTAGTCTCTTTCCAGATCTTCCTTCAATTTTTCCGGTGACCAAGTCTTTATTTCTACAATAGGAGGTACAAAGGGAATCGCCATATCAAATTCCCCACTGGATGCGCTGGAATAATTTCTGCTGTCCTGCTCATTATTAACATTCACTTCTCCCACACTCACAAGACATCCGGGAGCAAACGTTTTCTCAGCCATTTCTCTGATATAACGATGCGTTCCTTCCAGATTTGCACAGGCAACCGTTCCGATTGTTTCCTGAGAATCTGCCCTTCCGTCTAATCCTTTATCCAGATAGCTGATGGCATCTAACCGATATCCGTCTACTCCCTTTTCATTCCAGAAACGGATAATATCAAATATTTTTTCTCTGGCCTCTTCACAATCCCAGTTTAAATCCGGCTGCTCCTTTGCAAATAAATGGAGATAATATTGTTTTCTCTCAGGTTCATACTCCCAGGCGCTGCCCCCAAACACAGACATCCATCCATTGGGAGCGCCCCCGTCCGGTGCGGGATCTCGCCAGATATAAAAATCACTATAGGGATTATCCTTTGATTTTTTCGATTCCTGAAACCAGATATGTTGGTCAGACGTATGGTTTAAGACCAAATCCATAATCACCGCAATTCCCCTATTATGTGCCTCATCCCGAAACTCATCCCAGTCCTCCATCGTGCCAAATTCTTCCATAATAGAAAAATAGTCAGATATATCATAACCGTTATCCACATTTGGCGATGCATAAACAGGAGACATCCACACAGCATTCACACCCAGTTCTTTGAGATAATCTAATTTCTCAATCATTCCTTTTAAATCACCGATTCCATCCCCGTTTCCATCCTTAAAACTTCTGGGATAAATCTGATAAATTACCAGTTCTTTATACCAGTCTTTTTCATGCTTCATTGTCTTCACTTCTCCATTTTTGTTTTCATTGTAACATTCAGAAAATACGTCTGCAAGACAAACCGTAGTACGCTATTTCTCCCGAACCGATCCTTTGACAATTGCTTCCCAAAGACCATTCAAATATGTTGCCCCCAACGCTCTGTCATAAAGACCATATCCCGGCATCGCCACTTCATCCCATATCATTCGTCCATGGTCCGGACGAACAGGTCCGGTAAATCCAATATCATAAAGCGCTTTCATAATTTCATACATATCAAATGATCCGTCTGAGGACAAATGCGCTGCTTCTTCAAAATTGTCAGGCGTAAGAAACTTCAGATTACGGACATGAGCAAAATGAATTCTGCCTTTTAACGAACGAATCATATCCGGAAGATCATTTTCCAGATTCGTTCCGTAAGAACCAGAACAAAATGTCACTCCATTATGGGGATTATCTACCATTTTCATCATACGCAAAATATTCTTCTTATTCGTGATAATACGGGGAAGTCCGAATACACTCCACGCCGGATCATCGGGATGAATTGCCATATGAATATCATATTTATCACAAACAGGCATAATCCTTTCCAGAAAATATTTCAAATTAGCGAATAGCTTCTCCTCATCAATATCTTTGTACATGGCAAACAATTCTTTTACGTGAGCCATACGTTCAGGTTCCCACCCCGGCATAATCGTTCCATTCATATCCTCTGCTATCGATTCAAACATTTTTTCAGGATGAATTGCATCAACCGCTTCCTGCGTATACGCAAGTACAGTAGAACCATCCGGTCTCACCCGCGCCAGCTCCGTGCGTGTCCAGTCAAAAACCGGCATGAAATTATAACAAACAAGATGTATGTCTTCCCTCCCCAGATTTTCCAGTGTTTCGATATAATTATCAATATACTGCTCTCGCTCCGGTACGCCGGTCTTGATCGCATCATGAATATTTACACTTTCTATACCGGAAATATGTAATCCTGCAGATTCCACTTCGTCTTTTAATGCCCGGATTCTCTCTCTGCTCCAAACCTCTCCCGGCGCCGTATCATAAAGAGTTGTGATAACTCCTGTCACTCCCGGAATCTGGCGAATCTGTTTCAATGTAACCGTATCAAACCCGGAACCATACCATCTTAACGTCATCTCCATGTTTCTTTCTCCTTTCTGCTGCTTATTCGATAATTATACCATATTTTCTGATTTCTGACACTTCTCTGAAATTGTGGAATGACATATATCCTTCTATATGTTTTTTCAAAATAAATGAAGGTCACTCTCCCCATGGGATAGAATGACCTTCTTCAAGTTTCATTTTCATTGTTTTTTTCTCCAGGGAAATTTTTTCCATTTAACCAGTGATAATAATTTCCCCTTTTGCCTTATCATCATCCAGAATCAGTTCCCCAACCTCCGGCGCTGTAATCCGTCCGGACAGTGGATTTTTAATACTTACAACGCTTGTAAGGATCGTTGCCTCTACTTGAGATTTCTCAAAAGCCAGATCCGTTTCAAGCATCTCACAATCAATTAATTTCAAATTTTTGCAATAGCAAAATGGCTGCGTTCCGATAATTTTACAGTTAATCAGCGTCAAACCATTGGAATACCATGCCAGGTATTCTCCCTTGATGGTGCTGTTTCGTACTGTAATATTTTCTCCATGCCAAAAAGCATCTTTGGTATCAAAAACACAATCTTCAAAAACTGCATTTTTAATATATTGGAACGAATACTTTCCCTGAAACTTCACTCTGCGAAATGCTAAATCTTCGGAACGCATCATAAAGTATTCGCTGACTGCTGTAGTATCTTCCATACTGATTTTTCCAACAGACCAGCCAAATTCCTGAGAGATAATATCGCAGTTTTGGATAGTAACATCACTACATTCCCGAAATGCCTTAATCCCGTGGAGTTTACTGTCTTTTACCGTCACATGATCGGAATACCATAATGCTGCTCGACAGTCCGATGTCATTTCCGAATCTTTGATCGTCAAATTTTGGTCATGCCAGAATGGATATCGAAGATTGAAAAAACAATTTTCCACCTCAATATGACTGCTTTCTTTGACAGCACTTTCCCCATCTGCCGGTCCGTCAAAAGAACAATTTTTTATCAAAAGCTCATGGCTTCCATAAAGAGCACGCTCCTCGTCAAATATTTGATTCTCTATCATTTTCATACCCTACTTACCTCCTTAAAATTCATCATGCGAAAAAGAAGATCGTCCTATTTGAAACACAAGATAATCAAGACAATCAATCTGTTTTTCACCTTCATGTACTTTGTCCAAAAGTCCTTTTCGATGCTCGTCCAATCGTTTTAGCAATTCTTCTTTTTGTCCCATGTCCAGACAGGTAATACAACAATCTATAGTTTCCTGACTACATCCGGCATCTTTTAAATTTTGGATAATCGCTGCCTTGGAACCATATGCAATGAGCTGCTCCAGCTTCATTTCTCTATCATCCACCTCTACATCCCACCACCTATCTTCTCTTTCAACTTTCTGCTTTCATTATAAAAAACAAGAAATAAAATAGCAAATACTTATATTTTATTTATTTCAATAGTTGAAACCTATTGAAAAACAGACTATACTTTCATCATACCAACTAAATGGGGGAAAATTGACGATGGAATTGCGAGTACTTGGCTACTTTCTTGCAATTGCAAGAGAACAAAGTATTGTCAGAGCAGCCGAATCGCTGCATCTTTCACAACCCACGCTTTCGACTCAAATAAAAGCGCTGGAAGAAGAATTGGGTAAACAACTGCTGATCCGCGGATCAAAAGGGACAAGAAAAGTAACGCTTACCGAAGAGGGGATGATTCTTCGGAAACGCGCAGAAGAGATATTAAGTCTTGTGCAAAAAACGGAACGGGAAATATCCTTCTCCGATCAAATGATTGTAGGAGACGTCTATATCGGAACCGGAGAAACAGACGCCGTCCGTTTTATAGCAAAAGCCGCCAAAGAACTTTATGAATCTTATCCCGGAATCCATTACCATATTTCCAGCGGTAATGCTGATTTTGTCAGCGAACAACTGGATAAAGGATTGATTGATTTCGGGATTGTGTTTGGAAATGTAGACCATGCAAAGTACAATTCGATAGAATTACCCTTCAAGGACATATGGGGAGTTTTAATGAAGCGGGATTCACCGCTGGCTTCTAAGAATACAATTCAGCCAGAAGATTTATGGGATAAACCGTTGATTATTTCCAATCAGGACGACAGCAAAGGTACTTTAAGCACCTGGTTCAACAAAGAACTGTCCGAATTAGAAATTGTAGCAACCTACAATCTGCTGTTTAATGCATCCTTACTGGTAGAAGAAGGTCTGGGATATGCCATCGGATTAGATAAAATCATCCATACCTCTGGAAACACTGCACTGTGTTTTCGACCTCTTGCTCCGCAAACAGAAGCACATATGCACATTCTTTGGAAAAAATATCAGGTATTTTCCAAAGCCTCCGAAAAATTTATTGAAAAACTAAAATCGATTTCCTTCTAAATTCCTGCCTTCTATAGGGGCATTTTTTGCAAAATTTCATATAAACCCTGTTCTGGTTCTTTTTGCGGAAAATATTCCAATCCTATAAAGCCATTATATCCGGCTTTTTTCAACATTTTGAGAACAGTGGGGTAATGAACCTCACTATCTATCAACGGCTCATGGCGACCCGGATTTCCGGCAATATGAATATGACCAATATACTCCAGGTTATCCAACATATTGGAGAGTAAATTACCTTCTGTAATCTGCTGATGATACACATCAAATAGCACTTTCACTTGAGGGGAATTTACCTCCCGGATTATTCTAAAAGCCTCTGACGATTCAGAAAGAAAATACCCTTTATGATCCACCAGAATATTCAATGGCTCCAACACCAATACCATACCCTCTTCTTCCAAAATAGGGACACATTCCCGCAGCCCCTCTATAATAGAAACACGTTGCTGCTCTCTTTCTATCCCTGGAATAGTCTGCCCCGCCTGAGCGATCAAGGTAGAACAATTCAAATGCCTGGCTGCACAAATGGAATCTCTCAAACCCTGTACAAATTCATTTCTTTGCAGAGGATCATTCAACGGTATCATACGAGTACACATTCCAACCGCCTGTATTCCCGTTTCCCTCTGTACTTCAGCTACAGCCTCAAGGTTCTGATCCTCCCAGTCCCAAAATTCAAATGCACGATACCCCAGTGTATGTATTTTTCGAACAGCATCCTGCAACGGTATTCCCTGAAATACTGCACTTGCACAAACTGAATACTCCATCATAACCTGCCTCCTTAAATTTTTCCATCTCATCCAAGATATTCTTTATCATATCCTGCTTACCATTGGTATATGCCACTCTATCCTCTGCATACTTCTTTTCCAATTCTTCCTTTAACTTCTGATACTGCAAAGCTACGCTCTCATTGGCATTAAGATAATCTCTGAAATAAATGTAATTCTTCCACTCAATTTCATTCCATTTCACAACATGAATATGGTGTGTCCTTGTGTCATTTTCCAGATCACCCATTACATAAAGCAACTGTTCCTCTACATCCGAACCACGATAAAATATCCCTTTTTGTCTCAACTGCTCATTATGTAACAGTACTCGTTTGAAATCCTCTACTCCAACTACAATATCAATAATCGGTTTTGCCTTAATCGCCGGTATCGCTGTACTTCCAATATGCTGTATGTCAATGGCATCTTCCCCTAATATAGCTTTTAAACTTTCCATTGTTTGAACAGCAATTTCTTCCCATTGCTTGTTATGCGGTTCAAGTTGTACCATTCCACGTTTCAATCCTAATGACATAATAAACTCCAAATACTGTATATATTACCAAATGATATCAAATCTCTTTCGGGACAAATGTTGCCTTCTCGCATACAAGATAAATATTTTTATTCATTTTCTTCTCAAAGTAATGCAACAGTCTTATATTGGAATCCCACTTATCCTGTGGATAAGAACCATATCTTTTCTTAACATCTCCCATTCTCTCTTCTATATCAAGAACTCCTTCTGCCCCCGCCAGACTATCACATAGCTGAATCAGCCAGTCATACTCGTCATATACGGCTTTATCCAATTCAGTTTTTATCAGCATCAACTCTTCCGCCGAAACATCAAATTTTCCAATATATTCGTCCACTGTATGACTATTAAATGAATGAGTCAGACAAATTTTGGCTGCTTCATCATACCCCAATGATTTCATGTATGTATACCCATCTGAAACATGCCCCAGATGCCTCACACCAAATTTTCTCCCAATATCATGCAACAATCCCAGTATAAATGCTTTCTCAGAATCCATATCTCCACAAGCACGGGCAATTTTCTCTGCACAATGAGCAGCTGTTAAACAATGCTTTCCCCAAGATCCCGGATTACATACTACACCGTCACGAACCAACTCAATAGCTTCTTCTCTTGTCGGCAACATAACTCAATACCTTCCTTTACATTTTCCTCTCAACTCCCTGTTCTGACTATATAGTAATACTGCACCCCCTCAATTCAGGTGTTCGTTATCCGGTTTGGATACCTGAATTGAGGGGGTGTCAGCATAATTATCTTCATCAGTCTTGTGTTAAATCAGGGGATGGTTTATAACCATAATCTTTTAAATTTGTACTCCCTTTCTAACCCTGTACTTTACTCTCCGGTGACTCAACTGCATTGGGACATTCCAAAGTGTCGCGCCACATAACCGGTGCTGCCCAACGTACAGCATTCTCAATAATTTTCAAAACGTACGGGTTGTGATAAGACGGAGCTGTTTCATGACCTGGCTGGAAGTAGAAAATCTTACCATATCCACGTGTCCAGGTACATCCACTACGGAATACTTCACCGCCCCGATACCAGTTCATAAATACCAGATCATCTGGCTTCGGAATATCGAAAAACTCTCCATACATTTCTTCTCCCGGAAGTTCAATACTTTCCGGAATTCCCTGTGCAATAGGATGAGTAGGATTCAGATTCCAAACACGGCAGTAATCTCCTTCTCTCCATTTCAGAGTACCGGAACTTCCCAAAATTGCCTGCATGGGTTTGCTGGGATGTGCGGAGTGCAACGGAATAAATCCCATTCCTTTCAGTACTCGCTCGCGAATCTTCGCTACCAAACTATCCGGTACAACTTCATGAGCCACATGAGCCCACCAGATCAGTACGTCTGTATTATTCAAAAGTTCATCCGGCAGTCCATATTCCGGCATATACATATTCACAGAGGTAACCTGGAAATCCGGGCATTTCTCCAGATGTTCCACTACGGTTCCCATCACTCCTTTCGGGTATACCTTTTTAATCTCCTCTGCACTTTTCGGAAGCCATTTTTTCATATTTTCTTTCATTTCTTCAGGCGCACCTGAGAAAAGATCCTCCCGAAATTCTCCCGACTCCTGTACGTTTTCGTACCACACTGTCACTCTAATCATTATAACTTCTCCTTTCCATTAATAAAAATATTTAGGCGTTTGCAAAACACAAAAAATGACACACCCATGATAATATTTTTCATATACTTTTTTACTATTTATCAAGACTTCCTTACAACTTTACAAATCAAATATTGATAAAATATGTGATATATTCTTTCTGCTCATTCCTTGGTTCTCCAATTGTTTCCGCTACTTTTATTATACAGAAAAAGCCATAAAATTCAACGTGAATTTTTATAATTTTTATCTATTTTCATAAATTTTTCTGTATTTGAGATCACATTTTATAGTAAAACCACACTTTCTTAACCACATTTTAGCTTTACAATATGTAAAATATCACAAGATTTCCCTGACCATTCCTTCTTCTCTAATATTCTCCAAAACTTATTATCCTACTTGAAATCGGTATCATCCAATAAATTCCCGTAGTAACGTAAGCGCCTCATAGTGGGTGCGTAGACAAGCCACTAAACATTTGAGATAATGTCTTTACCAAGTATAAAAAGTTTAGCCTAAACTTTTAGGACTAGACTAGAGGAGGTAAAGAGCATGAGTTCAATTACAACCACTGTCGCACGACAATATCGTCTTCAAGAATGGGCATCCCAGATCAGAGAGTGTCAAAGACGTCCGCAAAATCTTACGGTAAAAGACTGGTGTGTTCAACATCAGATTACAGTTGCGAATTATTACTATCGTTTGCGCCAGGTTCGGGAAGCGTGTCTAGAGGGAATGACTTCTGAAGTTGAACCACAATCGGTTGTTGCTGTTCCAGCAGCATTGATGGAACGTGCGAGTTCAACATCAGATTCATGCACTTTGGAAATCGAGATCAATTCTATGAGGGTTTGTGTTTCTGAGAATACTTCTCCGAATTTACTGAAAATGGTTTTGCAGGTGGCTGCTGATGTTAAATGATGCTACATGCTTTAAAAATATCTTTATAGTAACTGGATACACAGATCTTCGATTTGGTTTGGATTCGCTTGCAGCGATTATTGAATCAAAACTTGGTAAAAATCCTATTGAACCTGACACTCTGTATATGTTTTGTGGAAGGTGAACAGATCGCATCAAATGTCTGGTCTGGGAATCCGATGGTTATCTGCTTTTATTAGAATAGAATTATTATTCGAGATAATCTCTTGGAAAGCCCAGAAATTAAGACTTTCTAAGAAATCTTCTCGAATAATGATGTATCATTGGACTTACTAATATAAGCTGGAGGTGTCCAATGAATAATACCAAAATACCTATTGATGAATTGTATAATCAACTAACTTTAATACTTCAAGAAGAAAAGTATGCAAAAAGCACGATACAACTGTATCAGGAACATGTAAAACGAATCAAAAAATTCATGTTAGCTAATAACATAACTGATTATTCTTCATCAGTTGCAGATCAATATTACAAAAAAGAAGTTGAATCAAGAGATTACAACTATACGACGAAACGTTTTTTCAGGACAGTCATTCGAAGATTAAATGATATCTGTTCTGGTGCAGGTTTCGTATATTCCGTTCCACGAAAAGATTTGTCTGTTCCAGATCAATATCATGCTATTAAGACGGATTATCTTGAACATTGTCGCAAGATAGGAAATCGTCCAAGTACTCTAAAGACTAAAGAACGCTTGTTATATTTATTCCTTACTTATCTGGATGAAAACAATTGTAAAAGTCTTGAATACATAAATAGTTCTGAAATCATTCAGTTTTCGGTGAATCTTAAGAATAAAGAATTCTATCCTGAACTAAGAGATTTTTTAAGATATCTTTTTGCACAAGGATACATTGAAAAAGATTTTTCCACATTAGTTCCTAAATTCAATCGTGGTATACGTATTCCTGAAACTTATGATATCTCTGAAATCATCGAGATCGAAAATGCTGTAGACCGAACTTCTTCTCTTGGAAAACGAGATTATGCGATATTGCTTCTCGCTTCGCGATTAGGAATGCGTGCAGGAGATATTGCCTCGCTTAAATTAGATTCTCTTGATTTCAAAAATCAGCGTATCTGCTTTATCCAAAATAAAACGGGAAGTGTTTCAGAACTTTACATGGTACCAGAAATCAAAACAGCACTGATGGATTATCTGTCAACAGATCGTCCTGCATCCACAAGTGACTATGTATTTTTAAAATCATGTGCCCCTTATTCAGAAATATCGTATTCTGTTGTCTCATTTGCTGTAAAAAAACATATGATTCGCTCTGGTATTAACATTGCAAGTAAAAAACATGGACCTCATAGTTTGAGAGCTTCTCTTGCGTCATCGATGGTAAACGATGGCATATCTTATGAAACCGTAAGAAAAGTACTGGGACATGATAGTCCAAATGCAATCAGGCACTATGCACGTCTTGATATTCAGATGCTTAGGCATTGTGCTCTTGCATGCCCGGCACCTTCAGGAACACTTCACCAATTCCTGAAAGGAGGTCATATATGAGAACCGTGATTTTTAAAAGTTGTTTTAAAGACGACATGCAGTCATTCATGGAGTATCGTGTTGCGACTTTCGCATGGAATACCTATCGTTTGGATAATTATCGCCCGTCTTCTTTTGACAGATATCTTACAAAAATATCTTATAATGATGAAATTGTACCCCTTACATCTCATCCTTACTATTTTAACACATCTTTTCCGATGCAGAAAAAATACTAATATTTTTTTATTTGTGATTGTTTTTTTCTCTTTCACTTATTATAATAGAGCGCATGGAGGATTTTATCATGGAGAATTTTACTGTTTTAAACTACCAGGGGAGTAAAAATAATCTCCGTAGTTTCATACAAAAAAATATAGAACCATATATACAAGACGGCAAAGCAATTTTGGATATTTTTTCAGGTTCTGCTGCTGTCAGTAATATGTTCAGAGATAATTATCAAGTATACGCTAACGATGCCGAAACCTATGCAAGTATAATAGCCGATGCTATATTAAATCAAGCAGATATAGAATCAGCTACTGAATTAATCAATTCTTTGGATGTTGAATATACTACTGCAATAAAAGAACATGCAAAGCCTATTATAGACTTTGTCAAGAAAGAGCAACTAGCACTTGATCAAGAGAACTACGAAGAGCTAATTACTCTTTATAATTTATATCCAACTGTATGGAATAATCAATATTCTAATATAACAAAAAACATCTTAACAGTCGACAATATAAAGCAAACAAACGACTTTTACCTATTTACAACATATTATGCAACTAACTATTACGGAATAATTCAAGCTCTAGATATTGATTGTCTCATAAAGATAATCAATTTGTGTTTTCCTCAATATAGAAATTCTCTTCTTTCATGCTTGTTTTATGCAATGAAAGAAACTGTTTTTTCCAAAGATGGACACATGGCACAACCGCTCAGTCTTGAAAAAAATCAAAGTCGCCTGTTTATTCAACGCAAAAAAAATGTTTATGAGTTATTTATAAAAAAGTTCAAAGAATATATAACAATCCCTCTTTCCAAGTTTTCTGGAAAGAATATAGTTTTTAATTCAAATTTTGAAGATTTATTAGATGAAAAGATTTTTTCAAATATAGGCTTAGTATATGCGGATCCCCCATATACAGACATGCAATATTCAAGATATTATCATTTATTGAATGTTGCCGCCAAATATGAATATCCCGAATTGACTATTACAAAAAATGGATATACAAAAGGATTATACACAGAAGGACGTTATCAATCTAAGTTGAGCCAGCGTAGTTCCGCAAAGCAATCTTTGGAAAACTTAATTAGTTTTTGTGCCTATAACAACACAAACTTAGCCATTAGCTATGCCTATCCTCAAGACAGGGAAAAACAAGCTACTGACAGATATACCATTTCAATTGATGAATTAATCGAACTTGCTCAAAAATACTATACCAATGCTCGAGTTAACGTTGTGACACAAGATTATAATCACGCCAACCATCGTAACAGCGAGCAAAAAAAAGTTCTGGAATACTTAATACTATGCGGAGAAAAAAACATTAATCAAGTAAACATAGATGCTCTAAAGAATGAATTATGTAACTTGACACCTACAAAGAACAATCCAATGTACAACTCACATATGTATTGGTCTCAAAAGGCCTTTAATATCTGTGATAGTTTAATAGATGCCTTGTCGAATAGAGGAGACGTCGTTTTTGATCCGTTTCTAGGCTCTGGAGTAACCACACTTGAAGCAATCAAAACCGACTTGTCTCGTTGCGCTATAGGTTGTGACATTAATGATATGCCATTGTTTATTTCAAAACTTTTATTATCTGTTAATTCCACTCCTAATATAAAAAGCACACTTGAAAAGTTTATACAGGAGCTTAATTCTCTAGGACATTATTATGAAACAATATGTCCTAAGTGCAATACTATTGGGACTATTTCAAAAGTGATATTTGATAAGCCAGAACGTACCGGTTCCAATATAACAATAAAAGCTATCAATTACAGTTGCAATTGCACAAAAAAAGGTGTTAAAGAGCCCGACAAAAAAGATTATACTAAGCTAAATGCAACACGCAAATTTAAAAACATCAAAAATACTAATTTGCTGCACAACTCAAAAATAGCGGTAACGGAGAACGATGATATTAAAAATATATTTACAGGACGCAATATTTCTGTTTTGGACGAAATACTTAGCATTATTAACAAGTATGAGCCAGAATATCAAAATATTTTAAAATATATTCTTATGTCCATACTGCATTTATGTAAAATAACTGATAAACATTCAAACTCACAGTGGCCATTATGGATACCCAAAACAGATTGTGTTGAAAAAAATATCATCGATATATATACTAAAAAAATCAAGAAATTTTATGATGTCATCCCGTTTATGAAAAAAAATTATGCCAATTCGCAAATTGTCGAATCGTACAATATGCTTTCACCGGGAAAATGTTTGTTAATGCAAAAAGGAAGTCAGTTAATAACGGAACAAGATATACCAAACAATGGTGTTGATTTAATAATTACCGACCCACCTTACCTCGAACAGGTTTTATATTCGGAATATATGCAATTGTACAAACCATTTTTGAATTTAGATTATAATCTAAATGATGAAATAATTGTATCATCTGCTCCCTCTCGTAACAAAAGCAGAGAGGACTATTTCCATTTATTGGATGAGGTTTTTAATATGTGTTCACTCAAACTAAAACCTAATCATTATTTATGTTTATATTTCCATGATTGCAATTTAAATGTTTGGAATGAACTAATATCAATATTAGAAAAAAACTGTTTTAGATTTATCACCCAGATACATGTTGACAAAACGGTCACCTTAAAGAACATTATCAGCCCTAAGAAATCATTGAATGGTGATTCAATACTGATTTTTTCCAGAAGTGATACTCCCATTAAGCATAACGCAGAGGAAGATGTGTCTGAAATCGAACACAATATAATTCGCCAAGCAAAATATATGGTAAAGTCCAATGGTTCGTTATCTACTCCTGAATTATACGATAATGGACTTATGGAAATTCTAATTCAAAATGGATGGTTAGAAAAACTCTCCAGCAAATATTCTTCTCTTGTTGATATTTTTGAAAAGCATTTAACTTGGGATTCATCCACAGCCAAATGGAAATAACAACACGGGTATCCAAACCAGGGAACCCTAAATTGGCAGGTTCCCACGATTTTCTGGAAGTTCCAGGCTATCATCTATGATTCCGGAACACTTATCCTGTACAAATGTACTCCACGGTAGCAACTGTTCTATGCCTGCGGGCTCATTTTTGTAGTCCGGCATATACAAAAGCAGGGTGTACAGATACTTGTAAGCATTCAGGTTGTTTGCTTTTGCTGTCTCCACAAGACTCATAACAATTGCGGTTGCTTTCGCACCGTCAACAGAGTCGTGAAACAGGAAGTTTTTATGCCCGGTGGCGTAAACCTTTGCCTTTCGCTCAGCGGAATTGTTTGAGATTTCACATCTTCCATCCAGAAGATAATTCATTAACGATTCCTTATGGTTTAAGGCATACTTAACCGCTTTCTCCAGATTGCTTCCGCCAGATGGATCCAGCGTGTCAATCCAGGACCAGAATTCATCCCAGATTGGTGTTTCTTCTTCAAGACGTTTTGCTTTTCTGTCTTCTGGAGATAACTCCTTATACATACGTTCCTTGAAGAACAGACGATTGCAGAAAGCAACTCCTTTTTCGGCTGGAAGCAGATTTGCCTCTTCCTCTGAGGAAAGGGGTTCATCCAGTGCCTGCTCCGAGTTGATATCCAGAAGCCGGATTCTTTTTTGCCTTCCTTTTGGAACTGCATCAAAGAATTTACGGCGTGCATGTGCCAGACAGCAGATAAGGATTACATCTTCAATGCATCCGTATGCCGCATAACCATCGCACTGTATCATTCCATGAAATCCTTTCAGGAATTCAATCGGATAGGCACTTGCCCGGCCCGGCTGATATTCATACAGCGCCACAGGAGGTTTCCCATCACTTCCGCTTTGATAAATCCACATGTAGGATTTCTGAGTCGCCTTGCAGCCATCCTCGTGCAATACCTGACAGGGAACTTCATCTGCATGGATAAGGTCTCTCCCTATAAGTCCCTCATGCAGCTGACTGTAAATCGGTTCAAGATACTCAAGAGCACCTTTGATAAACCAGCGTGCTTGCGTTTCACGAGGAATCGGAACACCGCTCATGCCAAAATCCATTTCCTGCCGGTAAAACAGAAGATAAAGTCCCGCTTTCCGGTACATGATCATTGCCACAAGGGATGGTGATGCCGGACTGTGGGGAAACAGAGACGTTGGAGCAGGTGCCGCAACGATCGTTGTTTCATCTTCTTCATGACAGCCGGGACAGCGCATCTTCTGCTGAAGGTAACGGACCCGAAACAGTTTTGCAGGGATTACTCTTAATTCCTCTCTGACAAATGTGTATCCCATAGGTTCCAGCGGGGTACCACAGTCCGGACAAAACTTCTGTTCATCCGGCAGTGGACATTTGACTTCACAGACCGGAAGCGAAGCATAAAGCTCTTCTCGGGATGCCTTTGGCTTACGAGGTTTTGAACTCTTTTTACTTTTCGCCGGAGTCTCCTTTACATCATCCTCTGATACATCTTCCGCCACATCAGACTTTTTACCGTCTGCTGGCAGAGAGATATTTTTGGAATGCTCGCTTGAAATGCCAAAGAATCTCCGGTTTAACTCGGCAATGGTTTCTTCCAGATTCGCAATGGTCTGGCGCAGATCCCGGATGGTATTCTGCATGTCCTCGCCATTTTTTGTGAGGAGCGCAATCGTATTATTCTGTTGTTCAATGATTGTCAGAAAAGTGCTGATATCACTTTGCCGGTTGCTATTGTTTGACATGATTTACCACCTGTTTATTTTTACTGTTATTATAAAAATAAATCAGGTTTTTCGCAAACCGGCTGATTTTATGCATGGTCATTTTGACCAATAAAATCCTGTGGATATCTAACCTGAGAACCTGTAATTCAATGGATGATTCCGGATTTTCAGGTTAGATATCCACCGTGGAATAAGAAAACGGAAGGAATCCGTCCGGTATTCCACAGGTGGAGCAAAAATAGAAAAAATGCTGTTGATAAGTCTGGAAAGCGTCGTTTTATGACCGGAAAAAAGTTTTTATTTTTCTCTGTTTTGTACAAAACTCAGAAGTCTTTTTTCCTGCTTCCTGCTTTGATTGCCTTGGGCTGATCGATTGACAGACCTTCCATGAGCCATCGGAATTCCTGCCTTGTAAGCAGGCGTGCTTCCGAGGCATTGCGCGGCCACTGGAAACGACCGCTTCCATCTAATCTTTTTTGCATCAGGACAAAACCGTCCTTGTTGAAGTGCAAAGCCTTGATTTTCCGGCAGTCTCTTCCGCAAAAAAGAAACAGAGCATTGGAGTATGGGTCGAGGTCGTAGCTGTCCCGCACGATAGCCATGAGCCCATCAAAACTCTTTCTCATATCGGTGCGGCCGGTGATTACAAAAATCTTGGAAACACCGGACAGGTCGCCTAACATAACTTTTGCAGAGCCGTTAGTGTTTGAACGATTGTAGACTCTGCCGCAGCATTGGTGATTTCAATCTGAATCCCATGCATTGAGATTTTAATAGCAGTTGCAGTAATCTCCTCTGAACTACAATTCATTGGTAATTCAGATACAGGATTGAAATTCAGTTCTACAACTTCCTGCTTCTGGCAGGGAATCACGGTACCGGCAGTAGCTGCCAGAATACTGCATGCTTTATTACGAAGTCGTTTGACATGGTAATAAAAAGTACTGATACCGATTTGATGCTCCATGCACCAGTCCTTGTCAGAAAGCCCGCTTGATCGGCATTCGCTAATCAGGTCAAGCCACTTTTCATCAGAGTAATGCAGTCTTTTTGAACTCATAGTAATTCACTCCTAAAGGTTATTCAGAGTGAATTCAACCGGAATCAATCACAGTTAGAGTAAACAGCTCCAAATACAAATGCAACTGTTCCAGAGATATCCTCACTCCTGAAGTGATTATCTCATGAAAAGTTGGTGGCGACAAACCGTGTGATTATACATCGCTTACTTTTGTTTACACATTTTGAATCCCGTTATAATACTCTCCTGGAAAATACCTATTAAGACGCTGCATCAATTGGTTTCCATCAACAATTTCAACCTCTAAATCCATAGCAACCTTTTTTCCATCCTTTGTGTATCCAGAAGTCGTTACACATACTGCATAATCCAGTCCTCTTCTCATTCTTTCTGCATATAAACGCTGTATAGGATCTGATCCCACATTGGATGCCCAACGCTTACATTGAAAAATATAATGCCGCAGTCTGTCCTGCTGTCGTTTTGATGCAATTATGTCAACACCTAAATCACCTGCCCCCCCCATCTTTATAACGTTTTCATAACCCTCTTCTTTTAACAAACTCTGTACCAATATTTCAAAATCTGTACCACTTAAAGTTGAAATATCAATTGCATCCTCGTTTGGTTTGCTAATATCTTTTCTCTCAACATAATATTGTCCATCTTTCTGACAATAATTTGATATTAAATGCTCTATGTCTCTCTGATGGCTTTCATCTTCTAATATTTGTGCAATAGTTTTAGGGTTACCATCACATAATGAATTCGCCAACTCAAAATAAACATCTTCCAACACAAACTTTCCTTTATTATCTAAAAGCTGTCTAATAAAAATCGGCATCAAATCATACAATTTAGTATACAAATCTGTAGTATCCTCAATATCTAAATACAATTGATTGTTATCTATTTGTATGCAGCCAGTATCAACTTTAAAGTATTGTTCTAATAATGATTTTATCCTCAATATATCTTTTTCGCTTGCTATATATGAATATTTAGACTTTAAATCATTACAAACTAGAGTCACAGCACTTGTCAGTGTTACATATTCCTTGGTTCGAATTAAATACGAGTACACTTTTTTCACAAGCAAAAACTCATAATTTTCATTTCCGATATACCAATATCTATTATCTTCCGGCAATTTATAGAAAACAACTATCATCTCATTCATAAATGTATTTGTAAATGCTGATTGTTTTCTCATTGTGGGATCTTTTTTCTCAACGCCAATTTGATACACATATTCGAATCCATTTTTACGTGCTAAGTTTACAATTTCTATATACGTTTTAAAATACTTTGCTTTTCCAAGCTTCATTGTGAAGAAAACAAGCCCATTTTTATTTAATACTTTAGAGAAATGTGAAAACATATTATCAATATCATTATAATAATTTTCTATATCTCTTTTTGTTGTTCTGCTTTCCGCATTTGTTTGAACGATTTCCTGCGCTAACATCTCTTCTGTCAAAGCATATTTAGAATCATAAAACTTTTCTAACCATACACGATATAGTTGATTTCTTTCTAAGTATGGAACTTGATCCGTGTATGGAAAATCTGTGTAAATAACATCTACCTTCAAATTAGGATTTTCATCTATATAGGACGCATAATCCTTATTGATAATTATCACTTCTGAGTCCGTTGTTCCGATTTGTTTATTACCATATACCGACTTAAACTTGCAAAAACTTTTATACTTATCTTCAAAAAGTAACCAAACATTCATATCCTGTGCGCCGTGACTTACCACATGATACAAAATATCTGTACTTGAACCATACATCGCAATCCTTGCGAGAGAAATAGATGCAACCAAAACTTGTTCTAACACATCCCTTTCTTCTGATGGTTCAAGCTTGTTTATCGCATCCTGCAACATCAATAGTGCTATCTTATTTCTTTGTGTGAAAATTCTATCATATTTATCTGCCCCGGTAGAGGATGTAATGTTAATTCTACTGTTTACAATGTATTGATTTTTAGGAAATCTATCTACATTTATCTTGTCCAAGCTAATTATTTTTTTATAATCGTCTTCATCAAACCTTTTTGCTTTCTCACCACAAACAGGACATTTTTCTACGAGTTTTACATTTTTCCCATTTACTATTTCTCTGTTGCTGGATGGATTAAAGTACCCTTCTTTCCCTTCTTCGGGATCGAATAAGACTTTGTTTATATAGTTCTTGCAACCGCAACAAGATGTTTCATATAATGCCATTATTTCTTCGTACACATTACTTTTTACAGTATCAAATTGCTCTTTCAATTTGAGCATGTCTACTTTATTCATCAACACACTTACTGCATTAAAAGTGTAATTATCCAATTCTGTTGCATAAATCTTTTTCACCTTTCCCATTGCTGCATATACAAACGAACCAGAGCCCATAAAGGGATCATAAATAATATCATCACTATCGCATACAGCTTCTATAACTTTTTCAGCTATTTCAGGAGATTTACGTCCTTTAAAATTAAAAGTTGTACGCATCTCGTTAGGAACAGTATTTGGAACATCTTCTATCGCCGTCTTAATTCTATTTAATCTTTCTTTTACACTTTCAGGTATCTGTTTTCTCATCCACCCCAACCTCCTTAATTAACTCATATGTGGGTTTACCCA
>JAXEUM010000037.1:0-49858 GCA_034114925.1 Oliverpabstia sp.
AACTGTTGATTGAGAGAATTGACGTAGATAAAGAGGGAATGCCGGAAATCACTTTAAAATATGGTTTGTCTGATTTAATCAATTACAGTCCTGCTGATGAGATGAATCGCCGAGAAAATACTGTAATCGCTCTTGTAATGAAGCTGATTATAGAAGATGAACGTGGATATACATCTGCAAAATACTTGTCAGAACATATCACAGCATTGGGATTTAAGAAAACGAAACAAAGTATCTTACCTTATATCAATTTGATGAAAGAATTGGGGATTTTGGAAGATACGGATAATCCGCTGAAACCTTACAATATTGTGAAAACAAAAGAAGAGATTACGGTATTGATGCATCAATATCTACCGGATTTACCGGCTCAAACGACTTCAGGACAATTATCGGACAATTATTTACATTGTAATGGTGTCGACAGGTGGTATGCCACAGATGGTTTTTGAATATATTCTGAAGAAGAATGGTCTTAATCCCGCCACAGATATGAATATTAATCAGAGTATTGACTTTGGTTCCACGGCGGCGGCATTTTCCGGTGGGCAGGGAGATTTTACAGTAGAGTTTGAACCTTCGGCTACTGCCCTGGAAAAAGAGGGGGATGGTTACGTGGTGGCATCCCTGGGGGTGGATTCCGGCTACGTCCCTTACACATCTTACAGTGCGAAAACCAGTTATCTTGAGAAAAATCCTCAGGTTATTCAGAAATTTACAAACGCTCTTCAAAAAGGTGTTTTGTATGTAAATTCTCATACTCCGGAGGAAATTGCCAAGGTGATTCAGCCGCAATTTAAGGAAAATGATCTGGATACCATCACTACGATTGTGAGACGTTACCAGGAGCAGAATACATGGAAGGAAAATCTGATATTTGAAAAAGATAGTTTTGAACTGCTTCAGGATATTTTGGAAGAGGCAGGGGAACTGGAAAATCGGGCAGAATATGACAAATTGGTGACCACAGAATTTGCAAAAAAAGCAATAGACGAGAAGTAGAAATAAGAAGAGAGTGTCAAAAGTATTACATGGCTTTTGACACTCTCTTCTTATTTCATTTCATACTGCATCATTTCATAATGAACCATACAACCTTCAAATATTTCCGGTGGAAGAAGGGCGCGGGCGACGAGTTTTGGTTCTTCTTCCGGTAAATCTGTTCTCTGCAAATGGGCATAATCTCCATCAATGGAAATGATTTTGTAATCACAGGTCAGCAAAACAGCCACCTCCTTTTTCTTTACAGTATAGCAGAAAAAATCTGGATGTATATAGAAAATGAATCAATATAAAATTTAACATTGGAAAGAAGTATTTTACAGATTTCTAAACAAATTTTACGTAAATGGGATAGTTACTGAAAAATCTCAATGATAGAATCATAGCTGTTGAATAGTATGAGAGGAGAAAAAGTGATGAAAAAAAGAATGTTACAAGTAGCAGCAGGGTTTTGTGCAGCAGCAATGGTAATGACTGGATGTGGTGCAAAAGAAGCAGCAGAGTCAGTGGATCTGAGAGAGGTATCTCTTGACGAGATTATTGAGAAAGCAAAAGAAGAAGGAGAAATTGCTTCTGTAGGAATGCCTGCTGATTGGGCAAACTGGAAAGGAAGCTGGGAAGCAATTACAGAGAAATATGGAATTGCTCATGAGGATACAGATATGAGTTCAGCAGAAGAGTTGTCAACTTTCGATACGGAAAAGGATGCTCCTACAAAGGATATGGGAGATGTAGGACAGGCTTTCGGACCGACAGCAATGGAGATGGACGTAGTTCAGCCGTATAAAGCATCTACCTGGGATTCTATTCCGGATTGGGCAAAAGATCCCGATGGAAATTGGGTAATTACTTATCTGGGGACTATGAGCTGTATGCAAAATAATAAAAATGTAGATGAGACGATTGATTCATGGAAAGCATTGGCAGACAGTGATTGTACAGTAACAATAGGAGATGTTGTTCGAGGAGCATCTTCTCAAATGGCAGTATTATCCTGTGCATATGCTTTGGGCGGAGGTCTTGACAATCTGGATCCGGCTTTTGAATTTTTTGAAAAATTGGCAAAAGAAGGAAGACTGGATGCAGGAGCATATAGTCAGGAGAGAATGGAGCGAAATGAGATTGATGTGCTTTTGACATGGGATTATCTGACTTTGCAGTATCGGGATCTGACATTGGAAACAGTACCAGAAGCAAGTATTGATTGTCATGTTATGAAAGACGGAGCTATTCAGTCCGGATATTGTCTTGTGATTAATAAATATGCGCCTCATCCATATTCAGCAGCTTTGGCTGTAGAATATCTGTTAAGTGATGAAGGACAGATTGATCGGGCAAAAGGATATGCTCGTCCTATTCGTTCAGATGTGGAACTTCCAGAGGAATTACAGGAAAAGATGATTGATGATGCGGAATATACAGATACGATTCCTATGACTGACAACGATGCAGTTACGGAAGCCTGTACAGAAATTGCATCTCGTTGGGAAGAAGAAATTATTCCATTGATGAATTAAGTATAAGGAGCAAAAAAATGAAAAATTGGAAAAAAACAGGAGGCAGAATGGCACTTTTTCTGCCTTTTGCCTTTATTATTGTCTTATTTGAGTGTGTGCCTCTGATCAGTATGATTTTTAAAAGTTTTATAGATCAGGGACAAGTGACATTTGAGAATTTTGCACAGATTTTTGAAAAACCAATTTATCTTGTGGCGATTAAAAATAGTTTATGGGTAACAATGTTATCAGCAACTGTGGGATTGGTTTTAGATTTTTTTCTGGCTATGGCGTTAAGCAGAGATACTGGTAAGAAGAAAACCTGGTATTTATCACTGCTTAATCTGACATCTACTTTTTCCGGTGTCCCTTTGACGATTGCATTTATTACCATGTTAGGAACCGCCGGTGTATTTGTTTTGTTGGGACAGAAGCTGGGATTTTCGCCGTTGTCTTCTTATAATTTATATTCCATGAAGGGAATGTTCATTATTTATGTGTATTTTCAGATTCCTATGGGGACATTGCTTTTACTCCCTGCTTTTGAAAAGGTAAAAAGGGAATGGAAGGAAGCAGCTCGACTGATGAATGCGGGAAGTATTCGTTTTTGGTTTCAGGTTGGAATTCCTGTAATGATGCCGGGAATTTTGGGAACATTTAATATGCTGTTTTCTAATGCTATCGCTACATATGCTACTCCGTATCTCCTGGTAAATAATAGTATTTCTTTGTTACCGGTTAAAATTGTGGATATGTTTGTGGGAGATGTACGGCAGAGACCGGGAATGGGAAGTGCTCTTTCTATTATTTTGCTGGGAATAGTGTTACTGCAAATAGGGATTACTAATATGATTAAAAAATATTTTGAGAAGGGAATGACAAAATGAACAGAAATAGAAAAAGTTTCATAGCGCTTAAATTTATAGTGGCTGTCTTTTTGATGTTACCTTTGATTGTCACTTTAATCTATTCATTTTCGGAAAGATGGGTAACACTGCTTCCTGACGGATTTACAATTAAGTACTATATAAAAACTATAACAAATCCACAGTTTCTTATGGGGGTTTTAAGAGGGATGGTGATTTCTGCTGTTCCGGTATTGATTACCAATATTAGTGTATTGCTGGCGCTCTACGTGGTGATTGTGTATATGCCTAAAATGGAAAAAATCATACAGATTTTCTGTCTGATTCCTACTACGATCAACGGGATTATTCTGGCTACTTCCGTATTGGGAACTTATTCCGGTACAGATACGATTCTGGCTAATCGTATCGTAATGTTGGCGCTAATTTACTGTGTTTTTATTTTACCTGTCACCTATCAGGGAATACGAAACAGTTTGTATGCAGTAAATACTTCTGCATTATTGGAAGCGGCAGAAATGTTGGGGTATCGGAAAATTCACAGCTATTTAACAATTGTAATACCGGCAATTCTTCCGGGGATTGCTTCGTCAGCGTTGATGAGTTTTGCAGGACTGTTTGGGGATTTTGCAATTATCAAAATTATTGCATCTTCTCAATTTGAAACGGCTCAGTCCTATTTATACAGAAACAGAGCAACGGATACGCAGGCATTGAGTGCTGCAGTAGTAATTCTTCTGATTATTACCGGTACAATTAACTATTTTGTGAATCGTAAAAACAGCAGAAATGGGAGGGAAAAGTCATAATGGCTTATATAACATTTGAAAATATTAATAAATCATTTGGAAAAAATCATGTACTGAAAGGGATTGATCTGGAGGTGGAAAAAGGAGAACTTCTTACGCTTCTGGGGCCTTCCGGATGTGGAAAAAGTACCTTGCTGCGTTGCCTGGCCGGATTAGAAGAAGTACAGGAAGGGAAGATTCTGTTGGAAGGAAAAGATATTACGAATGTAGATGCCAGACTCCGCCAGATTGGAATGGTTTTTCAACAGTATAGTTTGTTTCCTAATATGACAGTGGAACAGAATCTTGCTTTTGGTTTGAAAATTAAAAAAATGAGAAAAGAAGAGATAAAAAAAGAGGTAGAACACATTTTGGATTTGGTGGGATTAAAGGAAAAGGCGAAAGCTTATCCTTCTCAGCTTTCCGGCGGACAGCAACAGAGAGTAGCATTGGCCAGAGCGATTGTTACAAAACCTAAGGTATTGCTGTTGGATGAACCATTAAGCGCAATTGATGCAAAATTGAGAAAAAATCTTCAGATAGAAATTCGAAGGATTCAAAAGGAATTAAATATAACTACAATTTTTGTGACGCATGATCAGGATGAAGCTATGATAATGTCGGATAGAATCTGTTTGCTGAATGAAGGAAAAATTGAACAGCTTGGTACTCCTATAGATGTTTATACGGATCCGAAAACAAAATTTGCGGCTGGATTTATTGGAAATTATAATGTATTTACACCGGCGGAATTTGCAACTGTGACGGGAGAAGAATATGAAAAAAGCCATGCAATAGTGATTCGTCCGGAAACAATTTCTATAAGAAAAGAAAAATATAACAGAGAAAATTGTTATGAATATCAGGGAACTGTGGTGGAGAGTATTCCCAGAGGAAATGTTCTTCGGTACAGAGTGGATGTAAACGGGGTACTTGTATCAGCAGATACTTTGTTTAGAAGTTTTTCTGTATTTGAGGAAGGCACTTTGGTATGGATGTCTGTGGAAAAAAGAAATTGTTTGGAAGTGGAGGATGCTATATGAGAAAGTGTATGTTCAGTGAAGAGGGGCAGTGGTATAAAGGAAATCTGCATTCTCATACCACAAATTCGGATGGAAGGTTAAAACCGGAAGAAGCTGTAAAATTATACAAAAATCATGGTTACCATTTTCTTTGTTTCAGTGAACATGATTTTTTTACAGATTTGAGAGAAAAATTCGATTGTGAAGATTTTATTCTTCTTCCCGGTGTGGAGGCATCTGCATATCTGGTGGATCCTGAGAAAAAAGGAGTAATTAAAACCCATCATATTCATGGGATTCTAGGAAATGAATGGATGCAGAAGCAGGCAGGAGAAAGAGTGTTTACTCATGGCGAAAAGCTACAGCCGCCGGTTTATGTGGGAACCTGGGACGGGTTTATGGCTGCTCAGAAACTTTCTGACTGGTTGAGAGAAAAGGGCTGTTTTACCACATATAATCATCCTATCTGGTCACGAGTGGAGCTGCAGGAGGTAGAAAAGCTTACTGGAATCTGGGCAATGGAGATATATAATTATGGGACACAGATAGAATGTGGAGAAGGATATGATACTGTATTTTGGGAACAGATGTTAAGAAAAGGAACAAAGATTATGGGATTCGCTTCAGATGATAATCATAATCCGGGAAAATTTTTTGATAGCCTGGGTGGTTATGTGATGGTAAAATCTGAGAAATTATCTCACGAGTCTATTGTAAATCATCTGTTGGCGGGAGATTATTATTTTTCGGGAGGACCACATATTGAACAATGGGGAATAGAGGACGGAAAAATATTTGTGGAGTGTTCCGGAGTAGAACGGATTAATTTTATTGCCGGAGGAATGTTGGCTGGCAGTGAAACTATACTTAGTCATAATGGTCTTTTAAACTACGGATTACATGAACTACGGGGAGATGAAACTTACGTGAGAGTGGAATGTATTGATCGGTATGGAAGAACAGCATGGACGAATCCGTTGTGGTTTTAAAAAGGTGTCGATTTACTTTATGAAATCAGTATGTTAGAATATCCAATAGGCAGAAGCGAATCATATGATGATAGCTCGGCACAGATAGAAAAGCAGCAGAAAATATATGTAACGGGAGGATTAAGTTATGAAAGTAGGGTTTATTGGATGTGGCAATATGGCTTCGGCTATGATTGGAGGTATCATAAGAAATCAGGTAGTAGCACCACAGGATATTCTGGCATCAGCAAAGTCAGAGGCAAGCAGAGAAAGAGCAGCGAAGAACCTGGGAATCCGTCTGACCGATTCCAATAAGGAAGTAGCTTCTTTTGCAGATGTACTTATTTTGGCAATTAAACCGTTTTATTATCAGGAAGTTATCGCCCAGATTCGGGAGGATGTAAAAGAAGATACCGTAATCGTGTCCATTACACCGGGAAAAACGTTAGAATGGTTAGAAGAGCAGTTTGGAAGACCAATGAAAATTGTCCGGACTATGCCCAATACTCCGGCTCTGGTAGGCGAGGGGATCAGTTGTATCTGTCCGGGACCGGGAGCAACCCAGGAAGATACGGATAAAGTGTGTGAAATTTTCTCGGGATTTGGAAAAACAGAACTTGTTACAGAACCGATGATCGATGTGTTTGTGGGGGTAAGCGGAAGTTCTCCCGCCTATGTTTTCATGTTTATTGAAGCTTTGGCGGATGCAGGAGTTTCGGAAGGTATGCCAAGAGCGCAGGCGTATCGGTTTGCAGCACAGGCAGTTTTGGGAAGCGCCAAAATGGTGTTAGAAACAGGAAAGCATCCGGGAGAGTTGAAAGATATGGTATGTTCTCCAAAGGGAACAACGATAGAGGCGGTAAGGATACTGGAGGAGAAGGGATTAAGAAGCGCAGTATTTGAAGCGGCAAAGGCTTGTATCATCAAAGCAAGAGAAGTTTAGGAAAGGAAATTTATATATGAGTAAGGTATATGTTTTTTTAGCAGATGGTTTTGAAGAGATAGAAGGACTTACCGTGGTGGATCTTCTGAGAAGAGCACAGGAAGAGGTGGTCACAGTTTCTATCATGGGTAGAAAAAATATCACAGGCTCTCACAAAATTCAGGTACAGGCAGATGCTCTTTTTGAAGAGGTTGATTTTTCGGAAGGAAAATTACTGGTTCTTCCAGGGGGAATGCCGGGTACCTTGTACCTGAAAGAACATGAGGGTCTTACAGAACTTCTGAGAAAATGGAATGAAGATCATAAAATGATGGCGGCGATTTGTGCGGCGCCCACAGTATTGGGCGGTCTGGGATTCCTTCAGGGAAAAACGGCGGTATGTTATTCCGGTATGGAAGAAGGACTTACAGGCGCCGTGGAAGGTTCCGGTCCGGTGGCTGTTGACGGAAATATTACCACCAGCAGGGGAGTGGGAACGGCAATAGACTTTTCTTTATCTTTGATCGAACAACTTCAAAATAAAGAAAAGGCCGAAGAAATTAAAAAATCCATTATTTACAGGCTTTTCTGAGAAAAAATACTGGCGTTTTTTTTAGGCTTGTGTTATACTCCTTAGATGTATGAGTATGGAAGAGTGTAATCACCTATACATGAATAAGAAAAAAGTGATACGGAATTTATTTCCGGAAAATAAAGGAGGAACTACAGCAATGAGCGTATCAGTAGAAAAGCTGGAGAAGAACATGGCGAAACTTACAATCGAAGTTTCCGCAGAAGATTTGGAAAAAGCAATTCAGGGAGCATATCTGAAACAGAAAAACAGAATCAATATTCCTGGATTCCGTAAAGGAAAAGCACCAAGAGCTATGATCGAAAAAATGTACGGAGCAGGTATCTTCTATGAAGATGCAGCAAATGCACTGATTCCGGAAGCATATTCCAAAGCTGTTGATGAGTGTGAAGAAACAATTGTTTCTCAGCCATCTATCGATGTAGTTCAGCTGGAAAAAGGAAAACCATTCATTTTCACAGCTGAAGTTGCTCTGAAACCGGGTGTTACTTTAGGAGAGTACAAAGGAGTAGAAGTTCCGAAGAGTGATCTGGAAGTAACAGAAGAAGAAATTGCCGGCGAACTGAAAAGAGAGCAGGAAAATAACTCCAGAGTTATCGATGTAGATGACAGAGCAGTTGTTGACGGTGACAAAGTAACTCTTGATTTCGAAGGATTTGTTGACGGAGAAGCATTTGAAGGCGGAAAAGGAACAGATTATCCTCTGACTATCGGTTCCGGAGCATTTATTCCAGGATTTGAAGAGCAGTTGGTTGGTGCAGAAATCGGAAAAGAGATGGAAGTAAATGTTACTTTCCCAGAAGAGTATCAGGCAAAAGAACTGGCTGGAAAACCAGCAGTATTTAAATGTACTGTAAAGAAAATCGAAGTAAAAGAACTGCCGGAACTGGATGATGAATTTGCAAAAGACGTTTCTGAATTTGATACTCTGGAAGAGTACAAAGCAGATATCAAGAAGAATCTGGAAGAGAAAAAAGCTGACGCAGCAAAACGTGCAAAAGAAGATGCAGCAGTAGCGGCAGCAGTAGCAAATGCTGAGATGGAAATTCCGGATGCTATGCTGGATACACAGGTAAATCAGATGATTGATGATTTTGCAAGAAGAATTCAGTCTCAGGGTCTTACTATGGAACAGTATATGCAGTTTACAGGTTCTACACTGGCATCTTTGCAGGAGCAGATGAAACCACAGGCTATGCAGAGAATTCAGAGCAGACTGGTTCTGGAGAAGATTGCAGAAGCTGAAAACATTCAGATTTCTGATGAAAAACTGGATGAAGAAATCAGCAAAATGGCTGAGATGTACAACATGGAAGTTGAAAAACTGAAATCTGTGCTGGGAGATGCTGAGAAAGAACAGATGAAAGCAGATATGGCTGTTCAGGAAGCAGTTACTCTCATTGCAGAAGCTGCTAAAGAAGTAGAAAAAACAGAAGAATAATCGTTGTGGCAGCAATGGCTGTCGGGCGGTTAGGAAAAGTATAGATAGAAGGAAGGCTTGAATATGAGTTTAGTACCTTATGTCATTGAACAGACCAGCAGAGGCGAGAGAAATTATGATATTTATTCCCGTCTTCTGAAAGATCGTATCATTTTTCTGGGAGAAGAAGTGAATGATGTGAGCGCCAATCTGATTGTGGCACAGTTGTTATTCCTGGAATCTGAAGATCCTGGAAAGGATATCCAGTTGTATATCAACAGTCCGGGTGGATCTGTGACTGCAGGTATGGCGATTTATGATACCATGCAGTACGTAAAGTGTGATGTGTCTACGATTTGTATGGGTCTGGCAGCCAGTATGGGAGCTTTCCTGCTGGCAGGAGGAACAAAAGGCAAACGTCTCGCCCTGCCGAATGCCGAGATTATGATACATCAGCCATCCGGCGGTGCAAAAGGACAGGCTACAGAGATTCAGATTGTGGCAGATCAGATTCTGAAGACAAAACACAGACTGAATACAATCCTTGCAGCTAACACTGGTCAGCCGCTGGATAAGATAGCACTGGATACAGAACGAGATAACTATATGACTGCAGAAGAAGCCAAGGCATATGGTTTGATTGACAGTGTGATCACTAACAGATAACGATAGCAGAATAAGAGGGGGCTGCCTGTGCAGCGCCCTCTTATAAAATTAAAACAGAAAGGGAAAATAGTATGGCAATGAAAAATGGAGAGCCAAGAATTCATTGTTCTTTTTGTGGAAAGCCGGAAGAACAGGTTCGAAAATTGATTGCAGGACCGGATGGAGCATATATCTGCGACGCCTGCGTGGAAATCTGTTCAGAGATTATCAATGAAGAATTTTCAGGAGAATATCCAGAAGGCAGCGACATTAACCTGATGACGCCAAAAGAGATGAAAGAGTTTCTTGATGAATACGTGGTGGGACAGGAAGATGCCAAGAAGGTGCTTTCCGTGGCAGTATATAACCATTACAAGAGAATTCTCAGTGCAGGAACAAGTAAAGTGGAATTGCAAAAGAGTAATATCCTGATGTTAGGGCCTACCGGCTCAGGAAAAACATTTCTTGCACAGAATCTGGCAAGAATGCTGAACGTACCATTTGCGATTGCAGATGCCACTACCTTGACGGAAGCAGGTTACGTGGGAGAAGATGTGGAAAATATTCTGTTGAAGATCATTCAGGCAGCAGATTACGATATTGAACGGGCGCAGCATGGAATTATTTATATAGATGAGATTGATAAGATCACAAGAAAATCTGAAAATGCTTCCATTACCCGCGATGTGTCCGGTGAAGGCGTACAGCAGGCGCTTTTGAAGATTCTGGAGGGAACGGTAGCGTCTGTACCTCCTCAGGGGGGAAGAAAACATCCTCATCAGGAATTTTTGCAGATCGATACTACCGATATTTTATTTATCTGCGGCGGCGCTTTTGAAGGACTGGAAAAAATTATTGAAAATCGTATGGATACCAAGACGATCGGATTTAATGGTTCGCTTGGCATGAAACATGAGAAAAATGTAGGTGAGATTCTGAAAGAAGTTATGCCTCAGGATTTTATCAAATTTGGATTGATTCCGGAGTTTATCGGGCGTGTGCCGGTAGTGGTATCTTTGGATGCTCTCGATGAGAATGCACTGGTTCGTATTTTGAAAGAGCCGAAAAATTCATTGGTAAAACAGTATCAGGCGCTGATGAATATGGACGGAGTGGAACTGGAATTTGATGAAGAAGCGCTTCAGGAAGTGGCAAAAGTGGCCATGGAAAGAAAAACAGGAGCGAGAGGTCTGCGCTCTGTTATTGAGAAGACCATGAATGATGTGATGTACGAATCACCATCAGATAATACAATTCAAAAATGTATTATTACAAAAGAGGCGGTAAAAGGAGTAAAAGGTCCGAAACTGATTCACGGCGAAGTGAAAGTATCGAAGAGAAGAGCATCAGCGAAACGAGCAGGAAGACCGGAAACCGCCTGATGTGGAGGATATAGATGAACAATTTGATAAAAGTAATGCCGGCGATTGCATTGCGGGGAACTACCATTCTTCCGGATATGATCGTTCATTTTGATATCAGCCGTCCAAAGTCTGTGAAAGCAGTGGAAGAAGCTATGACACAGGATCAGAAGATTTTTCTGATTACCCAGAAAGATCCCCAGGTGGAAAATCCGGGAATGAATGATCTGTATAAAGTGGGAACTGTTGCGTTGGTAAAACAGGTAGTAAAACTTCCCAAAGATGTACTGCGGGTACTGGTGGAAGGTGTGGAACGGGCAGAACTGGTAGGACTGGAAGAAGAACTTCCCTATCTGGAAGCAGAGATTGCCGGATTTGAGACTGAGGAAGAAAAGCTGTCTGAAAATGTAAAAGAAGCTATGATCCGCAGTATGAAAGAGATTTTTCTGGCTTATTGTAAAGAAAATTCCAAGATCAGTAAAGAACTGGCGGGACAGATTCTGGATATCAATGAGGTGGAACGTCTTGTGGATCAGATATGTATCAATATTTCATTGAATTATGAGCAGAGACAACAGCTTTTGGAAGCGATTTCTCTGGAGGAGCGATATGAACTTCTGGGAGTTATCATGAGCAATGAAATCGAGGTGATGCAGCTTCGGATGGAAATTCAGTCCAAAGTAAAAGAACGGATTGACAAAAACCAGAGAGAATACATTCTGAGAGAGCAGTTGAAATTAATCAGAGAAGAACTGGGTGAGGATGATACTGTATCGGATGCAGATCATTTTCGGCAACAGGCAGAGACTTTGAAAGCTCCCAAAGAAATCAAAGAAAAGATTTTGAAAGAAATCAAGCGTTTTAAAAGCCTGGGCTTTAATAATTCAGAAAGCAGCGTTTCCAGAGGGTATATCGAAACATTACTGAAATTACCCTGGGATAAAACTTCCCGTGATAATAACAATCTGAATAATGCGAAAAAAGTATTAGAAGAAGATCATTATGGTCTGGAAAAAGTAAAAGAGAGAATTCTGGAATATCTGGCAGTAAGAACACTGACGAAAAAAGGAAGCAGTCCGATTCTTTGTCTGGTGGGACCTCCGGGAACAGGAAAAACCTCTATCGCCCGTTCGGTAGCAAAAGCACTGAACAAAAAGTATGTTCGGATTTGTCTGGGAGGCGTCCGGGATGAAGCGGAGATTCGCGGGCATCGAAGAACTTATGTGGGAGCCATGCCGGGAAGAATCGCTTCCGGGATGATTCAGGCGGGAGTGAAGAATCCACTTATGCTGTTGGACGAAATTGACAAAGTAAGCAGTGATTACAAGGGAGATACTTCTTCTGCACTTCTGGAAGTACTGGATTCTGAACAGAATAATAAATTTACGGATCATTATGTGGAACTTCCCATTGATCTGTCGGAAGTATTGTTTATTGCCACAGCAAATGATCCCCAGACAATTCCCCGTCCCTTGCTGGATCGTATGGAAGTAATTGAAATATCCAGCTATACGGAGAATGAGAAGGAACATATTGCCAGAGAACATCTGATTCCCAAGCAGATGAAAATCAATGGTCTGAAAGAAAAACAGCTGGCTGTCACAGAGGAAGCGGTGAAAGCAATTATTTCCGGTTACACCAGAGAAGCGGGAGTGCGTAATCTGGAGAGAAGATTCGGAGAAATCTGTCGGAAAGCGGCAAGAATGATTTTGCAGGATCAGCGGGAAAATGTGGAAGTGAATAAAGAAAATCTGGAAGAGTTTTTGGGAAAATCCAGATATAGTTACAGAAAAGTAAATGAAAAAGATGAAGTGGGAATTGTCCGCGGACTGGCGTGGACCAGTGTGGGCGGAGATACTCTGCAGATTGAAGTGAACAGAATGCCTGGAAAAGGAGAATTCCTTCTTACCGGACAGTTGGGAGATGTGATGAAAGAATCTGCTCAGGCAGGAATCAGTTACATTCGTTCGGTGGCAGAAATCTATGGAATTGATCCTGAATTTTTCAAGACAAATGATCTTCATATCCATATTCCGGAGGGAGCAGTTCCCAAGGACGGTCCTTCTGCGGGAATTACTATGGCAACAGCTATGTTATCGGCGATTACCGGAAAAGCAGTAAAAGCAAATCTGGCTATGACGGGAGAAATTACTCTGCGAGGACGGGTTTTGCCGATTGGCGGACTGAAAGAAAAACTTCTGGCAGCGAAAACGGCAGGCATTACCAATGTGTTAGTACCTGCACAGAATCAGCCGGATGTGGAAGAGATTGACGAAGAAATAAAAGAAGGTTTGCGTATCGTCTATGTGGATAAGATGGAAGAGGTATTGAAAGAGGCCCTGACAACAGAAGGAGAAAAGGTATGATTATAAAAAATGTTTCTTTGGATATTGTGTGCGGAGTTACCAGTACCTTACCTTCCACCGGACGTCCAGAGGTGGCTTTTGCGGGAAAGTCCAATGTGGGAAAATCTTCGCTGATCAATGCATTGATGAACAGAAAATCTCTGGCCCGTACCAGTGCGGCGCCGGGAAAAACCCAGACTATCAATTTTTACAATGTAAATGAAGCGATTTATCTTGTGGATCTTCCGGGATATGGATATGCCCGGGCGTCAGAAGAAATCAAGGCAAAATGGGGAAAAATGATTGAAGATTATCTGCATCAGTCAAAAGAAATCCGTTGTGTATTTCTTTTGATCGATATTCGCCATGAGCCTTCCAATAACGATAAGATTATGTATCAGTGGATTTTGGATCACGGATATGAACCGGTAATTATTGCCACCAAGCTGGATAAGATCAAAAGAAGTCAAGTACAGAAACAATTGAAAATAGTCCGTCAGGGATTAAACGTTGTTCCGGGGACTCAGATTATTCCTTTTTCAGCTCAGACAAAGCAGGGAAGAGAAGAAATATGGGAATTGATTGATCAGCTTACAGGAATGGCAGAAGAGGGGGAAAACGAGTAATATGAAAAATGGGGGAAAGAAAGCAGCATCATCTGTCTTTACTAATAATCTGGTGGTGTGTGGACTGGCACTAATCTGTACTTTTTTATGGGGAAGCGCGTTTCCCAGTATTAAAGTGGGATATCAATTATTTCACATAGGAAACAGTGATATGGGAAGCCAGATGTTGTTTGCAGGATACAGGTTTGTCCTGGCGGGAATATTGACTTTGATCATTGGATGGATAGGAACTGGAAAATTTCCGCTTCCCAAGCCTCATATCAGAAAAAATATTTTAATTCTGGGAATGTTTCAGACAGTGATACAATACTTTTTCTTTTATGTAGGCTTATCTCATACAGAGGGAAGCAAAGGCGCTATTATTACCGCATCGAATTATTTTATTGCCATTGTACTTGCCCATTTTGTTTTTTCAAGAAAACGAGGATATTCAGGAGAAGATCAAATGACCTGGAGAAAGGCAGGAGGATGTCTTTTAGGGTTGGCAGGAATCATATTGGTAAATCTCTCTCCGGGAGGCTTAGGAGGCGGATTTGCTTTCAATGGTGAAGGATTTATGGCAATAAGCTGCCTGGCAGCAGCAATCGCAGCAGTTTATTTGAAAACCTTTACAGCAGAAGATAATCCGTTTACAATTACGGGATGGCAGTTTTTGTTTGGTGGCATTATTCTTACCATAATTGGCATGGTAATGGGCGGAAAGGTAAGTGGATTTACTGTAAAAAGTAGTTTGCTGTTGATTTATATGGCTTTGATTTCCAGTGTGGCATTTTCTTTGTGGGCATTACTTTTAAAACATAATCCTGTGGGAAAAGTATCCATCTATGGATTTACCAATCCTATGTTTGGCGTGTTTTTATCAGGTTTGATTTTGGGAGAAGATGCATTTACTGTGAAAAACATGATTGCCCTGGTATGCGTATGTTTGGGAATCATGGTGGTAAATCTTCAGGTTAAGGGAAAAAACACACAATAATGTGGAAAACACAGGGAAAATTCCTTGTAATGTGTGGAAAAATCATATACAATAAGGCTTGATATTCAGGAGACTGAATGTCAGGCTTTTTTGTTTCAGCGAAAATACATCCAATGAAAGAAAAAAGTGTCACAGAGATCTTGTAAAATATTGTAGAGAAAAGTGAAAGGGGAACCAATGGGAATTATAAAAGCTGCAAAGCTGGCTTTTGATTATCTGCGGTATGGTGAAGAGGGAGAAGAGCCGGAAATAAATCGTGCCATCGATCAGGTAGATTTGGATATTCAAGAGGGACAATTTATTGCCGTGCTTGGTCATAATGGAAGTGGAAAATCTACTTTGGCAAAACATATCAATGGACTTTTGGTACCGTCTGAGGGAACTTTATGGGTAGACCATATGGATACCTCTTCTCCTGAGGATATTTGGAAAATACGACAAAAGGCAGGAATGGTATTTCAGAATCCAGATAATCAGATTATTGGAACCGTTGTAGAAGAAGATGTAGGATTTGGTCCGGAAAATCTGGGAGTTCCTACAGAAGATATATGGAAACGAGTGGACGAGAGTCTGGAAGCAGTGGGAATGACAGCGTATCGTCACCATTCTCCGAATAAACTGTCCGGAGGACAAAAACAGAGGGTGGCAATTGCAGGGGTAATGGCCATGCGTCCCAAATGTATCGTATTAGATGAACCCACTGCCATGCTGGATCCGAATGGACGAAAGGAAGTATTGCGGGCGGTAAGGGAGCTGAATCAGAAAGAAAAGGTGACTGTTATTCTTATCACTCACTATATGGAGGAAGTCGTTTGGGCGGATGATGTATATGTGATGGATAAGGGAAGAATTGTGATGCATGGGACGCCACGGGAAATATTCTCTAACGTGGATCAATTAAAAAAGTATCGTTTGGATGTTCCCCAGGTAACTTTACTTGCGTATGAACTAAAACAGGCGGGACTTCCAATTGATGATGGAATTTTGACTATTGATGAGTTGGTTCAGGCATTAGAGAAAAAAGAACTGCAAGTTCCGAAAGCATGGGAAATAAGTAAAAAAGTGCCTGAGAGTCTTATCTCAGGCGAGAAAAAAGAAAAATGTGAGAAAAAATCTCTTGAGTTAGAGCAGGTATCGTATATATATAACCCGGGAACAGCGTATGAGATGCACGCGTTGAAGGATGTAAATCTGGAAATACCTCAGGGACAGTTTGTGGGGATTATCGGACATACAGGAAGCGGAAAATCTACATTGATTCAGCATTTTAACGGATTGATGAAACCTACACAGGGAAAGATTTGTTTTGAGGGACAGGATATCTGGGCGGAACAATTTCCTCTGAGGGGATTGAGAAGTCAGGTGGGACTGGTCTTTCAATATCCGGAACATCAGCTTTTTGAGACAGATGTGCTTACGGATGTATGTTTTGGCCCTAAAAATCAACATCTGACGCAGGAGGAGTGTGAAAAAAGAGCAAAAGAGGCGCTGGAGCATGTGGGGCTGGATGAAAGCTATTATGCGAAATCGCCGTTTGAACTTTCCGGTGGTCAAAAAAGAAGAGTAGCAATTGCAGGAGTGTTGGCCATGAATCCGAAAGTGCTGATTTTGGATGAGCCTACGGCGGGGTTAGACCCTATGGGAAGAGATGAGATCCTGGATCAGATTGCACAGCTCCATGAGACAAGAGGAATTACTATCATTCTGGTTTCCCACAGTATGGAAGATATTGCCAGATACGTGGATCGGATTATCGTTATGAATCATGGGGAAAAAGCTTTTGATGATGAACCGAAAAAAGTATTTGCCCATTATAAAGAGCTGGAAGCTATTGGTCTGGCGGCGCCTCAGATTACGTATATTGTACATGCCTTGAAAGAAAAGGGAATGGATGTGGATACAACAGCCACCACCATTGAGGAAGCAAAACTGACGATTATGAAAGCGTTGGAGAAAAGAGGTGCAGTATGATTCGAGATATTACCATAGGACAGTATTATCCGGCTGATTCGGTTCTTCATCGTCTGGATCCCAGGGTGAAATTTGTAGGTACGTTAGTGTATATTGTATCATTGTTTGTATTTTCTTCCTGGATTGGCGATGGAGCAGCAGCTCTTTTTCTGGTGGTATTGATTGGACTGTCGAAAGTTCCGTTTTCTTTTATGGTGCGGGGATTAAAGCCCATTGTAGTGCTTATGGGTGTAACCATGTTTTTTAATATGATTTTTACACCGGGAGAGGCGATTTTTTCTTTCTGGATTATCACGATCACCAAAGAGGGTGTACGGATGGCTGTAAAACTGGGAATTCGATTGATTTTCCTGATTATCGGCGCTTCTTTGATGACTTTGACAACTACGCCAAATCAGCTTACGGATGGATTGGAAAGGTTAATGAGACCACTCAATAAAATCCATGTTCCGGTGCATGATATAGCTATGATGATGTCGATTGCGCTGCGGTTCATTCCCATACTGCTGGATGAAACAGACAAGATTATGAAGGCTCAGACTGCCAGAGGCGCTGACTTTGAAAGCGGGGGACTGATTCAGAAAGTGAAAAGTATGGTTCCTCTTCTGGTACCTCTGTTTGTTTCGGCATTTCGTCGGGCAAATGATCTGGCTATGGCTATGGAAGCCAGATGCTATCACGGTGGAGAGGGGAGAACGCAGATGAAACCGCTGACCTATGCAGGACGGGATTACGTGGCATATGTGGTTATGTTTGCATATCTGGGAGTAAGCATTGCTTTCCGGGTGTTGGGGATTTAGAAAATGAAACGTGTAAAATTAACAGTTGCCTATGATGGGACAAATTACTGTGGGTGGCAGGTACAGCCCAATGGACTGGCGGTTCAGGAAGTGCTAAATCAAACACTCTCAGAACTTTTAGGAGAAAAAATCTCAACAATTGGCGCCAGCAGAACAGATGCCGGGGTACATGCCCTGGGAAATGTAGCGGTATTTGATACAGAATCCAGAATGCCGGCGGACAGAATATCTTATGCGATGAATACCCGGCTTCCGGCTGATATTAAGGTTCGGGAGTCGAGGGAGGTTTCACTGGACTTTCACCCTCGCTTTCAGCAAACAATAAAAACTTACGAATATAAAATATATAATAATCGTTTTCCGGATCCTACCAAGCGGTTGTATACACATTTTCACTATTATCCGTTGGATGTGGAAAAAATGCAGGAAGGCGCAGAATATTTAATTGGAGAACATGATTTCAAAAGTTTTTCCACATTTAAGCCGGAAGTGGAAAGTACAGTACGGGAAATTTACAGCCTGACAGTCAACCGTTCCCAGGAGGATGTGATTACCATTCGGATCTGCGGCAATGGATTTTTATATAATATGGTAAGGATTATAGCGGGAACCCTGCTTCGGGTGGGCGGTGGATATTATCCGCCGCAGCAGGTGAAAAATATTCTGGCAGGTAAAAACAGAGATTTGGCAGGTGAAACTGCCCGTCCGGAAGGACTGACACTGGTAAAAATCGAATATCCGGAATGGGAAGAATAAAAACAAGAAAATCCGGTGGATATCTTTTTGAAAAAATGCAAATTCTGTGGATAACATAAAAAAACGCAAGGTAAAAGTAAAAAAGATATTGACACACACGGGGCAGTATAATATAATTAGTCAGTGTGACGTAGTGCGAAAATGTCAACCCAAAGCCCCGGGAAGGCATTTTACATTATAGCTCATTACGAGAACAGATCGGCATCTCCCGGACATGGATGTTGGCTGTTTGGGAATGAGAATAGATAATTAATTTTAGATTGAATAACAGGAGGGAAATCCATGAACAGTTTTATGGCTAATCCAGATAAGATTGAAAGAAAATGGTATGTAGTAGATGCTGAAGGATGTACTCTGGGACGTCTTTCTTCTCAGATTGCAAGTGTATTGAGAGGAAAAAACAAACCAGTTTTCACTCCTCATGTAGATACAGGTGATAATGTAATTGTAATCAATGCTGAGAAGATTAAAGTTACAGGTAAAAAAATGGATCAGAAAGTATATTACAATCATTCTGATTATGTAGGTGGAATGAGAGAAACAACTCTGAAAGAGTTGATGGCTAAAAAACCTGAGATGGTAATTGAGCTTGCAGTAAAAGGTATGCTGCCAAAAGGACCTCTGGGAAGACAGATGCTGAAAAAGCTTCACGTATACGCTGGTGCTGAACATCCACATGCAGCTCAGAAACCAGAAGTATTAACATTTTAATGAGGAGGTAAAGAACATTGGCTAATACAAAATTCTACGGAACAGGAAGAAGAAAAAAATCTATCGCTAGAGTATACCTGGTACCAGGTACTGGCAAAATCACAATCAATAAAAGAGATATTGATGAATATTTCGGTCTGGAAACTTTGAAAGTAGTAGTTCGTCAGCCATTGGTTGCTACAGAAACTACAGATAAGTTTGATGTTCTGGTAAATGTTCACGGTGGTGGATTTACAGGACAGGCTGGTGCAATCCGTCATGGACTTTCCCGTGCGCTGCTTCAGGCGGACGCTGAGTACAGACCAGTTCTTAAGAAAGCTGGATACCTGACTCGTGACCCAAGAATGAAAGAACGTAAGAAATACGGTCTCAAGGCAGCTCGTAGAGCACCTCAGTTCAGCAAGAGATAATCTTCGGAACTCGGATTTACGTTCAAATCCTTGTTTTACAAGGGTTTGTGGAGTTGTCAGATGTGGTGAAAAGCGGTGGAATTTACTCAGTTCGCAACGCATTTGCAACACGTTTGCAACAAAAATATCTAAAAAATATAGGACACTTTTCGGTGATAGGCACTGGAGAGTGTCCTTTTTTGTTATGCAGATTCTGCATCGGCAGTTACGATGTCCTCATTTTCTAAGGTTTTGTTGATTGCGTCTACAAGAACCTGCATATCTAAGTGAGTATAAACTTTTTCTGTCAAAGTCATAGCACCGGAGTGCCCCACAATTTTCTTGATTGTTGTATCCTGAACACCAGCTTCCGATAACATGGAAATACAGGTATGCCGGGTACAATGTGGTGTACGGTCAATTCCAATCTGTTCCACAAGAGGAGTCCAATAGCTGTCATAGTAATTGCGATAAAGAAATCTTTTGCCATCCTCTGTATGAAGAAGATATTCGCAATCAGGACAAGAATTATACCAGTCTTTATAGTAAGGCAGGAGCTTATCAGCAATCGGAACTTTTCGGATTCCGTTTTCTGTTTTGCTGTCAATTACATCAAAATACTGTTCTTCCAAATGCACATTTTCTTTCTTCAAATCAAGAAATTCGGAGATACGTGTGCCATTATAGAGCAGCATGAGGATGATCTGATAGTATTTGTCCTCTTTCATTGTCCAGACTTTTGCAACTTCTTCTTTCGTGAATTTTGTACGTGTATGCTTGTTTGGATTGCGGTCTTTGTATTGGGCGATTTCAACAAAAGTAGAATAATCTTTGTTGCAGATGTCATTCTTCAATGCAAATTCATATAACTGGTTGAACAGGATTTTGATTTTCTTCAATGTGGGAAAATTCTTTCCGCAGGTGTCAATAACCTGTTGTAAGTCTGCCAGTTTTAAATCTTTAAAAACTCGGTTGTAAAGAATGCCACATGTTTTGTAAGATGCCTTGTATCCTTTGATATTGCTTTCGGATACCGTAGGAAATTTTTTCTTAGACCATTCCTCATACACTTCATCAAAAGTCATTTTGGCTGCCTTTGTATCATAAGGATTCCGATTATAATCAGCCAGCATTTGCAATCCCTCTGTTTTTGTGGCGGCATATCCAATAATGATATATTCATTTACTTTCTTTTCTTTGACTGGATCAATGCGATAGCCTGTGGTTTTACGAACCATCCAAGGTTTTCTTCTTTTTCCAGATAGTTTTACTACACTTCCGTAGCCGTTCGGTAATTTCATATTAAAAAATCCTCCTTTAAAATTAGGACTCTTTTTTACCGTACCGTTCGTTCATGATTTTTTGAAATCTCTGGATTCGTTCTTCGTTTGAGATTTTTTCTGTTTCTTTTTCGGTCAGTTTTGCATTTGCGTAATATGCAAGTGTTTTATCCTGCCACTTCTGATAAGATTCAAGACTTGTCTGATAGTCCTTGACTTCGTTTCTTTTATCCTCAAATTCTTCCAAGAATAGACAGAGATCCTGATTTAACTCCGTAGAAACATCTTTGCCATTAAAAGTAATAGCACATTCCCATCCATCATAATGTGGCGGGCGTTTGATTTCGATATTGAAGCCAAGCTCCTTTATCTTATCTAACTGAAATAAGAAATTCATAATATCAGAAAGATTTTCTAAAGGTTTTCTCTCAGCATCATACCCTATAAGATATGTGGATTCGCAGCCTAAAACTTTTGCGATTTCATTGAGCATAGCAATGGAAACTTCGATTTCTCCGCTTTCATATTTTTGGATTGTGCGAAGCGATTTTCCCAACAAATTTGCAAGCTCTGTTTGGTTGATACCTTTTTCTTTTCGAGCAGTACGGATTCTAAGTCCGATTTGATTGTTATGTAACTTCTCATTACTCATCATTATTCACCTCACGTTTATCATATCATAGAAAAATACGAATTACAAGTACATATTTATATAAAATAGTATTGACATGTGCAGAATAAGTGCATATAATAAAAATACGCATTAAAAGTGCATATTAAAAAAGAAAGGAGAAATAAAATGAAGATAAACGTATTTAAAATGCAGATTTTGATGGGAGAAAGAGGATTAACAATTAAGAAATTGGCTGAGTTAAGTGGAGTGTCAAGGCAGACGATTTCCTGCATTATATCAGGAAAGAGCTGTACACCGCAGGTGGCATATAAAATTGCTACAGCTTTAGATCAAGAACTTAGTCAGATTGTAAAGGAGGATGTGGAAAATGGATAAAAGATTATATGTAGAATTGCCGCCATTTACGGGAAGAAATGTGCCGATTACGGAAATTGCAAAAGCAATCGGAAAAGATGCTCATTACGTTCGTATCGGAATACAGCAGGGAATTTTGAAATTTGGAGTGGCAATGAAGATGGGCGATTCCAATGAATTCAGTTATTACTGTTCTGATCGTAAAGTATGGGAGGAAACTGGATATTTCAATGGAGAGGCAAAAAAGCAGGGAAAAGAAAAAGCCCTTGCGTAACACAAGGACAACTTCTCAGAGTTTTTGATAACTCTATCTCGCAAATTCAGTATATCAAAGGCTCTGAGAGAATACAACGAAAATTTTAAAGGAGTCGAATTGAATATTTTTCAAGTAGTAAAAGAAAATGTAACTGCAAGGCAGGCAGCCGAGCAGTACGGATTGAAAGTCAATAAAAACGGGATGGTCTGTTGCCCCTTTCATGATGATAGGCATCCCAGTATGAAAGTAGACAAAGGATTTTGCTGTTTTGCCTGTGGTGCGAAAGGGGATGTGATCACGTTTGTGGCAGATCTCTTTCACCTTGAACCATTGGAAGCAGCAAAGAAACTGGCAGAAGATTTTCAGATACCTATTTTTACAGATAACGCAAAGAAAAGGAATGCCAGTAAGAAAAAAGAAAAACCGAAAAGAACATTGTACCAGACCGAAAAGAAATTTGAAGAATGGGAACGGGAAAGTATCCGCATTTTATCGGATTATCTTCATTTGCTGGAAGAATGGAAAATAAGATATGCACCAAAAACACCAGAGGAAGAATGGAAAGCAGAATTTATAGAAGCCTGTCAGCAGATAGAAAAGATAAATTACTATCTGGATCTACTGGTGTTTGGAGAGTTACAGGACAGAATTGAATTTTTACTGGATAGTGGGAAGGATGTGAAAAGAATTGAAGAACGAATGGAAGAATATAGACGAAACAACAAGGAACAGACTGGAAGAAGCATTGGATCAGAGGGAAATGAACTCTAAGCCGTACTCTCAGGAATGGTTTGAGGATGGGCAGATTGATGAGGTAGTATTTTGTGAAAATTTCCTGCAAAGAATGCCATTGAAGTGTATCAACGGTATCTTTTTCAGTTATGATGGAATGCTGCCAGACAGCGAAGTAGAAAAAGAAATTTATAGAATGGTAAAACCGGTTCTTACGAAAGGAATTTCCAAGAAAGTAAAACAGCTTTTGGAGGTTCTAAAACTGGAAGCCTATTCAGAGGAACTTCCGGTGCAAATGGATCGTATCCATGTGAATAATGGAACTTATTTTTTGAATGGAGATTTTACAGAAAAGAAGGAGTTTTGCCTGAACCGCTTGCCTGTAAATTATGAAATGAAAGAAGCAAAGCCGGAACGGTGGCTGAAATTTCTTTCAGAACTGTTGGAGGAAGATGATATTCCTACCTTGCAGGAATATATGGGATATTGTTTAATTCCATCCAACAAGGCACAGAAGTTATTGATTATCTTAGGAAAAGGTGGGGAGGGGAAATCCCGTATAGGTTTGGTTATGAGAAAAATTCTCGGAACGAATATGAATGTAAGTAATATTCAGAAAGTAGAACATAATCGTTTCGCAAGGGCGGATTTGGAATACCGACTTTTGATGGTGGATGATGATATGAAACTGGAAGCCTTGAAAGACACCAACTATATTAAAACCATAGTCACTCTGGAGGATAAGATGGATTTGGAAAGGAAGTCAAAGCAGAGCGTACAGGGGAATTTATATGTCAGATTTCTTTGCTTTGGAAACGGAAGTCTGAGTGCTTTACATGATCGTTCCTATGGATTTTACCGCAGACAGATTATCCTTACGGTCAAAGATGTGCCTCCGGACAGAGTAGATGATCCCTATCTGATTGAGAAACTGCAAAGAGAAGCAGACGATATTTTCCTTTGGTGTCTGGAGGGATTGAAACGATTACTGAAAAATAAATACCGTTTTACCATCAGCGAACGTGCAAAGAAAAATCTACACGAAGCTATGGAATCTGGGAATAACATTATCGCTTTTATGCAGTCATCCGGGTATATCCGGTTGGAAGAAAATACAACGGCAACTTCTAAAATTTTATATCAGGCATACTGCCGCTGGTGTGAAGACAATACGGAAAAACCTATGAGTGCAAAAAGTTTTTCGGGGTACTTAAAAGAAAATGAAAAGAAGTATCACATTCATTATTCTACGAATATTCCCTCAGACAATGGGAAAAATGCCAGAGGCTTTCAAGGAATCCATACGCAGATACGCATAGACAACTATCGTTGATACGGATGAAAAGCAGATAAAAAAGAATTTTCCAAAGAAGCGTATATGCGTATATCATCAGGGAAATCAAGGGATTACAGGTTTCTGAAAAGTATGGAAAATACGTTTATACGCTTATACGTGTAATTTTTGAATTTATTTTATTTTTTAGCAGAAGGGAGTGTTGGAGATGTTAAAGCAGCCCAGATATGGGCAAATCAAAAGGGCGGATACGCCCATAAATGAAAACGTAAGTCTGAGTAATAATCAGATTATGTAATACAAAAACAGCCCTCGGCGATTGAGAGCGAAATACACCCATCGCACAAACCTACGGTTTATACTCTGTGTATTTCGCTCTGCGAGGCTTATGCCGGACACGGCAATCAGTTCGTAAACAGGTGCCTATGCACCTACTCACAATAAAAGCGGCGAGAGCCGGGAAAGGAGGATGCTTATAGGAAGACATTCATTTATCAGACAAAGTAAGCTGTCCGACGTGGCAGGAAGGATTGATTATATCTCCAATCCGAAACGGCAGGAATATCTTTATGCGACCTATCAGACGGAAGGAGCAACACTGGAGTTTTGGAAACATCTTGCAAGGGAAAATCAACTGGATTTTAGGGCGAGTGGTTCAGCAGGAAAATGTATCGAAGGGCGTGAATTTATCATTGCACTTCCCGAAAGTTTTGTTCAGTACAGGGCAGGTGATGTGGTAAGACTTTTTGCGGAGACTTTCTATAAAAGATATGGTGTGAGGTGCAGTGCTGCCCTTCATCACAACAAGACAAAGACGAATTATCACATCCATCTGGTATTCAGTGAACGGAAAATGTTGGAGCAACCCGAAGTAAAGATTGCAACTCGAAATATGTTTTATGATGAGCAGGGAAAGCATAGACGCACAAAGAAAGAGGTTTTAGACGAGCAGGGCAATCTTCGGGCGGGATGTAGTATTATTCCCAAAGGAGAAGTTTATGAAAGCCATATCTTCACGAAAAAGGATGAATGGTTTAAGAACAAAGCCTTTACCAAAGAAGTCAAGGAACTGTTTACCGATACGATTAACCGATATGTAAAAGAGGAATCAGAAAAATTATCCGTATTCCAACAGGGCGGCGTATATTTGGCAACGAAGAAAATTGGAAAGAACAATCCGAAAGCAGAGGAGATAAAGGCAGACAATGCGGCAAGGCAGGAATGGAATCGGACAGTTGATGTGGCATTAGTTGAAGGCGTTCCTGAAGAAGATATTTTGAAGATTAAACAGGAAAAAATCACAGACAAAACGCTGCAATCTATCAGGACATACGGTTGGCTGCCGGATATGTTCCGTCAGATTATTCGAGGGGCAAAAGACTTTTTACAGGAAGTGATTTTCAAATTTAAACTACTACCTAAACCTGTACCAAAGATTGACTTGCAGGAGTGGAAAGATATGAAGAAACTCATGTATGAATTGCAGAGACAGTCCATGGAGATAAAACGCACACAGAAGGATATTTCTTCTTTGAAAAAGCAACTGTCAGAGCTACGAGGATTATTTAAAGGCAAAGAACGAAAATCTCTGGAAGGGCGAATTGAACTGTTAGAGGATTTGGAAAAGCGGCTGCACAAGAGTTTGGAACAGATCGTAAAACGTGAAGGGTATCCCAATGTTCATGACTTTCAGAAGGTTTATAACAAGGCAGAAGAATTGATTATAGAATACAACGAAGAACTAAGAGCATGGAAAAATCAGACGGAACAGAAGAAGGAGAAACCGTTAGAACATCCGAAAAAAGCGAGTGTACTGGAAAAGCTGCACCGCTATCAGCAGGAAGGCAGACAGCAGCCGAAACGGTCAGTTAAGAAAAAATCTATGGATAGAGAACGATAAGAAAAGGGATTATAATAATTGCAGCAGGTAAAATACGTTATTGTTTGAATGGATATGAAATTTAACATTGTAATCAATATAAAATGTCACATGAATAGTTAAACACATGTAATAGATAAAAGTTGTTAAAAAATTGTTTTTTCCATGATAAGATATACTAACTAAGGAGGAACGAATTATGGAACAGAGTATTTTAATTGTAGATGACGAAAAAGATATTGTATCAATGTTAAATCAATATTTTTACAAGATTGGTTATGTAGTGTATACAGCAATTAACGGAAAAGAAGCATTAAATGCAATTACTAAAAACCCCGATATTATTCTGTTGGATATAAATATGCCAGATATGAATGGCTTTACAGTTTGTGAGTCGATTAGAAATTATGTTTCCTGTCCTATTATTTTTTTAACAGCTCGTGTTGAGGACTGTGATAAAATCAAGGGGTTTGCTGTCGGTGCTGACGACTATGTTGTAAAGCCTTTCTCTATTGATGAATTAGAAGCTAGAGTTGCTGCCCATTTGCGGAGAGAGAAAAGACATAGTTCGTCTGCAATAGTACAGTTCGATAAAAGTATAGTAATTGATTATTCATCACGAACGGTTTTTTATAAAAATGCTGAAATAAACTTTACGAAGAAAGAATTTGATATAATTGAATTTCTTTCACAAAACAAAGGTATTGTTTTCGACCGTGAAACAATCTATGAAAAAGTATGGGGGCTAGATGGTTGTGGTGACAATTCTGTTGTTACGGAACATATACGACGGATAAGAACAAAATTTCTTTCTATGAGTGATAATCCTTATATAGAAACTGTTTGGGGGTGCGGATATAAGTGGGAAAAGTAATGGGAAAAAAATTAGTATACTATATTGATAACCGAAGTATTAAAATTTCATTTATTCTTTACGCACTCATTTCTTTAGTAGTTGGTATTACTATAAGTGTTACTGCCATTGCTCTTGTTGATAATTATAGAATAAATCTTAACTATAAATATGAGGACATGACAACAAGATATGATATACCTGAAAATGGTTCATTTATAGCAAAATACAATAATGACCAGACAGAGTATACAATATATAATGCGAGCCAAAAGAAAGTATGTAGTTTTATTGTAGACTATCAAAAAGAACGCCCGGTACAAGAATATGTTTATCCAAATCATGTTTCTTATATCGAGGTCTCACCAAACTTTACCAAACAAGATAGAATTATAGATACTACTTTAGGCATGATAAATATTGCCACTATTCCTGTTATTCTTTCATTCAGTATGATGCTTTGCGTAACTATTTTTATAAAACGAAAATTGGCAAGACCAATAAAGTTACTAACTAATGCTTATAGCAAAATCGAAAACAAAGAATTGGACTTTACTTTGTATTACCCCTATAAAGACGAAATGGGTAAGCTGTGTCTTGCATTTGAAAAAATGAAAAATTGTTTATATCAAAACAATCAAAAAATGATACGACAGTTTGCTGAACAAAGACGATTAAATGCTGCTTTTTCGCATGATTTGCGTACTCCCTTAACACTACTTAAAGGGCATACTACAATGTTGTTATCATTTATTCCAAAAGGATTAGTTTCCCAGCAAGAGGTAATTGATGAATTATCAACAATGCGTAAGAATGTGGAACGACTTGAAAAATACGTTAATGCCATGACGAATCTATACCGATTAGAAGATATAGAAATCAAAAAAGAGACTATAAACTTTAACTTACTATTAAAATCTTTGTCAGATACAACAGAACTGCTTTGTACGGACATAAAATACTCTATTAAGACAAACTGTAATAATAACGAAAACCTATTTATCAATCTTGATATTGTTGTACAGATTTATGAAAATTTATTATCTAATAGTATTAGATATGCTAATTCAATGATAGATATTGACATTAGTATGAAAAAACAATATTTATTGATTTCTGTCTCTGATGATGGCTGCGGTTTTAAGGATAGTGATATAGAGCGTGTGACATTACCGTTTTACAAATCATCGCAAGACACTACGACTGAACATTTGGGTTTAGGATTAAATATTTGTAAAATATTGTGTGAAAGGCATGGAGGTACATTGAAAATTGCGAATAATGATAAGGGTGGAGCGTGTGTTACAGCTTGGATAAAAATCATAGATGTTGATGAAAAATAGATATTTGTTTCATATAATTGGACTGAACATTTATCGAGGAGGTTTTAAAAATGAAAAAATGTATCTGCATAATTTTAGTAATAGTCGTAAGCATTTTATCTGGGTGCAATTCATCACAAAATGAGGAAAATGTATTTCCACAAAATTTAAAAGAATATTACGAGGTTTCGCCTTATGAAAATGAAGAAGAAATCAATTCTTTATCAGATGTTGAAATTACGTTAGATAAAAAATGGGATTTTAACTTAGAGAATGCGACATTTTTTATCGAAAACAACTCTGATAAAGAATACCATTGTTCAGAATCTTATTTTGAAATCGAAACAGAAGAATCAGATGTATGGTATCAATTAACTCAACTTTCTGATCCGTCAAAAAACAATGAAGATGATGTTATTATAAAACCATCAGAAAGATTGAGGTTAGCATATGATATTTCTTCGTTTTATGGTGAACTTCCATCAGGGCATTATCGGATAATTATAAGTGTTTCTTATTTTGAATCTCCAAAAGATTGGGATTATGACACATATTATTTGGCATGTGAGTTTACAATAAAATAGCATATTAGAGTGGAAACAAATGATAACAAAAAATGGATATACTGCCCTAAATGTAAACAAGAAAACCTAATCAATGTAAGGCAACAACAAATAATTGTTATAGAGCCAAACGCTAAAACGTAGAGCCGATAATACTAAGAATGGCCATTTTTCTTGGATTATCGGCTTATTTTATTGAGTTTGAATGTTGCGAGAAAAAAAGATACACTTTTGTACTTTTAGTCATCTCCCTCTTTGATAATTTAGAGGTGTTCTGAGGAGCAATGAGAAGTCCTGCGTTTGTAACGTGTTTGCAACACCACATTTCAAGAATCTAGTAAAATCAAGCGTTCCCAGTTCTGCAAACGTTAATCATACGTTTTCGGAACGTACAATTTCAAAAAGATTTTACAAACCTCTCAGGGAATGCTCCTTGGGAGGTTTATATTTTTGAAAAATTATAGAATTATATTGATTTTTTAGGGAGAATTGCATATACTTATTATAGACAAAGAATTGTCTTAGGTGAGTTTCTGCCATAAAGTGGAAACCTAAAAAAGCCGGTGAGTCTCCACCATAAAGAGAGAACTTAAAAAAGCGGTGAGTCTCCACCATAAAGAGAGAACCTGAAAAAGAGGCGAGTAGTCGTCTCTTTTTTTGACAGATGAGGAAAAATGAAATTTTATAATATCAAAGATGAATACATCAATTATTTGAAAAAATATGATGCAAAAGTTGCAGATAATAAAAAGGGAAAGCGGCCGTATGTAGGTGTGGTGCTTGAGATTGATGGGATAAAATATTATACTCCATTTACATCGCCCAAAGAAAAGCATCGTAAAATGAAGAACACAAAAGATTTTAGGAAAATTAATCAGGGAATATATGGTGCAATTAACTTTAATAATATGATACCGGTTGTGGAATCGGCATTACTTCTTATTGATATTGATGCAATGGAAGATTCAAAATATCAGCGTTTGCTTCAAAATCAATATAAGTGTATTAAAGCTGATCGGGAACAAATTCAGTTGACAGCAAAAAGATTAAGAGATACTCTTTTTAAGAAAGATGAAGAATTGAATGGCAATGACAAGAGAATAAAGGAAAGATGTTGTGATTTGCCATTGCTGGAGGAGGTTGTGAAACATTATGACAACCATTAGTAAAAAAGAAGTACATAAATTTTTAGATAAACACCCGGATATACCTTTCTCGGCAGCTAAATTTGAATATAGTTTATATCTTGAGCCTGAAGCAGTTGAATATGCCAATGCGATTTCAGAAAAAATGCTTGGTAATTGGATTTCGAGGAGATGTAGAAATGATTCCTTTTTTGATGAAAGAAACAGAACGTCTGGAAAGAATGTATCCTCAAGAAACATATGCACAAGGTCCAATACTTGCTATTCAGGAACTTGCTGTCAGATTTCTTAATTGAAGTCTATGAGGTGTTCTGAAGAGTGATGAGAAGCCCTGTGTTTGTAACATGTTTGCAACACTATATTCCAAGAATCTAGTAAAATCAAGCGTTCCCAGTTACCTAAACGTTAATTTCAGTTCAGCAAGAGATAATTTCAAGGTTATCAGAGAGAACAAAAAACGCAGAAGTTCAGCGTGTTCAGTTTTGTACATCTTGCACAAGATATGTACAGTTTCTTACACGTTGCTTACAGGTTGCTTACAAAGAGAACTATACAAAATCCCCCGGAAATGAAAGTTTCCGGGGGTTCTTTATGCCTATATTTTATTAATTGCTTCAAGTTTGATTTCTAAATCTAAGTGAGTATATACAGTTTCTGTAACACCCTTCCCTTTGTGTCCAACAATTTTCTTTATGATTCTTTCATCAACCCCTGCTTCTGTCAGAAGTGAAACGCAGGTGTGCCGGGTGTCATGTGGCTTATGTTCCATGTTCAGTAATTCCATCATAGGTTTCCAATAAGAATCCCTGAAATTGCGGTCAAGGAATTTTCTGCCTTGTCTGTTGGTAAATACATATTCATTTCCTTTGTTTAACCAGTGTTCAAAGAATGGTAGAATTTTTTCAGCAATAGGTACTTCTCTGATTCCGGCATCTGTTTTTGATTCTCTGACATAAAACCATCTTTCTTCAAGGTGTACATCTTCCGGTTTTAAATTCCAAAATTCACCAATACGCAACCCGGTATAAGCAAGAATTAAAGGGAACTGCAAATATTCATCTGATTCAACAGTATTCCAAAGAACTTCAATTTCTTGTTTGGTGAACGGTTTGCGGTCATATTTGTTTGGGTTACGGTCTTTGTATTGCCGGATGTCAATATACTGGGAATAGTCCTTGCTACACAGATCATTTTCCATAGCAAATTTATACATGACATTGAATAGTACCCGGAGTTTCCGCAGCGTAGGGTAATTCTTTCCGCAGGTGTCAACAATATTCTGCAAGTGGGATTTTCTAAGGTCAACAAATTTCATGTTATATAGCGGTTCACATAGCTTATATGAAGCATTGTAGCCATGAATATTGGATTGTGATATCTTTGGAAAATGCTCTGCTGACCACTTTTCAAATACATCTGCAAAGGTGGTCTTGTTGGCATCCATATCATATGGATTTTCATTGAAGTGTGCAAGTGCATTTAATGCCAGTTGCTGAGATTCATAATATCCTAAGTATTTGTACTTCCAGTGTGTAGTACCGTCTTTTCCTTCCTTGCGTGATACGGTGATTCGTACCGCCCAAGGTTTTCTCCTATTTCCCGGCAGTTTGTAAACGCTGCCATATCCATTAGGTAGTTTCATAGTATCATTCCTTTCTAAAAATGGGTGCATTTAATAAAGGAATGTGTTATACTAATTTTGTCTTGGAAGTATCGCATATTCCTTTATAGGTTTATGGGTTACATCTATTCAAAACCGTTCCTGCTGCAACAGGGGCGGTTTTTTACGTTAATCCGATTTTTTTGCTGATGCTATCAATTTGATTGAGTTGTCTATCGTTAATTTTGTGTTGTTCTCTAAAATTTTTAAATCTTCTGAACTAAGATGGATGTAAGTATTGGATTTTTTGATGTGCATTTGAAAATCACTATACTCACTTTCTCCTATTTCATAACCAATAGAAGCAAGGTATTCAAAAAATGTAGTATCTTTTTTTAATTCTGTTTTTACATCAGAAACTGTTCCCCTAAAAAAATCACCTACTGATATACCAAAGAAATTAGCAATTTTTATTGCAGCACTTATTGAAGGCGTACGTTCACCTTTTTCCCAATAATTTATAGATGCTTGTGCAACGTCTAATTTCTCAGCTAGTTCCTTTTGAGAAAGATTATTCTTTTTTCTTAGGGTATATAATATTTCTCCAAATTCCATGAAATCACCTCCATGAAATAAGGATAACAATAGTGTGAATAAAAATCAATCACTTTTGTTATTGACAGTATAACACAATAGTGATAATATTACAATAACAAAATAATCACTATTGTGATTAGAAGGGAGAAGAGAAGAATGAAAATCAATAATCAGAAATTACAAATTGCATTGGCTACTGCTTGTATGAATCCATACGATTTATGTAAGGCAGTAAAAATTCAGTATCAGACCTATAGAAGAATTTCTAATGGTTTTGACTGTAAGCCTGCAACAGCAGGGAAAATTGCAAAGGCTCTTGATATTCCTGTTGAGAAATTAATTGACATGGAAGAGGGTGATTAAATGAGATACCGGATTGAATATGCAGAATATCTATCGGAAGTACAGGAAGTGAAGTAAAAAAATGAAAACATACTACTTAAAATTTAATGGGAAGCATCCGGCAGAATCAAAGGACAATCGGAATCCATTAGATAAACCGCCAGATATTGGTGACTATGGTGTAGCATATAGCCCGGAGTATTTGAAGGTGGATATAGACGACTATAATCACAAAACAGGGGAATTAGAATTTCCAATCAGAGGAAAGCCAAGAAGTGATGTAATAATTGCAATATTGGATGCATTGAAAATAAAATATAACTGCATTCTCACAGAAAAAGGGAAACATCTATTTTTTCGGACACCTGAACAGTTAAAGGAAAGTAAAAATAAGAGTTCCCGGTGGCTCTGTCCATTGGGGATAAAAATGGAATGGAAGTTTCCAACATCTGATGATCATATCCCGTTGCGGATAAACGGAGTAGAACGTAAATTTTTAAAAGGTTCTATTGATAATGAGAATGTGGATGAATTACCATATTTTCTTTATCCGTTGCAGATGGATAACGCTTCTTTCAAAGTTGAGTTCCCGGAAAGTGATAGAACGCAGCACTTGGGAGGTTATCTTTTCTACCTTGTAGGTAAAAAGGGATATTCAGCAGAACAGGCTTTTGATGTTGTCCGACTGATGAACCAGTATATTTTTGATAGTCCTATTCCTGACGATATTTTGAGCAGTCAAATATTGAATGAAAGCACGTTTAATAAGTTGATTGGGATGGAGAAGGACACCAAAAAGAAGGACATAAGCCCAGATTCGTTCAGAAAGTTCTTATCAGGGTTGGGAATGTCAATCAGATACAATGAATTATTAAATCTTGTTGAATTTGAGGACATACCAGAAGAGTATAACACAGTTACAGATATTCAAAACGTCATGCCGATAAAGTTGCAATATGGGTTTAGGCAATATACTGGATTGAAAAATATCGGTAAGCAGCAGGTGATTGACTTAATTATTTTGGAAGCTGATGAAAATTCCTATAATCCAGTTAAAGATTATCTGCAAGAAATCACATGGGATGGGATAGACCGATTTCCTAAGATTTTTGAAATACTGGAGGTTCAGAGTAACCTTGAACAAAGTTTAGTCAGAAAATGGTTTTACCAGACAGCAGCACTTCCATTTAATACTATTGAAGATCCAATTCAGCCAGAGGGGGTTTTGATATTGAAAGGTGCTGAGGGGATAGGAAAAACAAGATTCTTTCTCTTGATGTCACCTGTTCCGCTGTGGTTTCAGAGCCTTGATAAAGAACTGACCACCAAAAATAAAGATATTCTTATTCAAATGCTAAGTGCGTGGATTGGAGAAATCGGAGAAATTGACAGGACTTTCAAGGCAAATAAATCGGATGTTAAGAACTTCATGACGTTGACAAAGGATTCTATTAGAAAACCGTACGCTAGAGAGCCGATCACAAAGGCAAGGTCAACTTCCTTTTGCGGAACAACTAACAAAGATGAATTCTTGAATGATGATACAGGTTTTCGGAGATGGTGGGTTATTCCAGTCAATCAGAAAATAGATATGGGTAATTTCACACTGCCAGACAACCTTCATCAGTTTTGGGCACAGTGTTATGCGGCGGTCTGTGAAAATCCACAATGTTTCCGGCTTACGGAAGAAGAAAGGCAGCAGCTGGAAGAACGAAACAAGGAAGTCATGGAAATGCTCCCGGCAGAAGATGAACTTCGGTTACGCTTTGATTTTGATGCACCTATAGAAAAGTGGAACTGGGTACAACCGTCAGTATTAAAGAATTTACCTGAATTTGCAGACATAGCTAGATATGATGCGGTTACGCTTGGAAAAGCCTTGACTAAAATTTCAAAAGATTATCCTGAAATAAAGCGTGGGAAAAGGAATGGTGTTCAAAAATGGTTAATCCCCCCAGCAATATTGGGGACAGACCGTTTTAGAAATACGGATTAGGGGTAAGAAGGGTAGGTAAAGGGTAAGTAAAAAAAGAACTACCTACCCCTAAGAAAAGCCTTATAAAATCAAGTAAAAATATGATTTAAGGTAAGTAGGGTATGTGTATTAATTAAAAGTATCATAAAAATAAAGCTAGTAATAACTTACTTATAAACTATGAGCCTATATGCAAATGGTTATTTTTCTTACCTACTTACCCCTATTTAAGAAAGGAAAGGGAAAAAATTATGTTTTGTCCAATAATTAAAGAAGAGTGTAAGAAAACAGAGTGTATGTGTTTTAAGAAGAAAAGAACAAGAAATATACAAACAGCAGGTAATAATCAGCCAGTTATTGGAGAGTGTAGTTTGATTAATGCAATCAATGAGGTTGAAAATATTACAAATGCAATCAACAAATTAGAAACCACAATCAGAAATACAGAATTTTATTAAGAAAGGTTAGGTAAACGATATGAAAAAATTGACTAAGAAACAGCATAGGGTAGCTATCAAAAATATTGTAAGTAAACTTGAAGATGTACAGGATTTGAGGGACATGCAGAGGGTTGCGGAAATTTTAGAAGAAGATGAGGAAATACGTGAAGAGGGTTCGGTGTCAAATTCTGCTGAATCAATACGGTTATTATTAGATTTATTTGAAGAAGGAAAAATTCCAGAAGTTTATAATTTACTGTATGATTTTTGGGAAGATGTTCAAGAAGGCATTGATGGGGATAATATTTATACTGAGATTGATGATATTCCACATGGATTGAGCATTGAGAATGTACTCTTTGTCCGTGGATTGGTTCAAGAACTTTTGAAATAAAAATAGCCCTTACATAATCAGGGATTACATAAGGGCTTGTCACATGGTAAACATATGACCTGAACAACAATAGTTTACCATGTGGCGGTGTATTTTATCAACTGTCAATTAAAAATGTGCATATAGCGATTATATGGATTCTAGAACGTATTTTTTATAATTTGAATAAAGGAGAGAAAAAATGGACTATAAAAAACTTATTATTGAAATGCTTGATCAATTAGATAAGAGACATTTACGTCTGGTTTATGTATATATCAAAGCACTTTTAGGACTGAATAAATGTAAATAAAAGAGAGGTAAAAGACTATGAAGAAAAAAGTATTTGCAAATTGTGAACTAAAACCAAAGGGAGAAATAAAAGTGGCTTATATTACAGGTGTAGAGGTTTATGATGATATTGTTGTAGTCAGAACTATGAAGGAAGGTAAAAGGGGGCTTTGTACCGTGGAATATCAAATCAGTAACGGAACAGTTTATGAAAGAGTAGAGTAAATAATAAAATATTCTGCCACCCTTCCGGGAACGGTGTTGCAGCACCTGAACCGGACGGTGGTAATAATTCTGATGATAGTACAGGGAACCGCATTACAAATTAAAGAGTACAGAGGTAAAAGGGTAGTAACATTCAAGGACATTGATACCGTACACAAAAGACCAGAAGGGACTGCAAGAAAGCGTTTCAACGATAACCGAAGGCATTTTGTTAGTGGAGTTGATTTCTTTAAAATATCGCCGTCCGAATTTCGGACGGCGATAGGAAACATGGATTCCAGACAACAAAATGAAGTTACCTTAATGACAGAAACAGGTTACCTGATGTTGGTGAAGTCCTTCACAGATGATTTGGCTTGGAAGGTACAGAGGGAACTGGTAAAAATGCAACGAATACCGAACGTTTTACCGATTTTCAAAACAAACACGAATAGCGAACGATTTTAAAGAAACGTTGAGTTTACTAGGTTTTCAATGCAACGTAATTTTCAAAATAACTCAAATGCTTAAAAATAATTTAGAATTTCGGGTTTCTCTCTCTCGCGCGCGTAGGAACTTATAAAGGGGTGATGTGATGGAATACATAGAGATTAAACAATTCAAAGAGAAAGTACCACCTGATGCAAAATCAGCCACATTTCAGACAAAGGAAGGTAAAGAAAATACGGTTTATTTTGGGTATCAAAAAACTGGCTATGGAATGAAACGCTTCTTTTTATGTCCTTGCTGTGGGAAACGTGTCACAAAACTATATTCTATGAGGTATGGCTACAGATGCCGGGAATGTGGCGGGATAAACCCATATGAAGGAATTAAGAATGTGACAAAGGGAGGTTATGATGAAATTGCTTATAGAATGTTAAAATATGCAGCAAAACATGGTATTCAGTTTGAATTCCCTTTTGATTATTTGCAATTTGCGACAGATGAAAGGATAAGAAAGAAATCTTTTTTGAAATCGTTGAAGATATTACAGGGGCTTGAAAATATGCGATTTCAGGCTATTATGAATAAAACCACATATTCAGCTAACTTGTTATCAAGTGTCTGTAAAGGGAAACATCTGTTATTGCAAGAAAAATCACTTTATGATTTGAAAAACTGGATTTACAACTGGAATGCAGGACAAGAAATAATTGTGCCACATCCAAAACTATTTATTAAGTAAAGGCGGTGCTTTTATGAAGATTGATAAAGAAAAGTTGTTTGATCACATGGCAGAAAAGGGGTTTTTCATCAAAGATTTGTGTAAGAGAATTAACATGAATGAACCATCATTGAAAAAGATTCTTGATCAGGAAAAAGAATTAGATGATAGGGTTGCTTCTAAAATAGCCATTGTACTAAATGTTAAATTAAGGGATATAGAAAAGAAAGGTGAGGAATCATGAAATCTTTAGCGGAAAAATACTTTCAATCCATACTGGATAAGAAACAGCATATTGAAGATATGTTGGATTATCGAAAGGAATTACAGGAACGTGCTGCCAATATAGGCAGCATTGATATTTCAAAGGAACGTGTACAGACAAGCCACACAACAGACCGGGTTTCAACTATGGCGGTAGAACTTGCAGAACTAGATAAGAAGATTGAAAAGAAAAAAATTGAATTGTGGACTGTTACGGATGAGTGCACAACAAAAATCAAAGAATTGCGTGATTTGAATTATATCAAAGTGCTGCATAAATTATATGTTCAATTTAAGTCCCATAAGCAAGTGGCAACTGAAACAAATCACCGTATTGGTTGGGTATTCAAAAAGCATGAAGAAGCAATACAGTTATTTGATCAGGTACACTATGATTTTCTTTGTGTGTGGGTCGAAAAAGGAAGTGATTGCACTGAATAAAAATGAACGTGCATTGAACAAATTGAAATCTGTAGTTGATAAAGATGTTTATTTGAGTTTGTTGGTTATGTTTGCCGGGGAAACAATTTATTTTCCGGCAGCAGGTACACCAAAGGAAAAGCAGGAACGGAACAGAGAAATAATAAAAGCACGTGAAAATGGTGTTTCAGTTTCAGAACTAATAGAATCGTATGGACTTTCTGAAAGTCAAATCAGAAGGATTTTGAAGGGTAAGGCGGTATAAAGTACCGTCTTATTTTTCTGTCATTTTCTAAGAAAGCGGTAGATGCATATCGAAAATATATTTGATACACTTGTTTTATATCAATTATATCACAGAAAGGATGAAACAGAATGGAACTTGAAAAGTATATCAGAAATGCAAAAGAAGCCATAAACAAGGGTTATTTTGGTATTCAGGATGCGTTGATAAAGTATGATGAATCTCTGGAAAGATTAAAGTCAAGAGGATGGAACAGCAAAGAAACAGCCTATCAGCAGGAATATCAAAAAATTGTTGCCACCTTCAATGAGGAAACAGCGGCAGCTGTTTCAACCTGTAAGGCAGAAGTACAGAAACAGAAAGAAGCATACATGAAAGAAGTTTCAGATTACTATGTGCCGGATGGTAGCAAGATTGATTTGAATGACATGAATCTAATTAAAGCAGGTCTTTCAATGTCTGTTGATGAGTTTATAGGATTGATTGAGAAACATGCCGATAATCCTACTATGCTTAGGGTTATTGGAAAATATGCGGTTGAATGTCAGATAGTTGGAAAGCTTCAAGAAAAAAATCACATTTATGCAGTAACTCTTTATAGGGCGAAGAATGCCGGAAAAACAGAAGAAAAAATTTTTAATCAGTTTGTTCATTTGGCAACTATGGGGATGAATCACCCAGATAAATCTTTTACCATGTATCAGGCTAGATTAGATGACTATGAGGAATGGGCGGTATTAGATATTCTGAAAGCAAAACTGTTCATTGATGAAGAAACGCAGCAACGTATCAATCAGATTGAACAGAAACGGATTGATGATCATAACAGTAAAAGATAAGTTAGTGGAAAGGAAAAAATAAATGACAGGAAGAATTAGTTTTTATGACAATACAAGAGGTTTTGGATTTATAAATGGTGAAGATGGCTCATCTTTGGTGATGGACTTAAAGTAGAGATAAAGAAAACAGTGTAAATAATAATGATAGTCTGAATTGTTCAGTGAATGATTCAGACTTGTGTTTATATAGAGGGTAGTTAGATGAACAGAAAAATAATATTAAAATGGAAGATCAGGAAAATTGTCAAGGCTATAAAAAAATATGATTCAAAGACACAAAATGAAAGTATATTGCAGATAAAAAATGTACTTCGCAATGTATGTATGAGTGATGATCAGAGAAAGAAATATATTGATTTGGTGTATAGAAGTTTCAAAGAAAAGGGGCTTGTATAATGTCATTAGAATTTAAAGATAACAGCAATGCAGTAAAAGAGATGCTAGAACGGTTATGCATTGCAGCAGTTACAGAAGCAGGTATTGAATTACTGGAACAAGTTCAGGAAAATACCAAAGTTGTGACAGGTAGAACAAAAGAATCTTGGCAGATGGGGAACAAAGAAAATAGTCAAGGTGTAGCCGTTTGTGTTGGCTCAAATTATGAAAATGCTATTTGGGAAGAATTTGGAACAGGTGAATATGCGTTACATGGTGATGGTAGGAAAGGCGGTTGGTTCTATGAAGATGAAAAAGGGGAAGGACATTTTACAAAAGGTAAGCAGCCTAAAAGACCTTTGCATAATGCCTTTGCATCAAAGAGAGGTACTTGTGAAAGAATTATAAAAGATAAAATAGGTGATCTGAAATGAAAAAATATGAAAAAGAAGTTGCACAGATAATACTTGACCATGAAAAAGAAGTATTAGATCTGTTAAAAGATAACTATGCTGCTGCCATAGCTGAGGTAAAAGAAAAAATTGCAATCTTGTCAGTAGTGGATGAAGGCTTGCAGAGTAAAATATATCAAAGACAGTACCAAGAGCGTCTATACAACATTCTCACAGAAATTTTAGACCGTCTGAACCAAAAAAATTACAATAGTATTGAAGAATACTTAAAGGATATTAGTGAAGATTCGTTTTTAAGTGCTATATATTCTTTACATAAGCAAAAAGTCCCGGTAATGATTATGTTGGAAGAAAGAATCATCGCAAATATAATCAATACCCCTGTGGATGGGATTAAGCTATCAGAACGATTATATAAAAATACGCAACAGTTAAAAAAGAATGTTGTTGCAGAATTATCAAGAGGATTTTCAACAGGGAAAAGTTATCAGGAAATGGCTAAAACGTTAAGTAATAAACTGACAAGCCCTTTTTCGCCGTCATATAATCAGGCTTTGAGGATTGCCCGGACAGAAGGGGCAAGGGTGAATAATGCAACAGCTTTTGAAGCAATGAAAAAAGCAAAAGAATTAGGTCTTGATATTGTAAAACAATGGGACAGTACCCTTGACCGTAGGACAAGACCACATCACAGACAGCTTGACGGACAGATTAAAGAGATTGAAGAGTATTTTAAAATTGCAGGACACAAGGCGTTACATCCGTGTTCTTTTGGGATTGCATCAGAAGATATAAATTGTAGATGTTTTGCATTAATGCGTGTCAGATCAGCATTGAATGATGACTATACAAAATGGGATGGTGAAAATAATAAATTAATACGGTTGAAAGCATCACAAAATTACCAAGATTGGAAGGAGATTTATTTACATGGATAAAATGAAAGAGATAGTAGAACAGGCATTACAAGAAATTGAGGCAGCAGAACAAATTTTGAATGAGGGAGAAGAAAAAGCAATGAAAACAAACTATGAAAAATTTTATGAGAAGGAACAGCCGGAACTTGTAACCATTCAGAAAAATGAATTAAGATTGTATCGTAAAGGGATGCGTTTAGCTGTTTCTAAACAACCATGGAATAATAGAGAAGGGGTTCGCATGGGAAAAACAGTTTCTATTGATTTGGCAGCAAATAAAGGAAATCAGGATTTGATTGATGTACTTCTGAAAGTGGTCGAATTGTTGAAGGGATAACTTCATATGCAGAGTATAAAAGCATTAGTGATAAAAATATCATTAGTGCTTTTTAAATGTCTATATAACGATTATATGAGTTGTCAGAGGTATTCAAACATGATAAAATGCATGTAGGGAACAATCGTGTTACAGGGTGGCTTGACCTCATTCTTGAAGAATGGGGGTGATGTTGATGGACAACAAAAATCATTTTGATTTCAAAGACTTAATTGCCTTCGGAATGTTCATTCTTGCATTGCTTACATTCGTTTTTACGTTTTGTAAGTAGCAATACATAGCAAAAACCACCCTGATACTTTGGTCGGTTCGGGTGGCTTTGCTTCTCAATTTATCCGGTCAACTCACCCAGTGGGCGGTTGTTCTCTTTACATCTATAATATAACACGATTGTTCAGAGTGTTCAATAGAAAGTTTAGTGGTGATTATGAAACTGGAAGAAGCATTGAAAGCCTATGAGGATTGTTTTGGAGAAAACTATTTTTTCTATATGGGATTTACCAAAACAGATCAGGAGATTATAGAGGAAATACAGAAGTGTATCAAGACTGGAAGAAAACAGAAAGAACCCCGGTATGATGAAGATAAAATATATTGATTTAGTTAGTTCAGAGTGCATAATAATTCATACAAACTGAACTTCTTACACGTTGCTTACAAAATGGCTAAAATGCCTTGTATTTACAAGGGTGTAAATTATGCAAACGTTAATCATACGTTTCAGAACGTACAATTTCAAAAAAGAATTTCAAACCTCCCAGGGAATATTCCTTGGGAGGTTTTTTGCGGCTCTATGTCAAGTTTTGGGGTGGGATTCTTAGGAATCTCGCTCCGTTACTGCGTTTGGAGCCTTTTTTACATTTTTAAGTTCTATACTTATATTAGGGCATGAAAAATAAACCTTCGTGCCAGTCTTGTTTATAAGGTTCTATTTAGTTTGTACTATGTAAGATTCTGGTACGGAAACGTTCAAAGTTTCGAATTCCATAAGAAGTTCGCTTTAGTACCTTGATCTTATTGTTAAAACCTTCTGTTGTCCCATTTGTGATTCCGTATTTAAAAGCATTTAATATTTCTTTTGACCAACGGCGATATGTGTCAGCACATTTTTCGAATTCCTTTAGGCCGGAAGATTCCGCAATCTTTATCCAGTCATGGAAATCCCTGCGTTGCCGGGAGTATTTGGTATCCTGGCATATTTCATAAAATTTCTCCTTCAGCCAGTGTGCCAGCCGCAGATCATCATTATACAGAAGCATCAGATCACATGCCTTTTTGTTCTCCTCTTTCAGTTTATGATATCTTGTCAGGAGAAGCTTATGACTGCGCTTATAATATTTGCGCATAGTAACGGTCATGGTCTTCTGCAGCCGTTTGCGGACATTTTCCATGTCCCAGGTGACCTGCCGGATGAAATGATACTTATCAATGCAGACTTTAGCATTAGGGAAAAAGGTATGGGCAAGATCAACGTAGGGTTGCCACATATCACAGACGAAATACTTTACTCTGAGCCGCTGAGCACGATCGATTTCCCGAAAATAGGAAGTAAGATGAGACTGTGTACGGTCAGGAAGGATATCCATAATGGAATGATCCTTTGGGTTTACAAGAATGCATTGATACTTACCTGTGCGGGCATTTCCTTTGAATTCATCGATAGAAACAGATTCTTTTAAAGGCGGACAGGAATAGTGGATACTGTCAAGTATTCTACAGACGGTTGTGACAGAAACATTGGATGTTTTGGCTACAGATTTTAAACTGACAGTTTCATGCAGAAGCTCCGCTATTTTCCATGTAAGCCGTTTTGTCCGATGCAGATATCTGGGAAGGAACTCATAGGACTCATAGAATTTCTTTCCACAAGAGCAGACATAACGCCGCTTATGAAGAACAAGATAGCAGTTCTTTAACTGAAAGGGTAAATCTTTGATGGTCTGCCAACGATAATCGTGGATCTTAGCAGTGGAGTTCCCGCAGACCGGACAAATATGTGGTTTAGGTTTTGTGTCCAGAAAGAATTTCACATATTTATCTGCATGAACTATTTTTGTGATAATAACATCTTCTAAATCAAGTAAATCTTTGATATAATTAGGGAGCATTTATTTGCACCTCCGAGTGGTTTGTTTGCTAGACTGGCACTTGGAGGTTTTTAATTATCCTTATTATAGAACCTTTTTTGCTAAAAGGCTTTCTATTATATACATTAGATTTTATGGACAATACTAACTGTATTGTTCTTTTTTATATGGTATACTATAAAATATGAAGGAAAATCGGATAAGAAATATTATATATTTGAAAGTATTTTTAATCCATTGTTTCCACTTGCTATTATTGCTGATACTGAATAAAATATCAAAATCTGAAATGATGTTCATTAAAATAAGTCGTGATAAGCAAAATATTACAAAAAACGTGTATATTTTGCAAGAGAAACATATCTAGAGTAGGAATATGATATAATTTTAAAATTATGAATCTATTTTATAATGAGTGGAAAGGAATGCAAACATGCGAATTGGAATTTGTGATGATGGTCAGCTGTGGTGTGAACGAGCGAAAAAAATAGTAGCAACTTATGGGCTAAAACATCATTTGCCAATGCAGATTTTTGTTTTTTTATCTGAAGAGAGCCTTTTTGAATATGAAGGCAGACCATTGGATGTGTTGTTTTGCGATATTGATTTGAATGGATCGAGCGAGCAGAAAGATTTTCCAGAAGCAATCAAAGCAAGAGAAAAGTCGTCTGTTATAAGAGGAGATGGAATTTCGCTGGTTCGAAAAGTTAATCACAGATGGCCTCGTTGTCAAATGATATATGTCACAAATTATTTATATTATGCCACAGAAGTGTATCAGACAAAGCATGCATTTTTCACACTAAAAGAGCAGTTTGAAAAGCGTATAGAAGAAATTTTCGAAACAATCTTGTATCAGTTAAAGCAAGAACAGGACAGATTGCTATTTTCTATGGTAGGTGGTGGACAGATTATACTTGTGCCAAGTGATGTGTATTATTTTGAGAGAAATGGACGTGTAACTAATATTGCTACAAAACATGGAACCTATTCCGTTCATGAAAAATTAAGAGACCTTTTAGAACGTTTGCCAGAAGATGTGTTTATTCGATGCCACAATAGTTACATTGTATATTTGCCGGCTATACGGGAAATGGTAAAGGGCTTCTTTGTTTTAGTGGATGGTACACAGATTATTATTAGCCGCAGTTATGCGAAAAAAGCAAAAGAAGCTTTTATGCAATGGGCGTTGACACAGTTTGTTTAATAGGAGAGAGAAGATGGAAGTTGTTCTCATTGCTTGTTTAGGGACAATTCTGTTCTTGATTATTTTCCGAAGAGTGATGAAAATCCGAGAGATGGAGCTGGAAAATCAGATGATGCAGTTCTATATGGATGCTATGCAGGATTTTTATTGCGGTATTCAAGAAGAAATTGAAGTGACAAGAAAATATCGCCATGATCTGGCAAAGCATATCCAGACATTGGAGAAGATTTTGGAGGAGCAGATATTAGATCATGCCTCTAAATATATGGATAATTTGAAAGTGCAATATGATTTGTTAAAATGTCGGGAATTTTGTAACGATGAAATTGTGAATACAACATTGAGCATAAAAAAAAATCAGTGTCAGGAAAAGCAGATTCCGATTGAAATTCAAGTGGAAGATGTATTGTATAATGAAATTCAGGAAGTGGACCTGGTCAGTATTTTACATAATTTGTTGGATAATTCTATTGAAGCCAATGAGCGGATTCCAGAGAAAGATAATCGAGGCATTTGGTTTCACATGTACAAAGAGGAAGATGAGATTGTGATTGATATGAAAAATCGTATTTTAAAAGGGGAGATAGTGAGTTTTCAAACGAAAAAAAAGCAGAAAGAAGAACATGGAATAGGGACAAAAATCATTGAAACGGTCATACAGAAATACAATGGCAACCGGATATGGAAGGTACATGAACAGGAAATGATTTTTGAAGACAAGATTACATTGGTAGCAATCAGCCCTTACGAGGGGGGAGCATGATGGAATTATCTGTTTTTATAGCGAGAGCGTTGGATTCCCTTCGGATGGTATTATTTACATTCATGAATATGGTTCTTTTCTATTACTTTTTGAAAAAGATTTTTGATTTGAAAAGACCACCCTATTTTTTTGTTTTACATAGCATATTTAAAATTGTATTTATTACATGGTTTTGTGTGAATATTGTTTATGATTGGATTCAACAATCAAAATATATTTATATTGCTTACAATGTATTTACGCTGATGCAGGGAATTTTTCTTGCTATCGCCTTGTGGCTGACTTTTCGAGGAGATTTTATCAAAATAGTTATTCTATCCATGTTAGCTGAGAGTGTATCTGTTGTAATTGGACTGAGTTCTATCGTGCTAGTCAATTTGTTAGAAGGAAGAAACATAAGAGAGTTGTATACGGGACGACTGGAGGCATTGGATATTCTCACCCCTATTTTTGCTTTTGTAATATTTAAAATACTCAGTAAAGTTGGAAAGTCTTTGTTTGAAAAAATCCGTAGATATGAATTAAAATATTCAAAGTTTTGGGGATTCGTTTGCGTTGTGTTTTGGTCATCAGGGGCTCGATCTCATCTGTTGCAAGATAAACAATCTATTCAGTTTTACTGGCAGCAGATGTCTTTTATGATCTTTGACATGGTTATTCTTCTTTTGATTAGTGGAGTATATATCTATTATTTATGGAAAAAACAAACTTTGCGAAAGCATCAATATTTGGAAAAGCAGAAAGAGTTAATGAAAATCCATATTAAAGCAATACAAAAGCAGATTTTTTGGATGGAACAGGCACAAAAGGAAATGAATCGTCAGATGAAAGAAATTTTGGCTTTGGATTGTGATGAGGAAAAGAATCAAAAGTTTTCAATGTATTTGACGCAACTAAAGGATCAGTATAAGAATATGATTGCAGGCATGTATTGCGGAGATTCTCTTGTGGATTCGGTACTTTATTATTTTTCTCAGCGGTTTTCAAAGAGAGAAATTTCCTATGAATTTTCTTTTCAGCAATATCAATCGAAAATGCTTCCTTCGGAAGATGCCGGAGAACTTGTTTTTCAACTGCTTAATCTTGTACAGACAGGACCAGTATCATTGAAATCTCAGATTATTGGAAATATGTTATGTTTTGAGTTTCGATGTGATGGCGTGAAAAAGAAAATTATAAAGAAGGCATTATCTTCACTCTTTCAGAATTATCAAGTAGAAGTATGTCGAGATAAAAAAGAACGTAATAACAGATATCTTATTTACTTAAAAGCTTAACATCAATAGATATAACAGAATATTACAAAAAGAACACCAGTTTTGCAAGTGGACAAAACGAGGTGTTTTTTTTGTTATAATTGGAATGATGAGTATCACAAATTATAGTAAGAGATGGATTACGAATTCCAAGTGGAATGAACGAATATGAAGAAGTACCATAGTTGGAAATGGGAGGGCAAGTAGCGAATGGAATTTCAAAAACAGGTAGATGAGATTATTAAAAACTATGAAAAAAAGACTGCTATCACATTTATGAGAAATAATGATACAGAAGATAAAATGACATTCCGAGAGATTGGAGATTTTATAAGAAGACAGAAATGTTTTTTTGAAAAAATAGGATTACGTGCAGGCGATCGTGTTGCAATTGTTTTTCCACACTCACCGTGGGCGATCATTAATATTATAGCACTTTCCTATACAGGGATTACAAGTGTTTTAATAGATGCCAGTTTACCAATAGAAGAAATTCAAAAATTAATTGATTTTTCAGATGTCAGGGCATTACTGTCAAGTGATGTGATAATGACTCAGTTCAAAGAAAATATTTTGGAACAACAAATGAATTTTTCTATTGGAGAGAAGGGACAATTATGTATGTTTTATGATCAAAATGTAGATTCGTTGAAGAGAAAAATTACAGTAGATCCTGAAATGGATGTAATTGCAATTCTTTTTTCTTCTGGTACAACAGGAGAGATGAAAGGGATTAAAATGACATATGAATCCGTTAGAAAGGCAAGAATTGTCTTTGAAAGATTATCCGGTTTAAAAGATTATATGTCATATTTGCTTGTGCTCCCATTTAATCATATCGCTGGATACACAGGGGCAATGACTTATTTTTTGACCGGTTCTGAAATAGGATTTATAGAAGATGTAAATGCGTCAAAACTTCAAAATGGTTTGAAAAAGTTTCAACCATATTATTTTGCAATGGTGCCCAAAGTTTATGAAGTTATGGAGCAAAAGATAAGAAATGCTATTCGTGAAAAAGGGAAAGTGGTAGAGATAATGATTTTTTCTTTCATGAGATTATCGGGATTTTTGCGGAAAAATTTTGGCATTAATATTGGAAGAAAATTGTTTAAGAATATTACGGAGGAAGTATTTGGAAAAAATATTTTTGGAATTGGGGCAGGAGCATCACCATGTAAAGCATCAACGACTGAATTTTATTTAAACTTGGGGTTAGAATGGGCAAATCTGTATGCAACAACAGAGACTAGTGTGCCAATTACAGCAACAGGTGTTTATGATCGATATCCAGTGGGAACTGTAGGAAATGTGAGTCATAATCCTGAGGTGAAAATAAGGATTGCACATCCGGATTCAGAGGGGATGGGAGAGATACAAGTAAAATCTGAATTGATGATGAAAGGATATTTTCGGCAACCTCAATTGACGAAAGAAGCTTTTGAAGACGGATATTTTAAGACTGGAGATTACGGAATAATTGATAAAAAGGGATATCTTTATATTAAGGGAAGAATGAAAGAGAGTATTGTACTGTCCAATGGGAAAAAAGTTTCACCGGTAGATGTTGATGAGTATTATATGGCACAATATCCAGAGTATACGATAGCATGTCGGGGGATTCCAGCAGAAGCAGGGATGGCAGATGATATTCATCTGTTTGTAGAAGAAGCAAGTGGAGAACATTTGGTACAGGAAAAGATTAAAAAGAATATATTAGAGATTTCTAAAAACGCTCCGTCAATGTATCAATGTAAACAAATCCATTTTATAAAACAAATCCCGTTGACTTCCGTAGGAAAAGTAAAAAGATATCTTTTAAATCCTAAAATGGAGGAGAAGGAACAAGAAATTTCCCGAAAGATTCAAGACGATAACAAAGAGAGGATATTGGCGATCATTAAAAAATACTGTTCCAATATAGATATTACTATGCATAGTAAGATAAAAGAAGATTTAGGAATAGATTCTTTGACTATATTTGAAATGGTGTGTGAATTAGAAAATGAATTTCACAAAAATATTTCAATGCGGTTAGATGAGGTAAAGAATATACAGGATTTAATTGAAATTTTTCAAAATATTGATGTTGTTGGAGAGTCGAGCCCCCTAATATACCCTTTGCCAAAAACAAAATTACAGAAATTAATTTTTGGATATTTAACAAAAATATTTAAAATCATATGGAAAATCAATGTGGAGGGTTTAGAAAATATACCAAATGATAATAATTTTATTTTAGCGGCTAATCATGAAAGTCATTTAGATGGTTCATGGATTTGGACTGCGTTGAGAAAAAAAATTGATTTGTCAAGAATCTCTTGCATGGCTGCGAGAGAACACATGAATAAAGCTTTTTCAAGGTTTTGGATGGGTATGTTAGGTGGAATACCCGTAAATAGAACAGGCAATTCAGCTGATGCGATGCAAGAATGTATTAAAAGTGTTAATAATGGTGATTTTTTCTTGATTCATCCGGAAGGGACACGAACAAGAAATGGACAAATGGGACGTTTTAAAAAGGGAGCAGCTCAAATTGCAGTTAGAACAAATAAATGTATTATACCTGTTAGGCTAGATGGAGCATATATTATTTATTCATACGCCAGAAAGATGCCTAAAATATTCAATTGGAAAAAATTTAGACGCTATGAGTTGAAAATCAAATTTGGAGAGCCTATATCCCCAGAAGGAAAGTCGGTAGAAGCATTGACGAATGAATTGCGAAATACAATAGAAAGGATGAAATCTGATGAATATAGGGATTGATGTAGATGGTGTTTTAGTAGATATGGAAAAGTATCAGCTAAAATATGGCGAAAGGTTTTTTACATCACATTATAATATGAAGATTAAAAATCCTAAAGCGTATGATATTCAAGATATTTTTGAATGTACGAAAGAAGAGCGAGAAAAATTTTGGAGGAAATACATTTGGTCATATTGTTTGAAAGAGCCGATGACGCCAAATGCGGCAGAGACTGTTAATACTCTTCGGAAATCCGGACATAAAATTTTTATTATTACAGGACGAGCCCATACAACAGAGGATGGGATAACAGGTTGGGTGTTTAGAAAAATGCTGCTATATTGGTTGAAGAAAAATAAATTGTATTATGATGAAATTATTTTTTGCTCAGAAGAAAATAGTTCTACAGAAAAAACAGATATTTGTCTGAAAAAAAATATTGATTTAATGATAGATGATAAACCAGAAAATCTTTTTATGTTAAAAGATAAAATCAAAGTACTTTGTTATTCTGCTTGTTGGAACGAAGATAGTAAAGAATTGGACGAGTACAGAATAGAACATTTTGAAGATATTCTATATAAAGTTTAATTGTGGGAACAAAACTTTAAACATAGGGGAACGGTATAATAAGAGTTCCTTTATTTCCCCACAGTTTTCGGTTACACAAACGTTAATCATACGTTCCAGAACGTACAATTTCAAAAAAGAATTTTAAACCTTTCAGGGAATATTCCTTGGGAGGTTTTTTATATATGCCTTTATTTGAAAATCCAGATTGATTGACAAAGTATAATGGTCTGGATATACTTAAAAATAAAGAAAAGAATCGGGGGAACGGTTATGGGATTGCAGGAATTATATACAGAAATTGATGGAAACTATAAAGATATCATGGAACGGTTAGTGACAGAGACAAGAGTAAGAAAGTTCGTGCTGTTGTTTTTGGAAGATGACAGTTACAAAAATTTCCTAAAAGCTATGGAAGAGGAAAATGTTCAAGAGGCTTTTCGAGCAATTCATACATTG
>JAXEUM010000038.1:0-51304 GCA_034114925.1 Oliverpabstia sp.
AAATGTAAACTTCTTCTGTCTCTTCTTCCGCTACAGAAGTTTGATTTATAAACTTCACCATCTTTGATTTTTCTTTTTTCTCTTCCTCACATTTCTCCTGAATAAATGATTTTACATAGATGATTGTAACCTTTCCAAATCCCTGCCTACGCTTTTCAATCAAACCTATCCCTTTTTCATCATCCAGCTCCTGAAGAGATTTCACCGCTTTATTTCTGCCACAATTCAATAATTCCATGATATCTTCAATGGAAAAATAGATATATGCCCGATTTTCTTCATCAAACCACTGATTCTTAATGGATAAAGACATTCTGTCCAACATCAAACCGTATAAGATCTTCGCATCACTGGAAAGATCCTTGAAACAGTCATTGGTAAATAAAGCTTTGGGTATTCTGTAAAAACTAAACTGGTCTGCTTCTGTTCCATAAAAATATTTAAAATTCATTTTTTTATTCATGTATCTTCCTCCCTTCCTTTCTCTCATAGAAGTCCTTTTTTTAAACTTCTGTATCTCTTCTTTCTTCGGGTTGTCTTATTTTGACAACCCTTATTTCTGTTCTCTTTTCCATTGTTCCAGCAATGCCTCAATCACTTTTTCCATATCCGTTTCCGAATAATTTTCCGGAAAATATTTTGTAAGCTTCTTTCCTGACAACACCACTTTTCGTTCCGGGGCTTTTACCGCTATACAGCTATTAAAAATCGAGATCATAAATCCCTGGTTCACCGATCCTTGTTCCAATTGTTTTCTCAAAGCTGTAATCTGCTTTGGTTTGATAAATCCCGTATCGCGGATATACTCGTAGATCCATTTCTGCATTTCCTTATCAATGTAGGAAATATCAACAGCAATGGTAAAATTCAGCTTCTTTGCATCTACCATATCTAATAATTCTGGAATTAATTCTGTAAGGCGAATGTAACGCTGAACATTACGAGCACTCTCTCCTACTTGTTCCCCTAACTCTTCTCTTGATTTCTTACCCAACTTGTGGCCATTATGACCACAAGTTAAATCGTTTCTTACCCCTTGTCTCTTCATCGCATCCAGTTTCATCTTATAAGCAAATGCTTTTTCACTCGGAAGTAACTCTTCTCGTTGAATATTGGCATCTACCATGGCAATTACTGCATCATCATCTGACAGCTCTCTTACGATTGCAGGAATTGTTTCCAATCCAGCTATAACAGCCGCGTGCATTCTTCGATGACCAGATATCATCTCATATCCATCTTCACCATTGGGCCGTAACAAAACTGGTGTCAGTACTCCTTTTACCTTTACACTCTCCACCAAGTCTGTCATCTTTTCGTCATCCAATACCTTAAATGGATGATCCTTAAAAGCATGAATTTTACTGATATCAATCTCCATTGCCGATTCTTCATTGACTACTCCCAGCAATTCATCAATGCTTGTCAATTTGATTTTTTCTCCACTTCTACTTTTCATTTTCCAAAACCTCCTGCGTCAGATTTTCATAAGCCATAGATACTTTTCCATTTGGACAATGACAATAAATACTTTTTCCTTCCGCACTTGCTTCAGCTACCTTAACTGATAGTGGAATGACATTTTCAAAGATAGAAATCTTAGATCCATAAGTTTCTCTCACTCTGGAAGCAATATCTTTGGCGTAATTAGTACGAAAATCCACCATTGTCAAAAGTATTCCCTGTATCGTCAGCTTCCGGTTCAATCTCTTCTTTACCATAGAAATAGTCCTGATCAACTGTTGAAGTCCTTTAACCGGCAGATATGCAGCTTGTACAGGTATCAGAACCGTATCAGAAGCTACTAAAGCATTGATGGTCATCATGCCTAAACTTGGCATACAATCAATCAAAATATAATCGTATCGTGATCGCATCGTATCAATATATTCCTTCATGATCAGTTCTCTGCTCATTACATTACTCATGGTTACTTCCAAAGCAGATAACTCAATATTGGCCGGTAGGAGATCCACTTGTTCCTCATGATGTAAAATGCCTTCTTCCTCAGCAATTTCCTCGTCATTGATAATATTCATCATAATAGTTGCAAGTGTAGTTCCAATATCATCCGGTTCTACATATCCAAGACTTGCAGTTAAACTTCCCTGTGGATCCGCATCGATCAATAACACTTTTTTTCCTTGTCTTGCCAATCCAACTCCAAGATTTAAAGTCGTTGTACTTTTTGCAACTCCGCCTTTCTGGTTTGCTATTGAAATAACTTTACACATACTGTTTTCCTCCATTTATTTCTCCCAATTTTCATTCTGCCAGATTTTCAATAATGCTATAATTTCTCGTTTCATCATGGCGGGTGTGTATCTGCTTGGAAAATATTTGTGAAGCTGCTCATTTGTAAAAGCAACTCTCGTGATCTCACCTTTTTTTATCTCACTCATAATTTCCTGCATCTTCTCTAATGTAAGTTGGTTTTCTTTACTTAACTTTTTAATCCTTTGTGCCTGTGATAAAGATGGAACAGCCTGAGCATAATCCATAGCTTCTAATAGTTGTTTTTGTTCTTCTTCTTTTAATGCTGAAATTTCAACTGCCGGATTAAAAGATATCAATTCATCATCTAATTTCTGTAAGAACTCAGGTATTAGTTTCGTCAATGAAATATATCTTTGTACCTGCTTTGGACTATCTCCACATTCTTCACTGATAATCTCTACTGTTCTCTTTCTTTTTGTTTTGTGGTCAATTTGACCTTTTTTCCTACCTGATTTTCTTTTCAGCACATCATTTTTCATTTTGTAAGCAAAAGCCTTTTCACTGAAACTGATTTTTTCTCTGTGCAGGTTAGAATCCACCATATTCAAAATAGATTCATCTTCTGTCATCACACGGATAATTACTGGTACTTTTCGATACCCCAGTAACTCAGCTGCATGTTTTCTTCTGTGACCGGATATAATCTCATAGACTCCATCTGGCACAGGCCTGACAATCAATGGATTGAGAATTCCGTACTTCTCAATACTTTCTTTTAGCAAATGCATCTCTTTATCATCTTTCACTTGAAAAGGATGATTTTTAAAAGAACAGAGTCTTTCAATCTCAATTTCAATAATCTTCTCATCTTCATTCTTCGGAATAAATTCTTTCGTTACTTCCGTCATCATTTCCTCCTTCTTCGGTCAGACAAAAAAAGCCCGTCTGGATCCGATTATTTTTGAAATCAGTTCCAAACGAGCATCTCGTTTTCTATTAGCTATAGCTAATATATTTCTCTATTGTTTCAGCTAATATATGTTTGCAAATTATATTCTGCAAAGAATTTTTCCTTTGATCTACTGTATTTTACATTCCTAAATCAATGGTGACAACAGATACTTCCCCAAATGTTAGCAATATCTCTGATACAGTCTATTTGCAAAACTCTATTTTTTATTAGCTGCCAGCTAACAATTATTTCATTGTATTAGCTGAAAATCATCCTCAAAGCAATAAAATCATGCATTTTTTTTATCAAAAAAGCGCCCCATTATTTGCATTTCTGCTAATAATCGAACGCTTTTGACTGGCCGTCTCGTATAGGAATCGAACCTATAATTTAGTCTTAGGAGGACCATGTTATATCCATTTAACTAACGAGACAAAATGCCATTTTCCCTTGAAAACACGCGATTTTCCGGCTTTTTGGTAATGGCAACCTTTATTTAATTATCAGCTTTTTTCAAGCTGTTAATTACTATTATTTTTCATGTTGGTGACATCAAAGCACTCACCTATTAGGGTAACACCTTCGTGTCAATTTTTACTCTTCTTAACTAGATTTGAACCCAAAAGTTTTTTCAGGAAGTGATAACCTTGGTTCCTCCTTAGGAGGCGCTTGTTATATCCATTTAACTAAGGAAACAAATGCTTCCTATTTTTCAAATATTCTCGCACTTCCTAATTCTACTATATCTACCTCTAAAATACAACTCTTTTTTCTTTTACCAGATACCCTTTTAAAAGTTTATATTTCCCTGAAGCCAGATAATCCCTTTAAATCTTCTTCCTATTTCCGGTTCTCCCAACAAATCTTTCTGATTAATACACACATCAAACAGCATATCATTACATTTTAAGGAAAGCTGATACATATATTCCCCTGTCAGCGTATTTTCTTCCAACAAGACTTCCGTGATTTCCCCAAGAATATTATAGCGGTCACATTCCATTCCATAGGGCATAAAATGTGTGTCTACAATTGAAAATACATCCTCATTTTCAATTCGTTTCGATATCATAGAATACGTATCCATGTCTTCCATCGTAAGGCTTTCCATGGCATCCTCATTCCCTTTTCTGGCTTCATTGATCAATTGTGTGCGTTTTTTTGTGATCTGCTGATCTTTTTCCTGTTGCTTCCTGTTTTTTTGAATAGGAAGTAAAATACACCCTTCTGTAGATAATGCAGCCAATGTCAATGTCGTATGAGTCTGCCCCAAGACACCTTTATATTTCTGATTTAAATATTCTCCTGCATTGGTTAAATAAAAAATCAGAGTTACCCCTATGCGAACATCATCACAAGCTCCGGAAAAACTTTCTTTTTCAGAATGTTGTTCCACTATTACGTCTTCTCCTGTCGAAATTCCCGTTCCACGAAAATAAGGAAAATAATACTCCATCTGAAATTCATCATTCTCGTCATATTCTCCACAGACTGTTATCCCTGTATCACACCCAAATGATTTGGACATTTCTGCAAATATGCGATTATTCCCTTCATCCACGATCATTTTGGAATCATAGGAACGAATCACTTCTCTTAATACAGCATCCAATTCCTTTTTGTTTTTAAATTCTGAAAATCCAACTGCTCTGAGATACTGATGCATAGAGGCCCTCCTTTCTTTTTATTTTTCAGGATTACATAATTTCTTTACATAATATATAATAAAGATTATTTCCCACTGTGTGAATTATTTCTTTGGCACAATTTTTTCGATTCCGCCCATATATGGCTGTAATGCTTTTGGAATATTTACACTTCCATCTGCATTCAGATTGTTTTCCAGGAATGCGATCAACATTCTCGGAGGCGCTACTACTGTATTATTTAATGTATGTGCAAAGTACTTTCCGTGTTCACCATTTACACGAATTTTTAATCTTCTCGCCTGTGCGTCACCTAAATTGGAGCAGCTTCCCACTTCAAAATATTTTTTCTGTCTTGGAGACCACGCTTCTACATCAATAGATTTTACTTTCAAGTCTGCCAGATCGCCGGAACAACATTCCAGAGTACGAACCGGAATATCCAGAGAACGGAACAATTCCACCGTATTCTGCCACAGCTTTTCAAACCACATTTTGCTTTCTTCCGGTTTACATACAACGATCATTTCCTGTTTTTCAAACTGATGAATACGATAAACTCCTCTTTCTTCCAGTCCATGTGCTCCTTTTTCTTTTCTGAAGCAAGGAGAATAGCTGGTAAGAGTTCTCGGCAAAGTTTCTTCCGGCAATATTGTATCAATAAATTTACCAATCATAGAATGTTCACTGGTACCAATCAGATACAGATCTTCACCTTCAATCTTATACATCATGGAATCCATCTCAGCAAAGCTCATAACTCCCGTAACTACGTCACTTCGAATCATAAATGGCGGTATGCAGTAGGTAAATCCCTTGTTGATCATAAAATCTCTTGCATAAGAAATCACAGCAGAATGAATCCGGGCAATATCCCCCATAAGATAATAGAATCCGTTACCTGCCACTTTTCTTGCACTATCCAGATCTAATCCGTCAAAAGATTCCATAATCTCTGCATGATAGGGAATTTCAAATTCCGGAACCACCGGATCGCCAAAACGTTCTACTTCCACATTTTCACTGTCATCCTTTCCGATCGGAACGGACGGATCAATGATATTTGGAATTGTCATCATATTTTTTTTGATTTTTTCTTCTACTTCTTTTTCTCTTGCAGACAGTTCTTCAATGCGAGCGCCGGAAGCTGCTATCTGTTTTTTTACTTCTTCAGCTTCCTCTTTTTTTCCCTGTGCCATCAGCGCACCAATCTGTTTGGATATTTTGTTTTTGTTTGCACGAAGTCCTTCCACTTCCTGTTTAATATTTCTGTTTTCCTGATCTAATGCGATCACTTCATCCACTAATGGTAATTTCTGATCCTGAAATTTTTTTCTGATATTTTCTTTAACCACTTCCGGATTTTCTCTGACAAATTTAATATCTAACATAATTTCCTCCCTGTTTTAAGGCATCGTTTACGATTAAATTATTTTATACTAGTATTGCCTTTTTTTCAAGTCTTAAAAGCACGAATCCCTTATTTAACTTCTCTTTCTTCCACATATCTGATATCCGAGGGGTTTCCTGCAAATTAGTAATACCTGTCCCTTTTACATTTTTCACATTATAAAATATCCTGTCAACCATTTGAACCTTTTCTTCCAAATGGCTGACAGGATATTTGGTATTGCAATTTCAGTTTACATAATCATTATACATAAGTTTATATCTCTACTTCGCCAAATTTTACTGCCTGGCGAAGTGCATCCATTTCTTCTGAACTAAGCAAGATATAGGATTCTCCATTTACGATTTCTTTTATGTACAAAAAGCAGTTGTCTCTGCTGTGGATTGCATTTAAAATAAATCCTGTATTTTTCCTATCCAGCATTGCCAGAGCAAAACTCAATTTTCCTCCCACATCATCAAATGCATCATATTTCACAATCCCATACTTTGTGAGAGTTTTTCCTACTTCTTTTTTTAACAATCTGATTTCTGAACTATTATCTTCATTTGCAAGTGATAATCTGTCTACTTCTTTCAATTTCTGATTAAATACTCTTTCCAGGCTCTGTCCATCTGCCCCTTTCATAAACATTGCATATTTCCGATTTAACCGATGCAATCCCAAAGACATATTTAATATTATTACAATCAAGATTAGCACAAGTACCATGAGCATCAATACCAGAATTCCCAGATCTATTCCGATTTTTTCAAAAAACTCATTCATATGTATACTCCCTTATTTTATCGATTCAAACATTTCAATCAACCGTTCCAGTTCTGCCTGTGAATAATACTCTATTTCTATTTTTCCTTTTTGATTATCTTTATGATGAATAGACACTTTTGTTCCCACGATGGATTTTATTTTTTCCTCTAATTCGTGATAAATCACTTCCATCTGTGTATTCACGACAGTTTCTTTTTGCTTTTTGGGTTTTTGAAGATCTTTCATGAGTTTTTCAGTTTCACGTACACTTAATTTTTCATCAAAAATCCGCATAGCTACCGTGTACTGATAATCATTATCTTCAATTGATAACAACGCTCTAGCATGACCTGTTGTAATCATTTCATCTATGACCATCCGCTGTACTCTTTCATCCAGCTTCAGTAACCTCATAGAATTTGTCACTGCCGTTCGACTTTTGGAAACTCTTTCAGCAATCTCATCTTGTTTCAAATGAAATTCTTCCATAAGACGTTTAAACGCCAAAGCTTCTTCTATTGGATTTAAATCTTCTCTCTGAATGTTTTCAATCAAAGATATTTCAACAACTTCTTGATTTGTAAATTCTTTTACAATAACAGGAATCTCTTTCACTCCTGCCAGTTTTGCCGCACGCCATCTTCTTTCCCCTGCGATAATTTCATAATAATCTTCTTTTTTCTGTACCAACAGCGGCTGCAAAACTCCAAACTGTTTAATAGACTCCGATAATTCTACTAATGCGTCTTCATCGAATTTTTTTCGTGGTTGTTCTCTGTTCGGTTCTACCTCACCGATTTTTACTTTTAATTCTACCGGTTTTTCTATGATCTTTTCCACAATTTTCTCAATCACTTCCGGTTTTTCCGTTTTATTATCCGTTGTTGTGTTTTTTCTCGGTCTTGGATTTCCGGATGGAATCAACGAATCTAATCCTTTTCCTAATCCACCTTTCTTTACTGCCATTCTTCATCCCCCCTATGTATAACCTCCTCTGCCAACAGGCGATAACTTTCTGCTCCAGAGGATTTCCCATCATAGTAGTTAATTGGCATTCCATGACTTGGCGCCTCTGCCAGTCGTACATTTCTCGGAATGATTGTTTTATATATCGTTTGATTTAAATTATTTTTCACATTTTCTACAACTTGAAGTGAAAGATTTGTTCTGGCATCATACATCGTAAATACAACACCTTCCATCTCTAAGTCTGGATTTAATCTTTCCTGTACCAATTCAATCGTATGCATCAACTGTGAAAGTCCTTCTAACGCATAATATTCGCACTGTATAGGTACTAATACTGTGTCTGCCGTTGTCATGGCATTGATTGTAAGCATATTCAAAGAGGGAGGACAATCAATAATAATATAATCATAATCATTTCTCACTGCGTCAATCTGTTCTTTTAATATAAACTCTTTATTTTCAATTCCAATCAATTCTATTTCTGCTCCTGCTAGATTGACATTTGAAGAAATCAATGTAAGACCTTCATACTCCAAAGGAATTAAACATTCTTCCAAATCACTTTCTCCTAAAAGAAGTTCATACACCGTGTTTTCTCTTTCTTCTTTTTCAATTCCCAATCCACTGGTTGTATTTCCCTGCGGATCCATATCTATAACAAGAACCTTCTGTCCAACTTCCCCTAAACACGCCGATAAATTAATTGCCGTTGTGGATTTTCCCACGCCGCCTTTCTGATTTGCTATTGCTATTATTCTTCCCAATTTGTACTCCCCTTTCCCTTTAATCTTGAATTTTTATTTTATTATAACACTGCTTTTCTCATAATTCCATAAAAATGTTTCACGTGAAACATTTTTGTCTATATGTCACATAGTTTCTATTTTTAAAGAGTTTGTTTTTTATGTTTCACGTGAAACATTTTACTGCTTAATCCATTCTTTCCAACACGCTTTGCGTAACAGTAAATTCTCCGTAAACAATAACTGTGATATTTTAAAATCTTAATAAATTTTTCAATTGTATCTCAGTCCAAAAAGGCTTATAATAATTACATGATATTGCTATCAAAAGATACCTGACGAATTGTTTTGTGCTACGCACTTTCACAATTCTGCCCCCACTTTTATTTCTCATATTAGGGCGGGTCATAAAGGTTATAAATCACGTCGTACTTGCACATAAGTGGTTTATAACCTTTATGACCCTGGCATCATTACATAAGTCCTTTAAAAAATAAGGAGGTTCTATTTCATGAAAAAAAGCAAACACAGATTACTTACAGCCAGTATCTTAATCACCTTGACATCCGGAGCTATTTTTGTGGTGAACAAAGTCATCTCTGCTTCTGCTGTTGTTAAAAATTTACTTCACAGTAAATCAAAAGAGTTTTTTGATTGGCGTTTTGGAAAAATTCATTACACGGTAAAAGGTAAAGGTTCTCCTCTTTTACTGATTCATGACGTCTCTCCCTGCTGTAGTACAGAAGAATGGAAATATATCAGTGATTCTTTAGCTAAAGAACATACCGTTTATACATTAGATCTTCTGGGTTGCGGCTGTTCAGATCGTCCCAAAATAACTTATACAAATTTTTTATATGTTCAATTAATTACTGATTTTATCAAAAATATTATCAAGCAAAAAACTGATATTATTACCAGTGGCTTGTCTGGTTCATTCGCCGTCATGGCCTGTAGAAATGATGAAACAATTATTAATCGTATTATGATGATCAATCCAGAAGATCTTGCCATACTAAACCAAGTTCCTTCAAAGAAATCAAAGGCTGCAAAGTTTATTTTGGAGCTTCCTTTGATTGGAACACTTTTATACAATTTTATTATGGCACGAGGAAATATCGATCTTCAGTTTACGGAACATTATTTGTATAATCCCTTCCATCGTGATTTTGATTTATTAGATTCCTATTATGAATCTGCTCATTTGGAACACGGAAACGGAAAATACCTTCTGGCCAGTATCAAGGGGAAATATTTATATTGTAATATCGCTCAGGCTCTCCAGAAAATCAATAACAGTGTTTATATTCTTCAGGGCGATTCCGAAAAACGCGCCAGAGAAAGCGCTGTTTTGTATGCTTCCATCAATCCGTCTATTGAATACGAAATTTTACCGCACCAGAAACATCTGCCTCATATTGAATCACCAGAAAAAGTTCTGGATACTGCAAAAATATTTTTTGTTTGATTTTTTAAGACTGACAATATCTTATCACCTGTTTGTGAATTTCATTCGTGATGTTGTCAGTCTTATATTTTGTTTATGAGATAAATTCTCATAAATTATTTGAGATTTTTTCTCATGTTTTTCTTGATTCTGCAAATAAAATTCATCTCATAACTTCTCACCGATGTTTCTGTTTGTTAGAAATATCCTCTCCCTTTATTCTGTAACCATTTTAGTAGTTCTTCCATTAGTTTCTTGTATTTGCTTCTGCTTATATAGCAGCCAAGAGGGAAAAATCAACGAGTGCTTTTCCCCTCGCATAGTATGATTTGCGATGATTTTCTCCGTGCAAAACTTTTAATTCAAACACTATTTTTCTTCCTATATTTTTGTATCCATATAGCGCTTCCTTTTTCCTCTGAATAGTTACTTTTTTCTTTCATAAAATGTACAAATTATTCCTTAAAAATTCCTTTTTTTGTAATTCTTCTTCGGTTGACATCCCTTCTTTATTATTATATTATATACAATAAAAGTGGCTTTTTTGTTGCATTTTGTAATAATCTGTCGCCCTGTTTGTTCAACATTTTCCAGTCATGGCGATCACAGATATACGTTTATGCACTGCCTGATAATTTTGTTAGGCACACCTCAAAAAAAGTGATTTTGTAGCTGTCTGGCGAATTGCTATATTTCCAGTAAACAGTTACGTTTTATCTTATTAAGACGCTGTCTGAATCTATTGAACGGACAGTATCTTTTTTCACCCGTAATCCACCAACCTATAATTTATGATTTTATTATCAAAAGGAGCAATATGGTTTTTTCAAGCTTGTTTTTTGTATTTTTCTTTCTGGCGCTGAATCTTATTGCATATAATTTTGCCAGCACAATCAAGCAAAAAAACATGGTTATGCTTGTTTTTTCCTTGATTTTTTATTCCTGGGGTGGGCCAAAGTATCTTCTGCTTCTTGTGAGCATGGTCTTTGCTTCCTGGATATTTGCATTGTTAATTTATCAATATCAGGATACGAAATGGAGTAAGATTTTTCTTATAAGCGACTGTGTAGTTATGTTGGGGCTTTTGGGATTTTTCAAATATCTGACATTTTTTGCAGGTATTACTCATACCATCTTTAAATTGCCAAAAGAAATACCTCAGATTGTACTTCCCATCGGGATTTCATTTTATACCTTTCAGCTTCTCTCCTACGTGATCGACGTATACAGACAGGAAATTAAACCTCAGGAGAAATTCTCCTATCTCCTGTTATACGCATCTCTCTTCCATCAGTGTATCGCCGGACCTATTGTCCGCTATCAGTTAGTGGCAGATGAGATTGAAGACCGAAGGGTAAAACTTGATGAGATGTGCCGTGGAATCAAAAGATTTTCCACCGGACTTGCCAAAAAAGCTATCTTAGCCAATGGATGTGCTACTGTTGCAGATACTTTACTGCCTACCGTTGCGAAAGATCTTGCAGGTATCCCCGCCGCAGGTATCTGGATTGGTTTGCTTTTCTACGGATTGCAGATCTATCTTGATTTTTCTGCTTATTCAGATATGGCCATAGGTATGGGACTTATGATCGGGTTCCACTATGATGAAAACTTTAACTACCCTTACATAGCAAATTCCATAAAAGATTTTTGGAAGAGATGGCATATATCTTTAAGTTCATTCTTCCGGGATTATGTTTACATCCCTCTGGGCGGAAGCCGGAGAGGGGCGCGTCGAACCACAATAAATCTTTTGGTTGTCTGGGGGCTCACCGGATTCTGGCATGGCGCCAGTTGGAATTACATTTTCTGGGGATTGTATTTCTTCATTTTTATCTTTATGGAGAACAAATTCCTTACCCGGAAATTAGCTCAGATTCCTTCCTTCATCAGCCACATTTATGCTATGGTTGTAGTTTATTTCGGTTGGGCTTTGTTCCGTTGTGAATCTATGGGAACTTTAGGAACTCTGTTTAAGGGAATGCTGGGACTTAACAAGAATGGTTTTATCGATGCATCTACTTCTATCATCCTGCAGAATAATATTTTTCTTTTAATTTTCTGTATTATTGCATCTACCCCATTCTTCAAAAATTTTGGTTCCTATGTGAAAAGGCTTCATCTTGTAAACCACCGTATTCCTCATATAGTATATGCCTATGACATGGTAATGCCTGCTGTATTGTTGATACTTTCACTCCTGGCATTGGTTGGAAACAGTTATAATCCATTTTTATACTTTCAATTTTAAAAGGACTGTCTGCCATGAGAAAAAATAACGATGAATATTACACCAAGAAAAATACAGTCCGCAAAAAATATATGCGATGGACAATCCTTGTTTTTTTCGGACTGCTGTTTCTTTTTGGATTTATAGGACTTTTATTTCCGCTTCGTCCTAAAGAATCCGACGTAGAAAAAAGAGAATTAACCAAATTTCCAAAACCTACTGTTTCCACTTTTTTTAACGGAGAGTTTTTTAACGGAATCAGTACCTGGTATGCCGATACTTTTCCTTTTCGGGAAAGTCTGATGACTGCCAATTCCAAATTCAAAAAATTGTATGGTATCACCACAGAAGAATTATATGGAGATGTTGTAGAAGGTGATGAAATCCCTGATGCGGATGCTGAAATTACCGCAACACCGATTCCTACCACTACTCCTACCCCTGCCCCTGACGGTACTATTCATGATGAACCGGAAAAAGCCGGAGCAATCTATGTTGCAGACAACCGGGGATTTGAAATATATGGTTTCAGCCGCGACGGCGCCGATGCATATATTCTTATGATGAATTCAGTGGCAGAACAGTTAAAAGGGGTAGCCAATGTATATGACATTCTGGTTCCCACCAGTATTGCCGTTAATCTGGATCTGGAAAATCAGGCAAAGATTAATTCCAGCGATCAGGGAAAGACCTTTGATTATGTATACGGTCACCTGGATTCTTCCATTCATCAGGTTCCTGTTTTAGATACTCTCAAGGCTCATAACAGCGAATATCTGTATTTCAAGACAGATCATCACTGGACAGCCGACGGAGCTTATTATGCTTATCAGGAACTTATGAAAGCCAAGGGAATGGAACCTTCTCCCCTTTCTGCTTTTACCAAACAATCTTATGATGGATTTGTCGGAAGTTTTTACAGCTACAGCAAGCAATCGGATGTCCTAAAAAACAATCCCGATACAGTAAATGCGTATGTTCCCGCCGTGAACACCATGAAGTATTGGACCACTGATGGACAGGAAATAACGGGGCAGATTGTTGCTGACGCCACAGAATACTCTTCTGGTAATAAATACTTATGTTTTATTGCCGGAGATCAGCCTTACGAAAAAATAGAAAATCCAAATATTACCGATGGTTCTTCTTGCGTAATCATTAAAGAATCCTACGGAAATGCATTTGTTCCTTTCCTGGTGAACAGTTATCAGACGGTTCACGTAGTTGATTATCGATATTATCAGGATAACTTAATCAGCTTTATCAAAGAGAACAAGATTCAGGATGTTATTTACCTTAACAATGCCAATGCATTGATCGAAAGTGCCGTTAATAAGATGAATCGAATTATCGTTCCTCCGGCCACTCCTGAACCTACATCTACAGTTACTCCTACTCCTGCGGAAACGATTACTCCTGAACCCACGAAAGAACCTTCTGAAGATTAAAGAAATGCCGAAGATTAAACTAAAAATCTTCGGCATTTCTTTGTTTTATATCTTATGGGATCAGAATTACAAATTTCTCAATCAATTCTTTTACACTCATTTTATTTACAATCCCATACGTCCCCCGCTGATTTTCTACCGTATAAAAGCTGGCATCACGCGGCATATAAGATACGGTAATTTCTTTTCCATCTATTCCCGCATAATGTAACACAAGTTCCGCTTCCTTCTTCGGTATATTTTCTTCCAGTCGATTCTGACATTCCATACTTAGAGTCGCCCTGTAAAAATCCATAAATTCTTCACTTTTCACCTCTTCATCATTTACATAATATTTTGTTTCTGTTACCGTTTCTTTCCCGGAATCTTCTTCTGTTTCTGATTCGTTTTTTTCCTCCGTTACGATTCGTTTTAATGTATATGTTTTCCCATTATAAGTCACATCAAGATGATCCAAATCTCCAATGCTAATTCCTTCTATTCCTTTATTCCAATAATCAAAAGCCTTTCCATCCATAAGGGTTTGTATTGCTCCCCGGGACATTCCGTGTACCTCCTGCGAATCTCCAAGACGCACATAATAATTTCCATCTTCTGCAAGGTTTCCCACCTGTAATATGAGTTTTTTTTCTGCTGAAGTTTCTTCTTCCGTATCTGAATTCTCTTCTGTAGCTGTCTGCTCTGTATAAGTTACAGTAAGAATCATTTTCGGATCATCCAATCCATAATTGCTCCAGTCTTCACATTTGTACTCATAGTACTTTGAAAATTGAAATCCCGCCACTGTACTTTGCAGCGTACCCACCGATGTAGAATCTGCATCCTCTCTCTCCCCATTTTCATCTGTGATCGTCCATGAAGTCGATGATTTTCCATCCGAAAACAACGTATATGCATTCTTGTCTTTTTTCACTTCTATCTGAGTGATATCTGCTGCTGTGATCACAGGATATTCCTCTCCTTTTGCAAAATCATAAATACTTCCTGAAAATATTGACGACAGATCTGCTGATACTGTATACACTGTATTTACATCTTGCCCTATATAGACGTATGTATCTTCTGTAGAGGAATTTTTATCTCCTATCCCAATTATTTCTTCTGTACCATCCGTTTTTTGAATTGTAACAACATTGGCAGGTTTCTCTAACCCATAATCCTTCAAATTTTCAATATTTTCCAGTTTACGGCTTACTTTCACAGATTCCAACGCCGACGTCAGATTACTCATTTTATCCGAATCTACCGGAAATTTCTCATCTTCTTCCAGATTCCAACCATCCTCTTTTTTGCTCCAGGTCGTTTCTTTCCCTTCCAACTGAAAGGTAAGAGAGGATATCTCTTCTTCACTGACTGCTGCAATCTCTTCTTTTTCCTCCTCTTTTCTATCTGTTTCCTCCGTATTCATTCCTTTTACAATCATATACACTCCCATCAGGATACCCAAAAGCAATATTCCTCCCCATACAAACAGTCCTCTTTTTTTCTTCATCACTGTTTTCTCCTTTTAAACCATATCACAGTACCTGCCAGCAAAAATGCTGCCGGTATGATTCCGCAGGTTATTGCTGCCCAATATCCGGCATCATACTCAGGTATGGTAAGATTGCTTACCATCAGATTCTTACTCGTCACCTGAATAACCGGGGTTTCATTTTCACACATCCATCCTAATGTATTTAATATAAGTTCTGTATTTCCCCCTGACACCTGCTGATTCGTTGTCTCATCCAGCAAACTGGAAGAACCGTAGTAAGCAATCTGTGTTTCATTTTCATCATCCACTGTTTCTGTCACTGCAACCCCCAAATAGAATTCTCCACTTTCATCCCCCTCTTCTTTTTCAAAGGTTTTCATATTTTCCACATCTGATTTAATATAAGCATGGGAGGAGGTCGTTAAAATCGGTTCAATCGTCAACGTATCTCTATAGGTATCCAACGTCTGAATCCCCTGAGAAACAGGCATTAATATATATCTGTTATCATGAACCAGTTCTTCTGTTATATCTGTACTTTCCATATCCGGAATCAGATAATACGGAACCTGCATCATATAATGTTTCGTATCTTCTTCCAGAACCACTCCGTCTTTCTTTGTAATTCCATAGTTTTCCAATACTTTTTTCAGATTTGGCATTTCTACGTTTGCATAATCCGTAAAAATCATGGATTTCCCACCTTTTTCCAGGTAAGATATGATTTTTTCTGCCTCTTCTTCGGAAATATCTGTCTGTGGTGAAGCAATAAGAAGGCATCCCGTATCATTCGGAACATTTTCTTCCGTCAAAAGATTCAGACTTTCCACTTGATAATTTGCCCTCTCCAGACTCTCTGTCAGGCTGCTGTTCATTTCCAGTTCTCCATGCCCCTGAAGGGTGTATAAAACCGGAATATCTTCCGATGTAACGTAAGAAATAGCGCTGTCTATCTGCCCTTCTCCATCAAAACCTGTGGTACTGCTGCTGCCAGTATAATAATCATAATTTGCCTCATAAAGACTATTATAAGCAATCACTTTACTCTTTTCTCCATTTACCACAATCAGACTATTATCACTCACCGAATCCTTCGTATATTGCGAGGTAAAATTGGGATACAAAACAGGATCCTTCGTTTCTACTGTTATATGTTTAGAAGTTTCTTCATAGTGGTTCAACATCTTCTCCAGGATTTCGTCTTCATTTCCATTCTGTACAATATGATAAATCGTCACATCCTCTTCCAAATCCTTTAAAAATTTCACAGTTTCATCTGAAATGGTATATAATTTCTGTTCGCTTACATCAAGCTGTGTATATTTCTCCGGAATTTCTCCGATAATCAAGTTAACAACAACAATAACTGCCACCAGAAGCACTGTATACAGCATACTAAAAGAACCGTTTTTCAGTATTTTTCTGTCAATTTTTCCCATTTCCTTCAGTGTTTTTTTACACTGCCGCAATTTATTTTTTATATTTATTCTCATAATTTCTGTCCTCCTAATTCCAACGTCTCTTTGTTATCGTCTGAACCGACAGAAACACAAAAATAACGATCACAGATAAAAAATATACAATTCCATTCAAATCAAAAATTCCATTGGTAAAATTATCAAAATGACTGGTAATATCAAAAATCTCCAAAAATTTCTGAATACCACTTTCAAACAAGGTTGGCTTCAGCAGATAGGTGATGAGCAATGATGCTTCTCCCACAATTCCTATTCCTCCTGCAATCCAAAGATTTTGAATCATATGGTATATAAAAAATGTCAAAATCGCCACCAATAAGATATAGATTCCCAGAGATGATGCTGACGTATCCGGAATCAAAGAGGAAATTCCTGTTATCATATAACACACAAATAATGCTATAAAAGTCATAACCGCTGCAATCACCGGATTTTCTGTCAGAGATGATAAAAATACCCCTACCGCAATCTGCGCAGCTCCCAGTAAAACAAATCCCAAAATAGCCGTATATGCCATAGGATAAGAAACTGCGCCGTATTTCCCCATGATAAGTGGGTAACAGCATATAATCCCTACAGGAATCAAAAATACTGTTATCAATGCCAAATATTTTCCTATAATGATTTTCCCCACCGATACCGGCGCCGTCAAAAGAAGCTGATCTGTCTTCTGTTTTCTTTCTTCTGCCATCGTTTTCATAGTAAGAACCGGTACTAAAATAAGAAATACAAAGGTGATCGCCTGCAAAGTAATTCCAAACACAGGATAACTTTGTTGAATACTGTAGGCTGTAAAATAAATCCCTTCCAGAAAAAGTATAAAAAATATAAAAACATATCCTGTCATGGATGTCAGATATCCCTTTAATTCCTTTTTAAATATTGCTGTCATGACCTGTTCCCTCCGCTTCCTGATATTCTCCTATTTCTTTCTCCCCTTCATCTGGAACTTCCTTTGCCTCATCCTGAACCTCCGGATGTTCTTCTGTCAGTTCAAGGAAAATATCTTCCAGAGAAATCTTCTTAAAATCCATTTTTAACACTGGCATTCTCTGTTCTGCCATCCTATAAAATAATTGCTCTCTAATATCTGTTTTTTCTTCTGTTGTTATTTTTAATCCTGTACCTCCAGCTTCTTCTGCATCCATCCACTCTATTTTTTCTATTTCTTCCATTGGTTTTAAAAGTTCCTCCACCTGATTTTTCGTACCTTTAATAACCAGTTCCAATGTGTTGGATCCTAACGTCATTCTGCCCAGATTTTCTGTAGTGTCACTGGCTACCAGTTTTCCATGATTCATAATCATGACATAATCACACACTGCGCTGATCTCCGATAAAATATGGGAACTTAATATAATCGTATGCTTTTCACTCAATTTCTTTATCAGATCGCGAATTTCTATCATCTGTTTCGGATCTAATCCCACCGTGGGTTCATCCAGAATAATAATTTCCGGATATCCTAAAATGGCTTGTGCCAATCCAACTCTTTGTTTATATCCTTTGGAAAGATTCTTAATCAGACGGTTTCTCATATCCGTAACTCCTACCATTCTCATTACATCTTTCATCTGATTTTCTCTTTCTGCTTTCGGTATTTGCTTTAATTCTGCCACAAATTTAAGATACTCTTTTACTGTCATATCATAATATAATGGCGGTTGTTCCGGTAAATATCCGATGCATTTTTTCGCCTCTTCCGGCTCTTCCAGTATATTATGACCATCGATCAACACTTCGCCTTCTGTAGATGCGATATAGCCTGTCATAATATTCATGGTAGTGGATTTTCCTGCTCCATTGGGCCCTAAAAAGCCATATATCTGTCCTTTCTTCACATGAAAAGACAAATGATCCACCGCCAGATGATCACCATATTTTTTTACCAGATTTTTAACTTCTATCAATTTCAATCCCTCCTTTTTACCATTCATTTTATAAAAAAATTGTGTTCAACTTTCAAAAAAAATGTGTGTTTTCTGTGAAAATCTTATGTTCTTTACCACAAAAAAATCCGAAAAATATCTGTTCTCTTTCAGATATCTTTCGGATTTTAATTATATGAACGTTTTTCCTTTTATATGCCTAACGGTTCTTTTGATGGCATTCCCGCTTTTCTCGGATATTTTTTAGGAGAATTTTTCTCTTTCTTAATCACAACAAACGATCTCTCCATATCTGTATCCACCAGTTGAAATTTGTCGATTTGTGAGATTTTTCCTCCTAATATTTGTATTGCTTTTTTCCCGTGAGAAATTTCCTCGTCTATTTTCCCTGATTTATAAGGAATAAAACTTCCTTCTACTTTCACATACGGCAGACAATATTCAGAAAGTGTACTTAGATTTGCCACAGCTCTGGATACACATAAATCAAAACTTTCCCGATATTCTTTTTGTTTTGCAAAATCCTCTGCCCTTCCATGAATTGTCCGTATGTTCTTCAATCCCAGTTTCTCAATCACTTCGTTGAGAAATTTAATTCTTTTATTTAAAGAATCCAAAAGGACGATCTCCAGCTCCGGAAAGGCTATTTTCAGAGGAATTCCCGGAAATCCTGCTCCTGTTCCTATATCAATTACCTTTTTCTTCCCGTAAAGATCATATACCTTTATCAGCGCCAGACTGTCCAGAAAATGTTTTGCAATCACTTCTTCATAATCTGTAATTGCAGTCAGATTCATCACTTTATTCCACTCCACCAAAATTTCGTAATACTCAATAAATTGCTGAATCTGTTTTTTGTCGAGAGAAATCCTCAACTGTTCTAATCCCTTTTCAAAAGTTTCTGTAGAATATTCTTTCATATTCTGTTTTCCTTTCGATTTTTTTCATTTTTATCGTCTGCTTTCCAGATATACAAGAAGTACCGATATATCTGCCGGCGATACTCCTGATATTCTGGAGGCCTGACCGATATTTAAAGGCTGATATAGTTTTAATTTCTGAACAGCTTCTATCCGGAGACTTTTCACTTCATCATAATTGATATCTGCCGGTATCTGTTTCTTTTCCAGTTTTTTGAACTGTTCCACCTGTTTTAATTGTCTTCGTATATATCCGTCATATTTTATATTTATATTTACCTGCTCTTTCACATCCCAAGCTAATTCCGGTCTGTTCTTATCAACAGGAGCTAAAACCTCATAATTCAATTCCGGTCTTCGAATCAGCTCTCCCAGAGTAGATCCGGATGTAAGAGGCGTGCTGCCATACTTTTCCAGAAGTTCCTGCATTTTGGGCGTTTTTCCCACCGTAGCTTTTTCCACTCTCTGAATTTCCTGAGTGATCTGCTGTTCTTTTTTCAGAAGCGCCTGATACTGTTCTTCACTGATCAGTCCCACTTCATAACCTTTCTTTCTCAACCGCAGATCCGCATTGTCCTGTCTCAGCAAAAGACGATATTCTGCCCTGCTGGTCATCATACGATATGGCTCGTGATTTTCTTTTGTTACCAGATCGTCAATCAACACACCAATATAAGCTTCCGAACGATCCAGTACCATCAATTCTTTTCCCTTGATTTTTAAAGCCGCATTGATTCCTGCCACAAGTCCCTGAGCCGCCGCTTCTTCATAACCTGAACTTCCATTAAACTGACCGCCGCTGAAAAGATTCTTTATATTCTTAAATTCCAGTGTGGCATGAAGCTGTCGGGGATTGATACAATCATATTCAATCGCATACGCATTTCTCACGATTTTGGCATGTTCCAACCCCGGAACAGAATGATACATCTCATGCTGCACATCCTCCGGCAAAGAACTGGACATTCCTCCCACATACATCTCATTGGTATCCAATCCTTCCGGCTCTATAAATACCTGATGTCTCGGTTTATCTGCAAATTTAACCACTTTATCTTCAATGGACGGACAGTATCTCGGACCTGTTCCTTCAATCATTCCGGAATACAAAGGAGAGCGATCCAGGTTCGCCCGAATAATTTCATGGGTTTTCTCATTGGTATACGTAAGCCAGCAAGATTCCTGTTCAATCTGAACACTCTCCGGATCTGTTGAGAAGGAAAATGGAACTACTCTTTCGTCTCCCTTTTGCTCTTCCATTTTAGAAAAATCAATGCTTCTTTTGTCAATTCTGGCAGGTGTTCCTGTTTTAAATCGGAACATCTCCACTCCGTTTTTTATCAGCGAATCCGTAAGATAATTAGCTGCCTGCAGTCCATTCGGACCTGTATAATTGCTTACATCTCCGTAAATACATCTGGCTTTCAGATAAGTTCCGGTACACAACACAACTGCCTTACACAGATAGGTTGCTCCTGAATACGTTTTCACTCCCTTAACAATACCATCTTCCACGATCAATTCTGTCACTTCTGCCTGCTTGACTGTCAGTTTATCCGTATTTTCCAGAACTTTTCTCATTTCCGTACTGTATCTTTTTTTATCTGCCTGCGCCCGCAAAGAATGAACTGCCGGTCCTTTGGACTGATTCAACATTTTAGACTGGATAAAGGTCTTATCTATTACCTTTCCCATCTCTCCTCCAAGAGCATCTATTTCTTTTACCAGATGTCCCTTGGAACTTCCCCCGATATTGGGATTACATGGCATCAATGCAATGCTGTCCACGCTTACGGTAAAGATAATGGTCTCCATCCCAAGACGGGCTGCTGCCAGGGCAGCTTCACATCCGGCATGTCCTGCCCCTATGACAGCCACATCATATTCTTCTACTAATTTGTTCATACATTTTGCTCCTCATCTGTCTTACTGTTCACTCCGTTCACAGCAACTGTCTGTTCTACTTTCCTGTACAGAACTTACTGAATATTTCATTTACCAGATCTTCTCCTACCGCTTCTCCGGTAATGCTTCCCAGCGCTTCATATGCGTTCATAAGATCGATAGAAAAGAAATCTTCAGGCATTCCCATGGCAATGCTGTTTTCCACCATTTCCAGGCTTTTTCCGGCGTCTTCCAAGGCCTTTTTATGGCGGGCATTGGTAATGTACACTTCATCATTAAATGAAATCTCTCCCTGAAAGAACATTTCTTTAATCTGTTTTTCCAGTTCTTCTACCCCCTTCTCTTCTTTTGCAGAAATCGAGATAATGGGTTTTCCTGTTTTACCGGAAAGTATTTCTTTGGTAACTACAGGCTTTAAATCACTTTTATTCAACAGAACAATTGCCTTTTTATCTTCCAGAAGCTTCAAAATTTCCTGATCGTTTTCATCCAATTCGGTGGACGAATCCACCACGTATAAAATCAGATCCGCTTCCTTTGCATATGTTCTGGCTCTTTCCACACCAATTTTTTCTACCACATCCTCCGTTTTGCGAATTCCTGCAGTATCCATCATTTTCAGGGATATTCCCTGCAAAACAATCGTCTCTTCCAACACATCCCTGGTAGTTCCGGCTATATCGGTTACAATAGCTTTTTCTTCTCCTACCAGACAGTTCAATAAAGATGATTTCCCTGCATTGGGTTTTCCCACAATCACTGTTTTGATTCCTTCATGAATCATTTTACCTTCTGAGAAAGAATCTATCAACCTTCTTATTTTTTCTTTTTGTTCTTTTATCACATCTGAAAGTTCTTCCCCATATCCGTCAATACTGATATGTTCCGGATCGTCCAACGCAGATTCTATATATGCAATATGATAAATAATACTGTTTCGGATTTCTTTTATCGATCTTAAAACAGCTCCCTTTAACTGACTCATGGAACTTTTCAGAGCATATTCATTTTTAGCATTGATCACATCCATCACCGCTTCTGCCTGAGAAAGGTCAATTCTCCCATTTAAGAATGCTCTTTTTGTAAATTCTCCCGGTTCTGCCGGTCTCGCTCCCGCATGAATTACCGCCTCCAAAACCTTTTTCATAGCCAGTATACCGCCGTGACAGTCAATTTCTACCGTATCCTCTCCTGTATAACTGCGGGGGCCCTTCATGACCATCACCAGAACCTCATCTATCATTTCTTCTCCATCATAAATAAAACCGTAATGAATTCTGTGAGATTCCGATTTTCGAATATCATTTTTTCCATTTTTAGACCGGTAAACTTTTCCTGCAATCTCCAGCGCTTCTTCTCCGCTGATTCTTATGATTCCGATTCCCGAAGCTGTCAATGCTGTCGCTATAGCTGCAATGGTATCGCCTGTCATTTTTTCAAACCTCCTGCATACAGGAAAAGATGTTGCTTCGGAAAACAACATCTTTTCATTCACTGTACGTCTTTCTATACGCTTTTTATTTCTTATATACCACCACTACGTGACGATATGGTTCATTTCCCTCACTGTAAGTTTCTACGAACTTATTTCCCTGCAATGCGGAATGGATGATTCTTCTCTCATAAGGATTCATCGGTTCCAGCACAACCGGTTTCCGGGTTTTCTTTACCTTGTAGGCAATATTTCTCGCAAGATTTTCCAGAGTATCTTTTCTGCGGCTTCTGTAATTTTCCGTATCCAGTTTTACTCTTACATAATCCTGCTGTTCTTTATTTACCACAAGGCTTGTAAGATACTGAAGAGAATCCAGTGTCTGTCCTCGTTTTCCAATCAGGATACCCATGTCTTCTCCTGAAAAATCAATTTCCAGACAATCATTTTCTTTGTCGTAGTTCATATTGATTTCCACAGGAAGTTCCATCGCTTTGAACACACCTTCCAGGAACTTTCTACCATCCTGTTCCATGACCTTAATCTGTTCTTCTGTACGGACTACAGGTTTTCTCTCTTCTCTTTTCATTTCCGGTTTCTTCTCTGCTTTTACCGGAACTTCTTCTTTTACAACAGGTTTATTTTCTTTTTTGATCGGTTTGGGAGCTTCCTTCTTCACTTCTTTTTTGGGCTGCTCCTTTGGCGCCTCTTTCTTTGTTTCTTTTTTTACTTCTTTTTTTTGCTCTTTGTAAACAGGCGCTTTTCTTTCTTTTTTAATTTCTTCTTTTTTGGTTTCTTCTTTTTTCAGTTCCTTTAAGATGTCAAATTCTTCCTCTTCCACCTTTTTGCGAACTTTTATAATGGCAGGTTTGCTTCCAATCCCAAAGAAACCTGAAGTCCCTTCACGAACCACCTGGATTTCCAGATTATCGCTGGAGGTTTCCAGTTCCAGGCAAGCTTTCGTGATTGCTTCATCAACGGTTTTCGCAGTAATTTCTCTGAATTCCATAGCCCTTCCCCCTATTTTTTCTTGGACTTGCTTTTCTCATCGAATTGTTTCACCATATTTGCCTTGGCAGCCAGGCTTCCTGGTTTATAATTGGAACTCTTATAGTATTCCGTGGATTTTTTCATCTGTTCGGCTTTTTCTTCTGCAGTAAGCGCCGGTTTTGTATTTGTTTTTTTCACCGGTTCCTGAATATTTCTTACATTCATTCTCGCCTGCTGATTGATTCTTTCAGCCGTCATACCACGTTTTTCCATTTTCTTTTTCATTTTTTCCTGATTTTTACGAATCAGATCTTCTGTGTCAATCTTATCCATGTGCTTATTCAGTACTACCTGCTGCACACTTCTGATCACAGCACCGATGATCCAGTAAATACCGATACCAACCGGGAATGAAAAACAGAAAATTGCTGACATAATCGGCATAACTGTGTTCATGCTCTTCATAGATGCTTCCATGGTACTTGGCGGCTGGTTATCATTCTGATTCTGTGGCTGCGGCATCAGCTTGTAGTTGAGCCACTGTGTAAACCATGCCAGAAACGGGATCATAATCGCTGCAAATACCAGCAGATAACCTGCTGCATTTCCCTGGCTCCATCCGGACTGAATAATTGCCCATGGTGTATCGGAAATATTCAGATTCAGAAAACGGTTCATATGTGTTGCCTTTTCAGAAACATCTGCAAACAGATCTGCAAAACCGCTGAACTGAGAAACATCTGCAAAACTTTCCATCTGAGATGGAGTTAATTTATAAAGAAAATCAATTGTTGTTTCCTTGGTAAATGTCATGTTTGGAGCAATACCATACATACTGATCTTATTATCTGTCAGGAATTTTGAAATGATATCACTAAATCCTTCTACAGACATGATTTTAGTTGCAAGACCGGTAAATACTTCACGTACTCCTGCGATATAACCGGGAATGTGGTAAATTACCTGATACAATGCCAGCAAAATAGGCATCTGAACAAGAAGCTGCACACAACTTCCCGTAGGGGACACTCCATACTTCTGATATACAGCAGTAACTTCTTCGTTCTGCTTCATCATAGATTCCTGATCTTTTTTCCCCTTATACTTTTTCTGGATTTTCTGAATCTCCGGCTGCATGATAGAATTCAATTTAGAGAATTTCTGCTGTTTGATCTGCAATGGAGTCATGAAAATATAAATTACCAGAGTAAATAAAATAATAGCCAGACCGATGTTCGGAATTCCAATTAATTCCAACAGGCTGTAAATTGCATTAATAATCCATCCAAGGACACTCCCGATCCATCCAATAATGGGAGTCGTAACCTTTGTCAATACAATATTCAATTACCTTTTCCTCCTAAAATGTCTTCTGACCGCCCTCTGTTTTCGGGCAGACCTTAGGGAACCGGGTCAACTCCGCCTTTTGAAAAAGGATTACATCTTAAAATCCTCCATATTGCCAAAAGACTTCCTTTTACCGCCCCGTATTTCTGTATCGCCTCCAGTCCGTACTGGGAACAGGACGGAATATAGGGACACCGGGTTCTCTTTAAAGGAGATAAATATTTTTGATAAAATCTGATCATTTTGATTAATATTGTTTTCATTCTTTTCCTTTTTCCACAATCTTATGCAGCCTGCCAAGGTGTAGGAATGCACTCTCAATCTCACGAAACGTTCTCTCTTTTGCACTCACGCGGGCTACCACAACAATATCCAATCCTCTATGAAATTCCTTTTCGTGCAGACGGTAACTTTCTCTCACCAGTCTGCAAAGCCGGTGGCGCACTACACTGTTACCCACTTTTTTGCTAACGGAGATTCCGATTCTGTTTTTCTCCAGTTGATTCTCCCTTACATACATGACAAGATATCTGTTTACATAGGATGTTCCTGTTTTATAAACCAACTGAAAGTCTCTGTTTTTCTTTAAGCTCTCTGAATATTCCATAGAATTTTACCTTTAAAGATTTATTTTCGTCATTTTTTTGGAAGAAGAAAAGACCACAGTTTATGCGGTCTTATGCTGATAAGCTTTTTCTTCCTTTTAATCTTCTTGCAGCCAGAACTTTTCTGCCGCCTTTTGTACTCATTCTCGCTCTGAATCCATGAACTTTTGCTCTGGATCTTTTTTTAGGCTGAAATGTCATTTTCATATCTAAGGCACCTCCTTCAAAACCACTTATTCGGTTGTATTCTCTCATGTATGTCAGAAAACATCATTTCAATTATATTCATAAAGGTTTGTCAAGTCAAGCAAAATCGGGGTTTTTTTCTTATTTTTCCAATTCGTAACACTTTGGCTCACGTCATTCGTAAAACCGCAGCCTGCTTATCGTGGCTGGCGCCACTGTTTTACTTATAAACGGGCGCTCAGCTCATACAGATGTCCGCTTGCAGGAATCCACTTTCTGTACACATAGTTTACGTAAGTTATCCCCACTTTGTGGATAAGTTGTGGATAACTACCCTTTTTATTGTGTAAAAAATAAGGATAATTTACAATATTCCCTATTTTTCATCCTTTTTTGCGGTGTATAAATCCACACTTCTTCTTTTTTCTTTCTGGATAACTTGATTTATGTAAAATAATTTATTCACTTATCCACATTTTATCATTGATTAAATCCACATTTTATTATAAGATATAGTAGAGTTATTATCTTTAAAGAAACATGTTTTACAGGTTTCTTTTTTTGGGCAGAGAATTATGGCTGCCACATTGGATCAACCTTGCACTAATGGAGGAAATCATGGACATCATTATCGAAAAATGGGACGAAATCCTGGAAACAGTAAAAAAGGAACATGAACTTTCAGATGTTTCTTTTAAAACATGGCTGAAGCCATTAAAAATTCATAAAATCGAAGATCTGGTGGTAACGATTCTCGTTCCCTCTCAGCAGGTCGGCTTAAATTACATCAGTAAAAAATATGCTCTGCCTTTGAAGGTGGCTATTTCTGAATTGACCGGTGCCGATTATGATATCCGGTTTGTCCTTCCTGAGGATATTCAGGATGAGGAAAAAGAAAAAGTCGTTTCTACTAATTTTAATATGAATAAAGAAATGGCTAATTTAAATCCAAAATATACCTTTGACACCTTTGTTGTGGGAAGTAATAACAAATTTGCCCATGCAGCTTCTCTGGCTGTGGCGGAATCTCCCGGAGAAATTTACAATCCACTCTTTCTGTATGGAGGCGTTGGTTTGGGTAAAACCCATCTGATGCATTCCGTAGCTCATTTTATTCTTGAGAAGGATCCGTCTACCAAGATTCTTTATACAACCAGTGAGTCCTTTACCAATGAACTGATTGAGGCAATCCGAAATGGAAACAATACCGCTATGACAAAATTCCGTGAAAAATACAGAAACATAGACGTACTTTTGATCGATGATATTCAGTTTATTATAGGAAAAGAATCTACGCAGGAAGAATTTTTCCATACTTTCAACGCTCTTCACGGAGCAAAAAAACAAATTATTATCTCCAGTGATAAACCGCCGAAAGATATGGAAATTTTGGAAGATCGTATTCGTTCCCGTTTCGAATGGGGACTTTTAGCTGATATTTCCTCCCCTGATTACGAAACACGAGTAGCTATTCTCCGCAAAAAAGAAGAAATGGATGGCTATAATCTGGATGACGCCATCATCGAATATATTGCCAAAAACATTAAATCCAATATTCGTGAACTGGAAGGATCTTTAAACAAGATCATTGCCTATGCCAACCTGGAAAAAAGAGAAATTACCATGGAACTGGCAGAAACCGTACTGAAAGATATTATTTCTCCCAACGAGAAAAAAATTATTACTCCTGAGTACATCATCAGTACCGTGGCAGAACATTTTGATGTTACTCCGGAAGAAATCACAGGAAATAAAAGAAACAGCAAAGTAGTTTATCCGCGCCAGATTGCCATGTATCTTTGCAGAGAGCTTACCAATATTCCTTTAAAATCCATTGGAAAATCTCTGGGAAACAGAGACCATACTACCATTATGCACGGCTGCGAAAAAATAGAACAGGAACTTGCCACTTCCGATGCAACACAAAAAGCCGTGGAAATACTGAAGAAAAAATTACAGCCGGGCAACTAGTAGAAGGGGAATTTGTCCACATTGTTTTTGTTAATTTCATGTGTATAACCTGTGGACAATCTTGTGTAGAAAAAGAATCCACTTTTCATTCACCTTACTCTTCTACTGGATGCACAAGGTTATACCTCATGGAAATCCTTATGTTTTAAGGACAAACTATACTTTTACACATTTTCACACCCTCTACTACGAATACTACGGATTTCTTATAATTTTTATATTGATGAGCCTGTTGGTTCAGGAAAGGAAGTTATTCACATTATGAAATTAATCTGCTCTAAAAGCGAATTACAAAAAAGCGTTACTATTTCACTGAAAGCAGTTTCTTCCAAAACAACCATGCCTATACTAGAATGCATTTTGATCAATGCTTCCGGTTCAGAAATCACATTTACTTCGAATGACATGGAACTGGGAATCGAAACAAAAGTACATGGTATTATAGAAGAAAAAGGTATGGTTGCTTTGGATGCTAAACTTTTTTCTGAAATTATACGTAAACTTCCAGATAGTGATGTTGTCATCAAAACAGATGAAAAATTAAATACAACCATTACCTGTGAAAAAGCTAAATTTACAATTCCTGGAAGAGATGGGGAAGATTTTGCTTATTTGCCGGTAATAGAAAAAAATGACGGCATTGTTTTGTCTCAATATACCTTAAAAGAAGTGATTCGTCAGACTATTTTTTCTATTGCAGCCAATGAAAATAACAAATTAATGACTGGAGAATTATTTGAAATTAAAGATAACATTTTAAAAGTAGTTTCTCTTGATGGACATCGAATCGCAATTCGAAAAATTGAACTGAAAGAAACTTATAAAGACAGAAAAGTTGTTGTTCCCGGAAAAACATTAAATGAAATCAGTAAAATACTTTCCGGTGAAGTAGAAGATCAGGTTCAAATTTTCTTTACAGATAATCATATCGTCTTTGAATTTGATGATACAGTTGTCGTTTCCCGTCTGATCGAAGGAGAGTATTTCCGAATTGAGCAGATGCTTTCCAGTGATTATGAAACAAAAATAAAAATAAACAAAAAAGAATTTTTAAATTGTATAGACAGAGCGACTCTTTTTGTAAAAGAAGGAGAAAAAAAGCCGATTATTATAACAATTGAAGATAATCAGATGGTTTTAAATATCAATTCTCAGATTGGTTCTATGAATGAAGATATTGATATTATGAAAGAAGGCAAAGATATCATGATCGGATTTAATCCCCGGTTTTTGATTGACGCTCTGAAAGTTATAGATGATGAAGAAATTACTATTTATTTGGTAAATCCGAAAGCGCCTTGCTTTATTAAAGATGAAAATGAATCTTATATTTATCTGATTCTTCCTGTAAATTTTAATACTGCAAGATAGAAAGAGTGAACATATGGAATCTATTAAAATAAAAGATGAATTTATAAAATTAGGTCAGGCTATGAAACTGGCTAACCTTGTTGAGGATGGAGTAGAAGCAAAATTTGTAATCCAGGACGGTCTGGTAACAGTAAACGGAGAAGTGGATACCAGAAGAGGCAGAAAATTGTATCCGGGCGATGTGTTCGCCTACGACGCACAGGAAATTAAGGTAGAAAAATAAGACTTGCATTTTCTTTGAAAATGCAGGATGAGTATAGTTGGTGAAGCATGTATATTGAATCTTTGGAATTGAAAAATTATCGAAATTATGAATATTTATGCATAGACTTTGATCGGGGAACCAATATTCTCTTCGGAGATAATGCACAGGGAAAAACAAATATCCTGGAGGCGGTCTATCTGGCGGGAACGACAAAATCCCACAGAGGAAGTAAGGATAAAGAGCTTATTCGGTTTGAACAGGACGAATCCCATATTCGGATGTTTGTAAATAAAGATGGCGTTTCTCATAAAATAGATATGCATTTGAAAAAAAATAAATCCAAAGGTATTGCGGTGGATGGGATTCCCATAAAAAAGGCTTCCCAATTATTTGGTATTGTCAATCTTGTGTTTTTTTCTCCTGAGGATTTAAATATTATAAAAAATGGTCCTTCGGAAAGAAGGCGATTTATGGATTTAGAATTATGTCAGCTCCATAGAATCTATCTTCAGGATCTGTCCGATTACAATCGGATTTTAAATCAGAGAAATAAACTGTTAAAGGATATTGCATTTTCTCCCCGTCTGGAAGAAACTTTGGATGTGTGGGATATGCAGCTGGTGAATTACGGAAAGAAAATCATTTCCCTGAGAAAAGAATTCCTCCATGATTTGAATGAAATTATTTTTGATATTCATAAAAATCTTACCGGAGGGAAAGAAGAACTTATTCTGGAATATGAACCGGATGTGGAAGAAGAAGCATTTGCGGAGAAACTTTTAAAAACCAGGGAAAAAGACCTGCGATTTAAAATGTCTTCTACCGGTCCTCACAGAGATGATTTCTGTGTGAAAGTAAACGGAATTGATATCCGAAAATTTGGTTCTCAGGGACAGCAAAGAACAGCGGCGCTTTCTCTGAAAATGTCGGAAATTTATCTGGTCAGAAAAATCATCAAAGAATATCCGGTTCTTTTACTGGATGATGTGCTGTCGGAACTTGACAGCAGCAGACAAAATTATCTGTTGCAGAGTATTCATGAGATTCAGACTATGATTACCTGCACAGGCTTAGATGAATTTATACAAAATCAGTTTTCTATTAACAGAGTTTTCCGGGTGATAGACGGAAACGTGTTTAAAAATAATTAGGAGGATTAGGATGAGTACAGAATACGGAGCAGATCAAATCCAGATACTGGAAGGTTTGGAGGCAGTCAGAAAACGTCCTGGTATGTACATCGGAAGCACATCCACCCGGGGACTTCATCATTTGGTTTATGAGATTGTAGATAATGCAGTGGATGAGGCTCTGGCAGGATACTGTGATGTGATTGATGTGACAATACATGAAGATAATTCCATAACGGTGGTAGATAATGGAAGAGGTATTCCGGTGGGTATCAATCATAAAGCAGGTATTCCAGCCGTTGAAGTGGTATTTACAATCCTCCATGCAGGCGGTAAATTCGGCGGAGGAGGATATAAAGTATCCGGAGGACTTCATGGAGTAGGCGCGTCTGTGGTAAATGCTCTTTCTGAATGGCTGGAAGTTACGATTTTTCAGGAAGGAAAAGTATATCGGCAGAGATATGAAAGAGGAAAAACTATCTACAAATTAAAGGTTGTGGGAGAGTGTGAACCGGAAAAAACGGGAACAATGGTTACTTTTTTACCGGACAAAGAGATCTTTGAAGATACGATTTATGATTATGATACACTGAAACAAAGATTCAGAGAAATGGCGTTCCTTACAAAAGGCCTAAAAATTCGTCTCCATGATGAAAGAGGAGAAGAAAAGGTAACCAAGGAATTCCATTACGAAGGAGGAATTAAAGAGTTTGTTACGTACTTAAACAGAAGTAAAACAGCTCTTTATCCGGAAATTATATACTGTGAGGGAGAAAAAGACGGCGTTGTGGTGGAAGTGGCCATGCAGCACAATGATTCCTATAATGAGACAACCTACGGATTTGTAAATAATATTACAACACCGGAGGGAGGAACTCATATTGTAGGTTTCAGAAATGCCCTGACGAAAACCTTCAATGAGTATGCGAGAAAAAATAAATTATTAAAAGACACAGAGAAACTGGCGGGAGAAGATATCCGTGAAGGGTTGACTGCTATCGTCAGTGTAAAAATTGAAGAACCGCAGTTTGAAGGTCAGACAAAACAGAAACTGGGTAACAGCGAGGCGAGAGGCGCTGTAGATAACGTGGTGGGAAATGCGTTGGAGATTTTCCTGGAACAGAATCCTTCCGTGGCGAAAACCATAGTGGAAAAATCAGTTCTGGCACAAAGAGCCAGAGATGCGGCACGAAAAGCAAGAGATCTGACCAGAAGAAAATCAGCTCTGGAAGGTATGGCATTGCCTGGAAAACTGGCTGACTGTACAGATAAAGATCCGAAAAACTGTGAAATCTATATTGTTGAGGGAGATTCTGCCGGCGGTTCAGCAAAAACAGCCAGAAGCAGAGCAACACAGGCCATTCTTCCTCTCCGGGGAAAAATACTGAATGTAGAAAAAGCCCGATTGGACAGAATTTACGGAAATGCAGAAATCAAAGCCATGATAACTGCCTTTGGAACAGGAATACATGAAGATTTTGATATTACAAAATTAAGATATCATAAAATCATCATTATGACTGATGCGGATGTGGATGGAGCCCATATTGCCACACTGATGCTCACATTCCTGTATCGGTTTATGCCGGAACTTATTAAACAGGGATATGTGTATCTAGCGCAGCCACCGTTGTATAAAGTGGAAAAGAACAAAAAAATCTGGTACGCTTACAGTGATCAGGAACTGAATAATATTCTGGTGGAAATAGGTCGTGACGGAAATAATAAGATCCAGCGATACAAAGGTCTGGGAGAAATGGATGCAGATCAGCTTTGGGAAACAACCATGGATCCGGAGCGAAGAGTGCTTTTGAGAGTGACGATGGATGAGGAGTCTTCTTCAGAACTGGATCTGACATTTACTACTCTTATGGGAGACAAGGTAGAGCCACGCCGTGAATTCATCGAAGAAAATGCATTGAAAGTGAAAAATCTGGATATTTAAGGAGAAAGACGATGGAAGATAATATTTTTGACAAGGTCAAGGAAGTAGACCTGAGAAAGACGATGGAAGAGTCTTATATTGATTATGCTATGAGCGTAATCGCATCGAGAGCTCTGCCGGATGTCAGGGATGGTTTAAAACCGGTGCAAAGAAGAGTATTGTTCTCCATGATCGAGCTGAACAATGGTCCGGATAAGCCGCATAGAAAATGTGCCCGTATCGTTGGTGATACTATGGGTAAATATCATCCCCATGGTGACAGCTCCATTTATGGAGCATTGGTAAATATGGCACAGGACTGGTCTACCCGTTACCCGCTGGTAGACGGTCATGGAAACTTTGGTTCTGTGGATGGAGACGGAGCAGCCGCCATGCGATATACCGAGGCGCGCCTTAGTAAAATCTCCATGGAAATGCTGGCAGATATCAATAAAAACACAGTGGATTTCGTACCAAACTTTGATGAAACAGAAAAAGAACCGTCGGTATTGCCAGCAAGGTATCCCAATCTTCTGGTAAACGGAACCTCAGGAATTGCGGTTGGTATGGCTACCAATATACCGCCTCATAATTTAAAAGAAATTATTTATGCGGTAGTTAAAATTATTGATAATATTGTGGAAGAAGACAGAGAAACCCAGATGGAAGAGCTTCTCAAGATAGTGAAAGGTCCGGATTTTCCTACAGGCGCCACAATTTTGGGAACAAGAGGAATTGAAGAGGCTTATCGTACAGGAAGAGGTAAAATCCGTGTTCGTGCAGTAACCAATATAGAGACACTGCCCAATGGAAAAAGTCAGATTATTGTAACAGAACTTCCTTATATGGTAAATAAAGCCCGTCTCATTGAAAAAATAGCGGAGCTGGTAAAAGAGAAAAAAATAGACGGTATTACCGATTTGGCAGACCATTCCAGCAGAGAAGGTATGCGGATTTGCATTGAATTGAGAAGAGATGTAAACGCCAATGTTATTTTAAATAAATTATATAAACATACCCAGCTTCAGGATACTTTTGGAGTAATCATGCTGGCGTTGGTAAATAATCAGCCGAAAGTCATGAACTTGCTGGAAATTTTGAAACATTATCTGGCACATCAGGAAGAAGTTGTGACTCGAAGAACACAGTATGATCTGAATAAAGCACAGGAAAGAGCCCATATTTTAGAAGGTCTTTTAAAAGCGCTGGATAATATTGATGAAGTCATTAAGATCATTAGAGCTTCTCAGAATACGCAGATTGCCAAAGCTGGATTGATAGAACGTTTTGAACTTTCAGATGCCCAGGCGCAGGCGATTGTAGATATGAGACTTCGTACTCTGACCGGTTTGGAAAGAGAAAAACTGGAAGCAGAGTATAAAGAATTGATGGAAAAAATAAGAAAACTGCAGGCAATTTTGGCAGACAGAAATCTTCTTCTTCGGGTGATCCGGGAGGAAATCCTGATCATTGCAGAAAAATATGGAGATGACAGAAGAACTTCCATTGGATTTGATGAATATGATATTTCCATGGAAGATTTGATTCCCAATGAGAATACGGTGATCACCATGACAAAATTGGGATATATCAAACGAATGACGGTAGACAATTTCCGAAACCAGAACAGAGGCGGTAAGGGAATCAAAGGTATGCAGACACTTCAGGATGATTATATCGATGAATTGTTAATGACTACTACCCATCATTATCTGATGTTCTTTACCAATATGGGTAAAGTGTATCGGCTGAAGGCATATGAAATACCTGAGGCAGGAAGAACAGCCAGAGGTACGGCGATTATCAATCTGCTGCAGTTACAGCCGGAGGAAAAAATATCAGCGGTCATTCCTATTAATGAATACAGAGATGATCAGTATCTGTTTATGGCAACAAAAAAAGGTCTGGTAAAGAAAACGCCGATTCTGGATTATGCGAATGTGAGGAAGACAGGATTGGCAGCAATTGCACTTCGTGATGATGATGAATTGATTGAAGTGAAGTTTACAGACAGTTCGAAAGATATCATTCTTGTAACAAAATATGGACAGTGTATCCGTTTTGACGTAAATGATGTAAGAAGTACAGGAAGAGTTTCCATGGGAGTAAGAGGTATCAATCTTGGGGATGGCGACGAAGTGATTGGTATGCAGTTAAATACCCAGGGGGATTATCTGTTGATTGTTTCTGAAAATGGAATGGGTAAGAGAACGCCGATTGGAGAATTTACAACCCAAAACAGAGGCGGAAAAGGTGTTAAGTGCTATAAGATCACAGAAAAAACAGGAAATGTAGTAGGAGTAAAAGCAGTCAATGAAGAAAATGAAGTGATGCTGATTACTACGGAGGGAATTATTATCAGAATTTCCTGTTCGGATATTTCCATTTTGGGAAGAATTACTTCCGGAGTGAAATTGATGAATCTGGACGATCATGTTTCTGTGGCAAGTATTGCCAAGGTTCGTGAGAAGAAGGAAGAAATGGAAGAATCAGAAGAAGAGACGGAAGATAAAGAATCATGAAAAGAATTATTTTGATGGTACTCAGGAATCTGTTGTTTGTACCCTATGGCTGGTTTAAGCTTTGCTATACGGCCAGCCATGTGGACAAATATACGGAGGAAGAACGATATAAAGTTCTGAAAATGATTGATAGGCGTGCAAACTGGGGGGGTCGTATTACTATTGATGCCCATGGGGTGGAAAATATACCGGCTCAGGATGGATTTATGTTTTTTCCCAATCACCAGGGGTTATACGATGTGTTAGCGATTCTTCAGGTATGTCCCAGACCATTTTCGGTAGTTATGAAAAAAGAAGTAGCCAATGTTCCGTTTTTGAAGCAGGTATTTGCCTGCATGAAGGCTATTCCACTGGACAGAGATGATCTTCGACAGGGATTAAAGGTAATTCAGCAAGTGGCAGAAGAGGTAAAAAAGGGAAGAAATTATCTTATTTTTGCAGAAGGAACGAGAAGTAAGAAACAAAATCAGTTGCTGGAATTTAAAGGGGGAAGTTTTAAAAGTGCAGTTAAGGCACAGTGTCCAATTGTGCCGGTAGCGCTTATTGATTCTTATAAATCCTTTGATACCAATTCCATAGAGAAGCTGACCGTTCAGGTACATTTTTTGGAACCTATTCCTTATGAAACATATAAAGGAATGAAAACAACGGAAATTGCTGCAATGGTGAAAGGGAAAATTGAAGATACCATTGCAAGATATGAGTGAAAAAATATATAAGAATTGTACAAAAGAGCTAAGATATATGATATATCTTAGCTCTTGTTTTTTGTATAATTAATATTAGGGAATTAGTGTATAGGAGAAATTTGCATCGAAAGACCCTGAAAAATGAAAAACAGGAGGAATGAAAATGAAAAGCTGGAAAAGAGGTATAGCCGCAGTTGTAGCGACAACACTCTGTCTGACATCGATTCCATTCAGTGATGTTCAGAAAGTATCGGCAGCAGAAGTGGATTCTGTAGTAAAACTGAAACCCAGTGAAGCTTCGCCATTTCATGATACAAACGGAGATGGTCTTGGTGAGTTTGAAGGATGGGGAACTTCTCTTTGCTGGTGGGCAAACAGAATTGGGTACAGTGATACTCTTGCACAGAAAGCTGGCGAATTGTTTTTTGGCGACAATGGACTGGATATGAATATCGGGCGGTATAACGTAGGTGGCGGTGATCATGTTGGAGAAGCTGAAATCACAGAAGTTCCGATAAATGATAAAGCTCAGTTTTATGATTTGGAAACCGAAGGAAGAATCCCGGAATATCAGGGAACAAAGATGCAGGTAGAAGAATGTACGGATATGTCATCCATTACTTTTGAATATTCAGATGCAGATTTTGGATTTACAAAAGGAATGCCGGTGGGGAATTTTAAGAAAATAGGCTGGATTAATAAAATAGGTGACTTACCTGGTGATGGTGATAATCTTAGATATGCTGTGCAAGCTCCAGAAACAGGAAGCTATACGGTAAAACTATTACTCACACTGACAGGAAGTAATAAAAGAGATGTGGTTCTCGGAGTTGGAGAAGAGGAATATGTAGTTCCTGCAGAGGTGATCAACAGTAATAAGATAGCATCAGGCAATAATAATATGTTATTTGTGGTAACAATTCCCAATGTAACACTACAGGCAGGAGAAAATGCAGTTGTTATCGCAGGAAAAACAGATTGGACTCTTGATTTTGTAAAAATGGCGGTAATGAAATCGGGAGACGAAGGCGTGCTTACAGAAACGGAAGACGAATTTTTACATGCGCCTCATATTATACGTTCCGATGCAGGTGTGCCGGGATATGCAATCGATGTTACAAAAATAGATACTTCTCAGCATGAATTATCATGGTATGAAGAAAATTTTGCAAGAGCAGATGTAGAATGCGGCTATGCATGGAATTATAATTGGGATGCGGACAGAAATCAGATTAATGTACTGAAAGCAGCGGCAGCAGCCAGCGGACAGGATTTCATAGCGGAAGCATTTTCAAATTCTCCCCCATATTTTATGACAGTCAGTGGATGCAGTTCAGGAAATACTGATTCGAATAAAGATAATTTGAGAGCAGATTCAGTTCATGCATTTGCTTCTTATATGGCAGATGTGATTGAACATTGGCAGAATAATGGAATTACTTTCCAGAGTGCGACTCCTATGAATGAACCATATACCAATTATTGGGGAGCAAACAGTAATAAGCAGGAAGGGTGCCATTTTGACCAGGGAGAATCTCAGTCAAGGATTATCGTAGCATTAAACAATGCATTAAAAGAAAAAGGAATTGACTTAATTCTTTCAGCTACAGATGAAACGAGTATTGATACACAGATTACTTCGTATAATGCTTTATCAGAAGAGGCAAAATCAGTGGTATCAAGAATTGATACGCATAGTTACAGCGGTTCGGACAGAGAAGGCTTAAAAGCTACAGCGCAGGAAGCGGGAAAAAATTTGTGGATGTCAGAAGTGGACGGTGCTTACACAGGAGGAACAAATGCAGGAGAAATGAGCGCGGCGCTTGGACTGGCACAGAGAATGATGACAGATGTGAATGGTTTGGATTCTACTGCGTGGATTCTCTGGAATGCTATTGATATGCATGCAGACAGCAGCGAATATGGACAGTCCTGGGTAAATAAAGGAAGCGCCAACGATTATTTAAGCATGGATGCTCTGGAGGCGGCATGGAAGTCAAGAAGTGCTAATGGATATTGGGGGCTGGCAGCGGCAGATCATGATAAACAGGATATTGTTTTAAGCATGAAATATTATGGGTATGGACAGTTTTCCAGATATATCCGTCCGGGATATACCATTATCGGAAGCAGCAAAGGAACAACGCTGGCGGCATATGATCCCAATGGACAGAAAGCTGTTATTGTTGCGATAAATACTTCTGAAAATGATAAAAATTGGAAGTTTGATCTTTCTGGTTTTGAGACAATGGGAGATAAGATTACTGCAATCCGTACCAGTGGAACTATGGCGGAAGGAGAAAAATGGGCGGATGTAACAGCCAGTGATAATATTGTAGCTGATACAGAAAACAGATATTTTACAGCTACCATGAAAGGAAATTCTATTACTACTTATATTGTGGAAGGCGTTAGCGGAATTCGTGAAGTAACAGAAGAAGATACACCGCAGGTAAAACAGATTTCTGTGGCAGCAGAACAGGTATCGGGAGAAAAAGTATGGAATAACGGAACGGTTAACACGCCTGCAAAAGTAGTGGACAATAACTATGAAACATTTTTTGACGGTGTTGATACTGATAACGGAGAACCAGGATACATAGTCATTGATTTGGGAGAAGCAAAAGAAATTGCAGCTCTTGGTTATGCCCCGAGAAATGGATTTGCGGATCGATGTATAGGGGGAACATTCTATGGCTCCACAGACGGGACAAACTGGACAACTCTTTATACCATAGAAGAGGTTCCCAGACAGAATGCAGATACGATTGTATATTTTAGCGATTTTCTGACGGGAAAAGCAGAGAATTTCCAATATATTAAATATGTCCGTGAAAAGGAATGTAACGTTTCAGAATTGAAAGTGTATGAAAATGCACCTGCAATCACATCACAGGAAGATATATCGGTAAATACGTTTGAAGGTTCTGAACCGAAACTTCCGGAGACAGTACGCGTATCATTAAGTAATGGGGAGACAGCAGATATTCCTGTTCAATGGGATATGAGCAGTGTTGATGTGAATTATGACGAGATGCAGTTATTTGATTCGGTAGCTGTTACTGGAACATCATCAGAGGCAAAAGGCATTTTAAAAGGCTATATTATCTGCGCGCCGGATAATCTGGAATATCTGATAGATTGTATGACAGGAGACAGCGGTTTTGCTTTGGAGGAAAAAGGACATAAATTTGAATCCAAAACATGGACAGCAGCGAAGGGATTGGACAGCCTGTTAAATAAAAATACTTCGGACCAGAAAAAAACAGCGGAAAATGCCTGGGGATATACTAATGAATCGGGAATACATGTATGGGATTATGCCATGGGGAATGATTTGTACGGTTTTGGTTACTGGACAGATACAGGAGTTTCCATTGAGTACCAGTTGACGCTTCCGGCAGGACGGCATGACATACTTCTGGGATGTTTCGATTTCTGGAGTGGAAGGAACATGGATGTGTATTACACGATAGATGGAGGAACAGAACAAAAATTATGTAAACTTCAGTCCGGCAATAAAGGGGGAAATTTTGCAGGAGGAATGATTACACTGGAAAAAGACGGAGTAGTTATGATTACTGTGAAAAATGGCGGTGATGGTGATCCGGTTCTTAGTTGGATTTCTGTAGCAGAGGCTTCTGTAGTATCAGATGAAAAAGTGTTAAATGAAGCAAAAGAAACATTAGATATTCCCAATAAAGAAGATGTCAGAGGAAACATTACACTTCCGGTTAAGACAGAAAGTGGAGTTGAGATTTCATGGGCAACAGATCATCCTGAAATTGTAGACGTAAATGCACAGGCTGAAACGATAGAAGGATATGGTGAAGTTCCGGCAGGTATTGTTACAAGACCGGCACAGGATACACAAGTTACCATGACGGCAACACTTACATATCAGGGACAGACAACAACAAAAGAAATTACTCTCTCCGTGAAAGCAGCGCCAAAGATGATTGAAGAAAGTGATTATACAGATTACTTTTTTGCTTATTTTGCAGGAGAAGGTTATGAAGACGGGGAACAGATTTATTTTGCATCCAGTCAGGATGGTATGAACTGGGAGGATTTGAATAACAATAAACCTGTTTTGAATTCTACATTGGGAGAACAGGGAGTTAGAGATCCGTTTATTATTCGTTCGCCGGAAGGAGATAAGTTCTACCTGATTGCTACAGACCTGAAAATTAATGGTGGAAATGGCTGGACCGCAGCACAGGAAGCGGGAAGCCAGAGTTTGATGATATGGGAATCCACGGATTTGGTTCAATGGTCCGAACAGCGCATGGTTGAAGTGTCTGCTGATATTGAGGCGGGATGTACCTGGGCGCCAGAAGCTACCTATGATCCTGTAACAGGAGAGTATATTGTATATTGGGCATCTAAAACAAAAACAGATCAATATGCGAAACAGAGAGTATATTATGCGAAAACCCGTGATTTTTATACTTTCACAGAACCCCAGGTATATATCGAAAAAAATGAATCCAGTATTGATACAACAATAATTGAAAGTAACGGAACTTATTATCGTTATACAAAGAATGAAGGTGGGAAAACCAATGAAGTAGGAGCTTCTACAAAAACAATATTTCTTGAAAAGAGTAATCATGTACTGGGAACTTATACTTCCGTTCCATCTGAAACATTAAACAAAAATCAGTATGTAGAAGGACCGACAATCTTTAAATTGAATCAGGATGATGCAGCACAGGATACTTGGTGTCTGTTAGTAGATGATTTTGGAGGAATCGGATATTATCCGTTGGTAACGAATGATCTGGATAGCGGTGACTTTTCTGTTCCGGAAAAAGGAACGTATCGGATGCCTTCAAGAGCAAGACACGGAACACCAATCCGTATTACCTCAGCAGAATATGAAACTTTGGCAGCAGCTTACGGAACACCAAAAACTGTTGAAACTGCTGTATATGCAGGAAAGATTCCAGAACTTCCCGAAACCGTTACTGTCGGAAAGACAGAAAAAGCAGTTGTATGGAATATGGAAGGAATATCTTTTGAAGGAATGCCCTATAGCTATGTAACTGTTAGGGGAACAGTAGAAGGAAGCAGTGCTTTGGCAACAGCAAAGGTACAGATTATTCCTAAAAATGTGGAATATATGATTGATTGTAACAATTTGAATTCTGTTTCATGGAAAAATGCATCTGCTTTGAATAGTGAATTGCTAAATGATGCAGCAGATCAGGAAAAAACAGCAGAAAACACCTGGGGGTATGTAAGTACTGTAGGTGGAGATGGAAGCGATATGACAGCATTCAGTATAGAAGATGTTTCTAATCCATATGTGGGTGGCTGGTATGCAAGAGGAGGAAAAAACATTTCTTATCAGGTAACTCTTCCTGCTGGAGAACATCAGATTATGATGGGATGTACCGGATGGTGGAATATGAACAGACTGATGGATGTATATTATGCAATTGATGGACAGACAGAGACAAAATTATTTGATCTGGATGCAGTGAAATCTAAAGAGACATTCGCTCAGGGAACAATCGCTCTGGAAAAAGAAGCAATTGTGACACTGACAGTGAAAAAAGCAGCAAAGGATGATCCGATTCTTAGTTGGATAAGTATTTCTGGTAAAAAAACAGAAATTCCTGAAGTTGATATATCTAAACTTCAGGAAAAAGTGCAGGAAGCGGAAAAATTATCTGAATCTGATTATACAACAGGAAGTTACAGTAAAGTAGAAGAGAGTCTGGCAAAGGGAAAGAAATTGCTGACAAACCCAACTACACAGGAAGAAGTAAATAGTGTAATTACAGAAATTCAAAGTGCATTGGATGGGTTGGTAAATATTGCAGAATTAAAGACGTATTATCAGTCGAATAAAGATAAGACAGAAGAAGGATATACAAAAGAAACGTATAAGGTATATCAAGAGGCTTTGATAAAAGCAAAAGAAGCACTGGAAAATCCAAATCTGTCTCAGGCAGATGCAAATATGGTTTTGAAAAATCTGAAAGCAGCGGTTGAAGGATTGAAAGAAGAAACAAAAAATCCAGTATCTAAAGAGAAGCTGAAAAATCTGTATGAAACATATGTAAAATTGGAAGCAGAGGGATATACAGAAGAAAGTTTTGCAGGATTAACCAAGGCTTTGCGTGAGGCAAAGAAAGTCTTAGAAAATGAAAATGCCAGTCAAAAAGAGGTTGATAAAGCTTACAGTAATTTGCAGGCAGCAAAAGAAGCTTTGGAAAGCAAACAGACAGAAGCACCGCAAACACAAGCAAATAAGAATAATTTATCAAAATTGTATCAGGAATGTATGAATATCCTGAAAGGAGATTATTCAACAGAAAGTTATGATGCTTTCGTAATAGCGAGGGATGCAGCAAAAGCTGTTCTTGATAATCCCAAGGCTACGCAGGAAGAAGTAACAACGGCATATAAAAATCTGGAAGCAGCGGTTAGAGGACTTACTGTGAAAGAAAATACCGAAAAAAAACCGAACCAGACGAATGGCAGCGGGGCAGCTACAGATTCCAAGGGGGCAAATACAGGAGATGAGACGCCTGTAACAGCAGTTTGTGTGATGATGATACTTGCACTAGGTACAGCAGTTTTTATATGGAAAAAGAAAGAACGGATAAACCAGTAAAGAAAGGAAGGCATATTTATGAAATCGATAAAAAAGATGACAAAGAACGGTAAAACGCTCTTTGCAGGAATCTTGTCGGCGGCTATGATTGTGCAGTCTGTACCTGTTATGGCGACAGAAGTAACGCTTCAGACCGGACCAGAGGTAACACCAGAAACAACGCCAGAGGTAACACTAGAGGTAACGCCGGAAACCACACCAGAAATAACACCAGAGGCAACGCCAGAAGTAGTACCAGAGGTAATGCCGGAAACTACACCAGGGGTAACACCGGAAACAACGCCAGAGGTAACACCTGAGACAACACCTCAGACCACACCGGACGAGACAGAAGATATGGCGTTACACAATAATGAGAAAAAGGGTGAATTTACAGAAGCTCAACTAGCGGCAAATGACTATGTATTGTATTTGGCAAATTGTGGAACACCAGAAGTAAGCGCAGTTCCTTCCGGTTCTAACCGGGGGCTTTATCAGTCCCGTGTGGATCAGGCTTATGGATCAGATGAAAGCACGGGATATGAGTGGGGATATCTTCCGGATGATAAATATACGGTAAGAGCAGCAGGAGGAACCAGTGATTCTCTTATGGGCAGTTATGCATATGTGTCGGATAAGGGATGTACTTATCAAGAAGGAAAAAGTGGACTGGGTTATAATTTTGAACTTCCAGAAAATACTTATAAAGTAACTGTAGGACTGAATAATCCATGGGCGCAATGGGGAACGAAGTATGAGGATGTACTGATTGAAGGAAAGACCGTTACATCAAAACAGGAAGCAAAAAATTTTGTAGGCGAGTATGAAGTTGAAGTGACGGATGGAGAACTGAATGTATTTGTTCAGGCAACACCGGGAACAAGAAAAGATACAGGAGGAGATCCGGTACTGAATTATATTATTGTCCGGGCAATTCCGAGTGGAGAAGTCAGCGCATTGGAAGTTCTAAAAGAACAGATTAATTCTTATAAAGAAAAAGTAGGAGATGGAAGTAAGTATTCAGAAGAAACATTAAAGATATTCAATGATGCCATTGCAGCTGCTGAAAAACTGGTTGAAGAACAGTCGGCAGACCAGAATGCTATCGATAAAGCGGCAGAAGATATCAAGACAGCATATGAGAATTTGTTTGAGTTACATAAAGAAACATATTCATCTATTTCAGGTGTAGACGGAGCGCAGATTTATGATACGGATGGATACAAAATTCAGGCGCATGGAGGACAGGTACAGAAGATTGGCGATACCTGGTACTGGATTGGAGAGGATCGTTCTAACGGATATACTCCAATGCCTGGTATCCATATGTATTCATCAAAGGACCTGTACAACTGGAAAGATGAAGGCGTTGTTTTGAAAACAGCGGAAAACTGGGAAGAATTTACGACAGATCCATATTTTACCAGTCTGTACGGGGGATTGAATGAAGAAGAACAAAAGGCTATCTATTACGATCTCTGGAAACCGGGATGTGTTATGGAACGTCCTAAAATGCTTTATAACGAAAAAACCGGGAAATATGTGATATGGTTTCATGCAGATGGAAAAACGCCTGAATCTACAGGAGATTCTAATTATGCTAAAGCAAAAGCAGGTATTGCGGTTTCTGACAGTGTAAATGGTCCATATAAACTTCTTGGAAGTTATATGCTGGCATCTGACTATGGGAATCATGGATTTGATTCTGTTGGCGGTCATGTTCGTGATATGAATTTATTTAAGGATGATGATGGAACTGCTTATGTACTGTATTCGTCAGAAGGCAATGCGGTTATGTATATTGCAAAATTGAATGACAGTTATACAGGACTTGTAAAGCCGGCAGAAGAGATGGTGCTGGGAGAAGATTTCTGTATCAGCAGCACAGATTCAAGAGAAGCTCCGGCAATGTTTAAGTATGATGGAAAATATTATCTGATCACTTCCGGATGTACGGGATGGAATCCGAATCAGGCCAGATATGCAGTGGCAGACAGCCCTTTGGGACCATGGAAAAATATGGGAGATCCCTGTGAAGGAGAAGAGAGCAGTACAACCTTCCGCACACAGAGTACCTGTGTAATTCCGGTAGATCCTGAAAATGGAAAATATATTTATATGGGAGACCGCTGGCTGAATCCGGATAACGGAGGAGATTTGAGTGATTCCCGCTATGTATGGCTTCCGATTGAGTTTGGTTCTAATGATGAAATAAAACTGAAACGTTACAGTAACTGGACATTAGATGAATTGAATAATAAGGGAAAAGTTACTGTATTGACACAGCTTCCTGAAACAACAGATTCAACAGAAAATTTAATGGCTTCGTTACCATCTGAATTAAACGTGAGATTTGGAGGAAAAGAGTATAAAAACACACCGGTAACATGGAAAATGGATAAAAATGCAGCAACTTTGGGAAATCAGGTTCTTGGAAATGTAAGTATTACAGGAACACTTTCAGAATTGAACAAAGATATTACGCTACAGGTATTCTCCTGCCCGTCCAGATTAGTTTATTTTGCGGATTGCTATACGAATGTAGATGGAAACACGTCAGAAGTATATGAAAAATTTGCAAATGGTGCAGATAACATTCAGAATACAGTATCCGATCAGGCTTACGGAGATGATACTGGCGTTACATGGGGATATACCAGTACACCGGGAGCTTCCGGAGGTGGAGATCCACAGGATATGGGTTCTAAAGGTACCGGAGATTTTTACAGCACAGGATGGTGGGCAACCAGTAAAGGAAGTATTGAATACAGTTTTGAAGTAGAGCCGGGAAATTATGTGGTAGCTACAGGTCATCAGGAATGGTGGAGCAGTACCAGAGGAATCAAAGTTACAGTTACATCTGTGGACGGAGAAGGAAAAGAAACAGAGATCGGAACCAGTACGTATACCATGTCTGGAGAACAGGAACTTCAAAAACAGACAAAAGTTACTGTTCCGGAAAATTCCGATCATATATTGGTTACAGTAAGCAAAGCTTCTGGAAGTGATCCGGTATTGAGTTGGATTGGTATTGTGAGTATAGATGCAACAACACCGGAAACAACAGAAAACCTGTTGGTAAACGGAAGTTTTGAAAATGGAAGTGACGGATGGAAACTGGGAGATGGGGCGGCTGTTCTGGAAGGAGAAAACTGTCCCGATGGAATACATTATCTGGAAGACAATGGGAATAAATATAGCTGGGGAGATGGAAGCAACCAGGAAGTTTCTGTAGAACCGGACACGGACTATATCCTTACCGGAAACATTAAAGTAAGCGGAAATAAAGTTTATTATGCAGGTATCAATGTAGATAGTAGGGAAATTTACTGTGTTGCATCTACAGACGGTAATTATACAGATACTACAGATACAGATAAAAAACTGGCATATCAGGTGGCAGCAGGCGCAGTGGACTGGGTACCATTTGAAATTAAATTTACTACAGGGCAGTCAACTGATAAGATTAAAGTATATACTTGGGCAGAATATGGTGCGAAAGGTTCTGTTGATAACCTGATATTAAAGAAAGTATCCGGTAATTTAGATTGGACAGAATTTGATAAACAGATGGATGAAATCAGCAAATTGAAAGAGAGTGAATATACACAGGAATCCTGGAATGAATTCCAGAAAGTGGTAAAAGAAGCTGCTGATTTTAAAAAGAATGCAACAGAAGCAACAAAACAAAGAGAAATTCGTCTGATGATGGCAAAACTGCAAACTGCCATGGAAGAATTGATCTCCATTCATGAACCGACAGGTGATACCACATATTACGTGGATGCAGTAAATGGAAATGATGATAATAATGGAACAACACCGGAAACAGCATGGAGAACTCTTGCAAAGGCATCGTCCGTTAGAAAGTTAAAAGAAGGGGGAAGTATCCTTCTGAAATCAGGATGTGTATGGAACGGCGAGCAATTAACCGTTAAAAATGCAGAGGGAACAGCAGAAAAACCTGTAATTATCGGAAGTTACGGGGAAGGTGAAAAACCCGTTATCAATGGTAACGGAGCAGGATGGAAAGCGGAAAGAAAAGAAGAACTTGCAGCAGTTCATGTGGTGAATAGTGAAAATATTATCATAGAAAATCTGGAAATTACAAACTGGGATGCATCGGTAAACGGAGAATATACCCAGAGTAGTAAATTATTATCCGGTCTTGTGGTTGAGAACAGAGATGCGGGTGAATTGACAAATGTTGTGATCAGAAATAATAAAATCCATGATGTCAATGGTCTGATGAAGGGTGGAGCTGATAAAGCTGCCGGAGGACTGATTGTAGTTGTGACAGGAGCAGGAAAAAATCACACAGGTATAGTAGAATCCTGGTTTAATGGTCTTACCATTGAAGGAAATGAAGTATCTGATGTCTGTCATGAAGCAATATATATGGAGAGTGTATGGGCAAGCCGTAAATTAGTAGGCGGAACCAGCAGCGATACCGGTTATCAGAATGCAGGAAACAGTAAATGGATAGGAAGCAGTAACGTATTGATTGAAAATAACTATGTCCATGATGTGGCAGGAGATGGTATTGTACCAATTAATACAAAAGATGCTTTGGTTCAATATAACCTTATTGATAATTCCGCAGAAAGTAACTGGGATTACAGCGCCAATCCCAACCATGCGGCGTTGTGGAGCTGGGATGCAGATAATGTAACATTCCGTTACAACGAGGCATGTAATTCTTCTAAAAACTCTGTGGGAAGCGCAGTCGGAAATGACAGCATGGCATTTGATTTTGATTATGGTGTACAGAATTGTCTGTATGAATACAACTACAGCCATGATAACCTAGGTGGATTTTTGATGCTTTGTCCGGGACCTGGTGCAACGATTAACAATATTGCGAGATATAATTTGAGTGTTAACGATGGACTATATGATGAAGCGCCTATGATTCGTATGGGAACAGGAAAATACGGTTCCGTAGGTGTGCAGGTATATAACAATACGATGTATTGGGCAGAAACGGGTTATACGGCATCTTTGACACAGGATTCTTCTTGGGAAGGTACTGTTATTTCAGATGTGTCTGTGTTTAATAACATTTTTTATGGTCCGGCAAAAGAAAACAGTATAAGTACCAAAGAAGGAATTTCTTATTATAATAACTGTGTATATGGTGGCGCAGAAACAGTATATGCAGCAAGTGTAAATGATGCAAGAATGATCGCACAGGATCCGTTGTTTGTGGATGTGAAAAATCATACGCAGGGAAGCTGGAGTGAAGGAAAACTGACACTTGGAAAGGCTGACGGATTCATGCTGCAAAAAGATTCTCCATGTATCAATGTGGGAGCTGAGCATCCGGAAGCACCAAATGTACAACCGGAGGCGCTGAAAGGAGAATTAGTTGAAAATACAACAGCGAAACCTGGAAAAGATTATTATGGAATAACTCTTTCAGATGGACAAAATGATATAGGAGCCAGTGAATATGCTGAGAAACCTGTTGTAGTTGTTGATAAAGGCGAATTAGAAGATCAAATTAATAGAGCAGAAGCAGTGGATGGAACAAAATACACAGAACAGTCGTATGAATATATGAAAAATGTTCTAAAAGAAGCCCAAACCGTGTATGCGAATGAGGAAGCAACACAGGAACAGGTAGATAAGGCAGCAGCGGCTTTAAAAGCAGCTCTTGGAATGCTGGAAGAAAAGATACCATCTGTAGAACCGGAGAAGGCAGATAAAAAAGATTTGCAGAAACTCTATGATGAAAGTCTGAATAAGGTAGAGAAAGATTATACAAGCGCTACATGGAAAATCTTTGCGGCAGCACAGAAAGCAGCGGCGGAGATTCTTGGAAAAGAAGATGCCACACAGGAAGAAGTGGGTGAAGCCTACAATAATCTGGCGTCTGCCATGAATGGACTGAAAAAAGTAAATGTGATTTCAGGAAATGGAAATCATGGTAGCAGTGCTAATGGAAATAGTGGTGGAAATACCGGAAATGGCGGAAGTAATCATGGAAGTAATAGCAATTCAGGACATTCTTCTCAAAAAGGAAACGGTATAGTAAGTTCTAATACTGCAAAAACAGGAGATCAGACACAAATTGCGATTTATGTAATCGGAGTATTGATGGCAATGTTTGTTATTGGTATACTGGTAATCGTAAAACGCAGACATAACAGATAGGAGTTTTTATGGGTCATTATAAAAAAAGACCCTTCCCGATGGCTGCGGGGATCTTTATGATCCTTGCAGCTATTTTGGTTTTATCCGGATGTGGGAAGGACAATAAGAAAGATATCGTTTTTTATTTTAATGAAGATTCTGTGACAAAAGATGAATATGAGATGTTGGCAAAAGAATACAGTAACCAAATATACAGGAAGTATTCTACAGAGCAGGTGAATCAAGAAGATTTTTGGACAAAAGAAATTGATGGACAAAAACCATATGAATTATTGGATGAAATTGTAACAGAAAAATTGTTGGAAAATTATAATTTAAAAACAATAGCGGTAGAAGAAAAGATTGTTAAAGATTATAACTATCAGGAATTGATGGAACAGAGGGATAAGGAAAATCAAGAAAAAAAGAAAGGGGTACAAGAAGGAGATGTTATATATGGTCTTACTTCTTTCGATGACAGTGCCTATTATGAATATTGGTATTCCAATCTGGAAACACAGATAAAAAATCAGTGGATAAAAGAAAACGTGAAAGTTACCAGAGGAGAATGCCAGACATATTATGATACCCATAGGGAAGATTTTTCTTATGATATAGGAGTTACTGTTTTATATGCAGAGATAGGATTTTCTTCAGAAGAAGAAAAAGAAACGGCATGGAAGACTGCAGAGGTATTGGGAAAAGAAATGAAAGAAGAAAATCCAGAAAAGCTTTTAAAAAAATATCCAAATATATATTTGGAAAAACTGGAATTAAATTCTTTAGAAACGCAAGAAGGTAAGAGTGGTGTATATACACAGAGGTGGGAAATAGCATCCCAACTTTCAAACGGACAAGTATGCCAACCGTATGAACAAACAAATTCTATATGTCTTATGAAGTGTATAAAACGTATAGAAAACGGTAGCATTGAATTTGAAAAAATGGAAAGTGAGATCGAACGTTATTTGCAAATGCAGGAAGCAGAAAACTATATTAATAGAGAAAAAGAAAAAATAAAAGTGAAAAAAGGAACCATATCATCAGAAACTATAATTTCTCAATTGAAAAAATGAATGTAAAAGGAAGGAATAGAGGGATATGTTTTCAGAGTATTTTATAGAGCAAATGGTCAATATTCTGCATAGTCCATTTTATATTTTTGATAAAAATAAAACAATTATAAAAAAATATGGAGAAGAACAAGAAATAACCAAATTATACGAAAACAATCCGGAATTAATAGAAAAATTATTCATATTAAAAAAAGATGGGATTCCAGGAATATTAACGGAAAATCATTTAACTTTTGTAGTGTTTTTTGAAGAATATGGGAAAAATGAAGTTTTAATTGCAGGTCCTATGTTATTGGAAAAAATAGATAAGAAAAAAAATATAACAATAAAAAAAGCATTCCATATCGATTCTAAAAGTGATTATAAACCATCGTTTTGTACTTTCAGATCTATGATATCGTGCGTATTACTGTTGAACTGGTGTATTACCCGGAAAGAAATATCAGAAACCGATTTGATGGAACAGAATAAAGAAAACTTTCCGGTGGTGGGAAATTTGTATTACAGAATCACAGAAGATATTTTTAGAGTACAGGAAAATGAAGGGATGCATAATCCGTATAATCAGGAACTTAGAGAACTGGATAGCATAGAGAAGGGAGATATGGAAGCCTTAGCAGAAAGTATTGGGGAAGCATACACAGGAGAAATAGGAATTTTGGCAAAAGATCCTCTTAGAAGCAGCAAAAATGTTGCGGTAGGGAATATTACTTTAGCTTCCAGGGCAGCGATACGTGGCGGAATTAGTGTAGAACAATCGTTTTCAATGGCAGACAGTTTTATTCAACAGGTAGAGGAGATTGATAACATACCGGAGGTCGAAGCATTTAAACATGAAGCAAAATTTGCATATGCGCGGCTTGTTGAAGAAGAGAATAGAAGAGAAAGGGGAAGTAAAAAGGAAAATCCCATAATTGTACAAGTGAAAGACTATGTTTTTAATCACTTACATGAATCCATACAAGTATCAGATATGGCTTCAAGTCTGAAAATAAATCCAGATTATCTGTCACATCTGTTTAGTTCAGTGGAAAAAATCACTATTACAGACTATGTACGACAAGAAAAAATAAGAAGAGGAAAAAATTTATTGAAATATTCAGAGTATAAAATACAGGAGATTGCATTTTATTTAGGGTTTTGTTCGCAAAGCCATTTTACGAAAATATTTCAAAATCAAGTAGGAATAGGACCGTCAGAATATAGAAAAAGATATGGAAATCAAAAAAAATGGAAAACAGAATAAAATATGGTTGACAAAGTATAAAACATTTAGTATAATCAATTTTGCTCATGAGTTGTAAGACGAAATGAGCAGATGGAGAAGTACTCAAGTGGCTGAAGAGGTGCCCCTGCTAAGGGTATAGACGGTTTGCGCCGTGCGAGGGTTCAAATCCCTCCTTCTCCGTTCGATGAAAAAAACTTTTAAAAAAAGTGTTGACATCGAGAAAAACTTATGATATGATATCAAAGTTGCTTGCGACGGGGTTGAAAAAGAACGAAAAAAACTTTTTGAAAAAAGTTAAAAAAGTTCTTGACAAAGTCAAAACAACATGATAAAATATCAAAGCTGTCTGAGACAGCGACGAACATTGATAACTGAACAGTGAAACACATTCCTCGAAAGTTCTT
>JAXEUM010000039.1:0-36298 GCA_034114925.1 Oliverpabstia sp.
CAGGAAGAAGTAAGGATGTAACGTATGTGCAGTTTTGAAGGTATATGAAGGGGATTGGTCAAATGGTATGACAGAAGTCTCCAAAACTTTTAGCGGGAGTTCGATTCTCTCATCCCCTGCTAGAAACCGTCGATTTATCGGCGGCTTTTTTTATTTCAAAAATAATTCCGTATGAGATAAAAAAGGTTTATCAGAGTATAAGAAAAATTAAAGTTGTCGTATAGGTATGAAATAGAGTATAATCAAAAATAAGAAATGACATTTTTTGGTTATACTCTATTTCGTAGTTGCGGAACAAATATTTGGGAGGTGTTAAATGGAGTACAGAAAAATCGATGTTTCTCAAATTAATGCGTTATGGGAACTTCAAAAACAGTATAAAACAGAAATAGGAGAAGATATACCTGGTGATATTGATAAAATACATTTGGCTGAAGCTCTCAGTAAGGATAAAATCTTTTTCTATGGTGTATGGTCAGATAATTCTTTAATTGGATGTTGCTCAATTACAGTTGGTTTTTCTACTTTTGATTATATGCCATGCGGTACTTTGGAAGATTTTTACATTTCTCCAGAGTTTCGACATAATGGAATTGCGCGCCAGCTTGTCCAATTTGCTTATCGAACAAGCGGTGTAAGCTCTATGACCGTTGGCTGTGCGGATTGTGATGTGCAAATGTATGAATCGCTTGGATTTTCCATTCATCTTGGAAATTTACTTGCATTTGAGCAATGATATATAGGTGTGTTAAGAAAGGAGGAATGCTATGAAAAAAATGACGAATAATAATTCAGCTTTTTATAATCAAAAATATTTTATTTATATAATCCGAATCATATCGTGGATTACGATAGGAGCATACGCCTATTTTGGATTTTCAAATTTGGAATATTTTGCAGAACATTATGGTTTGAGTATAATATTTCTATTAGCTTTTTTTGGAATAGATTATAAAGTAAAGTATTCGAAATCTTTTCTCAAACGTTTTCTGGAGATATTGTTACAGTTATTATTGGTTGCTCTTGTGGTCTATAGTATGTATCTTATAGTTAAATAGTTGTCATTTCCTGCTAGAAACCGTCGATTTATCGGCGGTTTTTTGTTTTATTTCAAATTTCACTTTAGGAAAAAGTATCCATCATAGATTTAAAATGACAAGAAATTGCCGATTTGATATAATAGTTTTTGAAAGCGTAGAGAATAGAAGGTGTATGATGAACAATATTTTAATTATAGACGATGATATGCACATCAATAATATGTTAGATGAAACTTTAACCAAAGAAGGATATAAAGTATCTCATGCGTATTCCGGTACAGAGGCTTTGTTAGTATTGAAAAATTATAAGCCAGACATTGTTTTACTGGACTTAATGTTACCAGGATTGTCTGAGGAAAGGATACTTCCCCAAATAAAAGATATTCCGGTTATCGTAATTAGCGCCAAAATGGATGTGGCAAATAAAGTGGATCTCTTGCTGGGAGGAGCCGTTGATTATGTGACAAAACCATTCCAGACAAAAGAATTATTGGCTCGAATAGCAGTTCATTTACGTATCAGAAATCAACAGAACTCGGGAAATAAAATTGTATTTGATGATATTGAAATAGATATGGACCATTATGCGGTAAAGGTTTCAGGTAACGATGTGAAATTAACAAAAACAGAATATGCGATTCTAAAAATGCTGATGCAGAACAAGTCGATTGTACTTTCAAAAACTCAAATCTTAGATTGTATCAGTATGGATACACCGGATTGTACAGAAAGTTCTTTAAAAACACACATCAGTAATCTTCGAAAAAAGCTTCGTGAAGTTGGCAATAAGGAATATATTGAATCTGTTTGGGGAATTGGTTTTAAACTCATAGAACCATAAATGATGAAATTTACCTCTTTTCTTATCTAATTCTTATCCTTTTTCTGATAATCTGTCATTATCAAGTAAGAAAGAGGGGCATTGTATGAAAAATGTTTTAGAAGTACGAAGTCTAACAAAAAAATATGGAAAGTTTATCGCCTTGAATCAATTGGATATGTGTGTACCCAAAGGTGCGATTTATGGGTTGATTGGCCAAAATGGTGCAGGAAAAACAACACTTATGCGTATTATTTGTGGACTTCAAAAAGAAACCGCAGGCGAGTATCAATTATATGGGAAAGATAGCAAAAGCAAGGAAATATATAGAGCAAGAAAAAGAATGAGTGCGGTGATAGAAAGTCCTGCAATTTATACAGATATGACCGCAGAACAAAATATCAAGGCACAGTATAAATTATTGGGGTTGCCAGAGACAAATGAGATAATTGAATTAATAAAATTAGTTGGTTTGGATAAAGAGGCTTCTAAAAAAGCAAAAGATTATTCATTGGGGATGCGGCAAAGATTAGGGATTGGGATTGCATTGGCAGGTCATCCGGATTTGTTGATTTTAGATGAGCCAATCAATGGTCTTGATCCACAGGGGATCATAGAGATTAGAGAATTGATTTTAAAACTAAATAGAGAAAAAGGAATTACGATCATTATTTCCAGTCATATTTTGGATGAATTATCTAAGCTTGCCACTCATTATGGATTTATCAGTCATGGCCGTATGATGAAAGAAATCAGTGCAAAAAATTTGGGAAAAATTTGTCGCAAGTGCAAGAGATTAGAAGTTTCAGACATATCAATCTTTACAAGAATGATGGATATGTTTCCGTTGGAGTATAAAGTGGTTTCGAATCATCTGGTGGATTTGTATGGTGAAATATCTGTTACAGAACTTGTATTGAAATTGCACGAGAAAAATTGTGAAGTATTTTCAATAGAAAGTCGTGATGCAACTCTTGAAAGTTATTATATAAATCTGATGGGAGGTGCAGAAGATGTATAGCATAATGAAAGTGTTTTTATATCGCTGTCGTTGTAGTAAACTGTTCTGGATATCAATAGTAGCAGCATTTATATCAGGAATCCTGTTTGGTTTATCAACAAGTGGTCTGTCACTTGGAGACAAAGGATCATTTGATGATATGTTTATTGTGCCTATATTCGTTATAGAGTGCATTTTCCTATCCCTGATGATTGGTCGGGAATATAGCGATGGTACAATACGCAATCAGTTAATCGCAGGAAAAAGAAGAAGAGATATTTTTGGAGCTAATGTAGGGATAGCGTTTTTTACAACCAGTATTTTTGTAATATTGTTTGTGATAGGTTTTTCTGTGACAGCTTATGGCTCAACAATTCGATATTTATCTTTGGAAGTACAAATGAAGGCTTTGTTCTCCTTTCTGTTTGTCAATTATGCGTGGATGGCGATTTTTGTTTGTGTAAGTTTACTGATACCTTCAAGGGAAATTGGAGTTTTGATGAATCTGGTACTTATCATTGTGATTATGTTTTCTTCTTATCAATTGGAGCATTTATTAGGACAACCAGAGTTTATGATTCAAGAGAGCGTAATAGAGGCTGTGGAGCTGACTCCGGAAGAAATAAGGCAGGTACATGATGGGACGTTTTCCGGAAATTACTGGTATGAAGTCAATTCTGATGAAACACTTACGTATTACAAAGATATAATGAAGGAAGAAGAAATTCCAAACCCACGTGCATTAGGAGCAGTTACGAAATCGATTGTTACGCATATAGACTATTTCATGCCATATGGTCAGGTAAATATGTATGTGAGTTTTTTAACTGCATATCTGTATAGTCCAAGTCCAGATCATGTAGTGCAGGAGTATCAGGATGTGAATACGTTTCCCATTTATTCTGTCCTTTTAATTATTGCAGTGATTTTATCTGGTAGCATATTTTTTGAAATCCCCTAATTTCTCCGAAAAAGGAGATTAGGGGATAAAATATTTAGAAGATTAATTTTTTTCAAGTAAGGTATGATAGTAATAAATAGGAAGTGCGCTCCAGCCGTGGCATAAACTGCCTGCACCGTCAAAATCACTGGCTCCAGTTTCTGTTTCCCAGACTGTGGTTCCACCAGAATCAATCATGGGGGAATAAAGACGTTCGATGTCCTGAAGAATCAAAGGAGTATACTGTTTACGATCTGTTTTCAGCCATGCATCGTATTTGAAACAGATCATAGATAGAGAAATTGGAGTCATTTGTGGGTCATTTATCATTTTCTCACAGAGGTTTCTGGATTCTTCTGCAGAAACAGCGCCACAGAGAATGGCTAAAGAATTTCCTAACTGGCTGTAGGAAGTATGGTCTGGATAATCATAGAAAACTCCCGTTGTTTTATCAAAGAACATTTCTCGTATATGGTAATTTAATTTGGTTGCCTGTTCAGAATAATCGTGTGCAATCCCCAAGTATTCAGCGATGATTCCCATATTTTGCAAAGAAATTGACAAAAGAGAATTTAAAAGTACGTCATAGGAAAATGTCTGCATCCCTTCATTGGATAGTCCGTTTCTCCATTCATAAAAATTCCAATACGCAGAGCCTTCAAAGGGAGAAACCAGCCCTGCTGTGGTAAGGCGGCTGGTAAATGCTTTAATAATCGAAGAAAGTTTTGGATAAATTTCATTTAAAAATTCTTTATCACCGGTATACAGTAAGTATTCTTTGCATTCTGTAATGTAATGGAGTGAAAAGGAAGGAATTACGAAATTCATTTTTACGGGATAACAAATAGATAGTAAGTGGTCTTCCCTCTGATCTTTGGAAATTAATTGCAGATTTGCCCGAGGAAATTCCTTCTCACCGAAAGCGTAATAACCACAGAGCATCTGATTGCGGCTGTCCATGGTATAAAGGGCCTGCTCACGCCAGGGACAATCCTCATAATGCTCGTGCATACAAAGACGCAGAGTCTCCACACACATATCGTAAATGCGAGATTGTTGTTGAGTCATCAAAGGACGCGATTGCTCTTGAAGTGGGTAGGTAGTTGGTACGATAGCAATTTTTTCGATTTTTACAGGAAATTCGGAATGAATTTCCAGGTAACGGCATCCCAATCGGCGGAAAGGATTGAAAAATATATTCTCGCCTTCTTTTGTTCTATAGAATACGCTGAAGTCACGGGTACCTATCTTGCGGGGGACAAAGTCGGAAACAAGATGTTCCCCGTAGGAAATGGTGATATTCTGGATGTAGGAGGATTGCAAGTGCAAACTTAAAAAACCTACCTGTTCACTGGAAAGGTCGAAAATAATGTCCGTATCAGAATGACGTATGCACTCTGTCCCAAGAACTTCAGGAGAAAAAAGCAGTTTTTTACAGGGACGAGGACGAAGAGGTAAGGATTGTTCTACGATAGCGGCGGGAGTAAAATCAGGCTGATCTTGTGTTAACCAGGAATCTTCTTTAGAGGCATCGTATCCGTAACTGAATCCTAATTGACCGGTAATCATATGCATACGATGATTGCGGTATGCATGGCTCATTCGGGACATTGTTCTTGCATTACTTCGGCACAGAATGTTTTCTTTATGAAAGACTTCATAAAAAAGCCCGGCGTTTCCAGGATAGTATACCTGCGTTGTATCAATACCATAATACCACACAAGGATGGCAATACGGTTTTCACCGGGTTTGCAGAAAGATGTAACGTCGACTTCATCATAAACTTTATCATAGGGAAAATCTGCATATTGACCCCAGGCGGCTAAAGTTCCATTGATATAGGCAGCGTAATTACTGTCGCTGGAAATACGAAGAAAAATATTTCCGGAATGGTAAGTAAAATGATCAACAAATTCCCCATATTCGTCTGGTTGAGGAGAAGAATTGCACCAGATCCATTTTGTAGTATTCATAAGGGTGTCCTCCGTGTATAGTGATTAGTTACAACATAAGAGGAAATGGGTGATTTGTCAAGATTACATACTCTTTTTGGGATAGGTTTAAGAATACTAAGTTGCTGTACACACGGCAATGTCGTCGCTATGAACGAAGCGAACAGTAACATGAACAGAAGAAAACAGAACAAATATTCGATTGCGCTGTACTTTTGTATTTCCTTCTGGTATAATCGAAAATAAAAAGGGGTAAACAAAGGCACTATGGGGAATAGGGTTGTAATATTAGGCGCAGGAATCGGGGCTATGACAATAGGTTTTCAGAGAGCTGGCTGTGAAGTTATTGCGGCATATGAAAAGGATAAAAATGCCATTGAAATATATAAGAAAAATATAGGACCGGAAATTTTTCCATGTGAAAATATTTTAAATATAGATTTTAAAACTTTACCGGATTCGGAAATTATTGCAGTGAACCTTTTGGAAAATTCTTATTTTCCCATAGGACAATATAAGCGCTGGGATGGAGACTATCTTGTGGGAATAAAGAAAATGTTATCCAATAATAGGCCAAATGTTTTGTGCATGGCTTTCCCAAGATCTTTTCTGAAACAGATGTTTTTTCAGAATTTTCAGGAAGAGATTGAAAATATGGGATATGTATATACCTATAAGGGAATTTCCATAAAAGAACTGACTGGGTTGCCGATAGACGAGACACAATTTTATTTTATAGCCTGTCTTTCCTCTATGCAGAAACAGATAGAATTACCGAAAGAAAGAGAACAGGCTCACTATCCTATAGATGCATTTTTGGAACAAAACTATGTAGATGACTGGTATTACAGAGTGAATCACGAACAGATTCAAGAAGAAAGTCAGAAGAATATGTGTTTTTGCTGGAGAAGGGATCGTTATGTGGAAAGAGATTCCGTTGACACGAATTTAGTTAAGTTGCCGTTGGTTCGGGTGAATGGACATATCAGAAAAATAACGCATCGGGAGTTTGCAAGGTTAAAAGGATTTCCGGATGATATAAGATTGGATATAAGTAATAAAGCAAAGCTTTATAAACAATTAGTATGTTCTCCCCATGTACAGGTGATAACGCAGTTGGCAAAAGTAATGATGAATCTGTTGTATGAGCCGCCATTGCAAAAAGTAAGGGGGATGAAGGGGGATTTATTTGAAGAACTGTTTGCAAAGTATCTGGAAAAAAAGTCTGTGAAATTTGAACGAGAGGGAAAAGCGCAAAAGTTTCCATATGATTTTGTGATTCAGAATCAAAACTCTAAAATCAATATTGATTTAAAGATTTATAATAGTGATTATGCTCTTACCATGAATTTGAAACGAAAATGTGAAATGTTACGAAGAATTCCGAAGGGGCAACATGAGATATTAATTTTAGCGGTTGCGAGTGTAGTAGACTCTTTTATAAAAGATCAAATAAAAAAAGAATATGATGTATTTATTTGGGATGTAAAAAATTTACTTTGGATGTTTGAAGAATATGCAGAGATAAAAAATGAATTTATTTCTCTTTTAACATATACCGTCAATGACATTGAAACAGAACCGCCCTTCCCTGATTTATTTGAGGAAAAAAGGGTTGAGAAAAGGTCGAATCATTGGAAAGACAGGCTACTGGAAATTGAAACAGGGCGGGAATATTTTCAGAAATATGAAGAGCTTTGTACGGAGATCCTAAAATACGTATTGGGTGATTATTTGAGTTTGTGGGCGGTACAGGAAAAATCCAATGATGACTTATATCGATTTGATCTGTGTTGTAAAATTAAAAATGGTGTAAATCAGGACTTTTTTGATACGATCAAAACGTATTTCCAGACAAAATATATTGTATTTGAATTTAAAAATTATGCAGAAAAGATAAGTCAGAAAGAGATTTATACAACAGAAAAATATCTTTATAAAAAAGCTCTGAGGAGTGTAGCTGTTATTATTTCAAGGCAGGGAGCAGACAGTCATGCACTTTCTGCAACCCGTGGGTGTTTACGGGAGAATGGAAAATTGATCCTGTGTTTGTCAGATAATGATTTACTGAATCTGATTGATATGAAAGATAAAGATGAGCAGCCCACGGCAGAATATTTTGAGGCAATATTGGATGATTTGTTGATACATTTGGAAAAATAAGTTGTGGAAAATCCTTTAAGAGAAGGATGTTTTCTATGGAATGGAGCATGACTCAAGAAATGGAAAAAATTATTAAAATAGAGATTGTAAGTAGTTAAATGTTAAAAAAAATAACGAATACAGGATAAGAATTGACTTAAATGGAAATATAACATATAATATAAAAAAAGGAGGGAAGTTTATTATGCAACAGATAGTAAGGTTGACAAGATTAGAAATTGATAATATAAAGAATGTGCAGCATGGGGAGCTGGAATTTGCACAAGGAGATAAAGGCAGCGTACTTGGAATTTATGGACAGAATGGATCAGGCAAAACAGTTGTGATAGACTGCATGGTATTATTAAAGTGCTTGTTTAGCGGAAGAGAAATTCCTCCTCATTTTTATTACTATATTAACTGTTTAGCGGATACGGCACATGTGAAATATGGATTTATGATCTGGACAGATGCAGGTGAAATAGAAGCAGAATACGAAGTTGGACTGTTAAAAAACGGAGAATCCAGTTTTTGTATCAGCTATGAGAAACTGAGTATGAAAGAATGTATAGAAGGGAAACGGTTGACACCTGTCTTTGAATATCGTAAGGGGAGCTCAGAACTTTTCCGTCCATTAAAAAATCTGGAACTTTTTCGGAAGAATCTGGAAAGTATGGTTGCTTTGGGAATGGCTCAACAGATTACCGAGGGATTTGATGAGGAACGCCAGATGCCGCAGGTTGGTTCTTTTTTGTTTTCGAAAAAAGCACAAGAGACATTCAGTAAGGGAAAAGGAGAGATTGAGAAGCTTTCGAATCTATGTAATATTCTGCAAAATTATGGCTTGTATGATCTGGCGGTTATTGAAAATGCACATTATGGTCTCCTGGCACTGAATTTGGATACCATACCAGTTAATATAGACTGGCCAGCTCCTATGAAAATGAAAGGATCTGGAGTTATGCTGCGTTTGGCAGATATTAATGTAGTTCCAAAAGAAATTTTCCCGTATGTGTCTGGTACGATACAGCAGATTAATATAGTGATGGCAGCATTGATTCCGGAAATTCAGATTGAAATCTATAACGCTTTTGATAAATTGATGGAAAATGGAAAAAATGGCGTTCAATTTGAAATTATAACCATACGTGCGGGGGCACGTGTTCCTTTATTATATGAGTCAGCCGGAATAAAAAAACTGATTTCTATATGTAGCAACTTGGTAGCCTGTTATAACAGGGAATCTTACTGTCTTGTAGTAGACGAACTGGATTCCGGAATTTATGAGTATCTTCTTGGAGAGTGTATAGAGGTCATGCAGGAAAAAGCAAAGGGACAGCTGATCTTTACTTCTCATAATCTGCGACCATTGGAAGTCCTAAAAAATGAATCTTTGATTTATACGACGGTTAATCTTCAGAATCGTTATATCAAATCTATAAATATTAAAAATACACAAAATAAACGTCTATCCTATCTGCGTAGTATTAAGTTGGGCGGACAGAAAGAAAAACTTTATAATGAAACAAACATTTATAAAATGGAACTGGCTATGAAGCGTGCGGGGAAGGTGGGATTACATGACTAAAAAGATTATCCTGCTTCTTGTAGAAGGACCAACAGATGAGGATGCATTGGCGCTAGTGTTTTCTAATCTTGTAAATGATCATGATATTGAATTTGAAGTTTTGCATACAGACATTACTGCGGATGAAGATATGACTGTAAAATATATTGAAAATAGGATTGAAGATGAGATTAATTGTTATTTGAACAAAAATTCATTTATTGAAAGGGAGGATATCCTGAAGGTTGTTCAAATAATTGATACAGACGGAGCTTTTATTCCCAGTGCTATGATACAGCAATCAGAAACCGGAAAAACGGAATATTTTGAAACGTATATAGCAGCAAAGAATAAAGATCGCCTTACCAGAAGAAATATCAGCAAAAGAAAGATTGTGTATCACTTAGCAAAAGCAGACTGTATAGCTGGATTTCCATATGAAATATATTTTTTCTCCAGGAATATGGAACATGTATTGCATGGTATTTCTCAAGATTTGTCAGATGATGAAAAAGAAAATTTGGGGATTTTGATTGAAGAATAGATAAATGAGAGATGTAGTTATGGGCAATGGATATATAGCACATCTCTCGTTTATATTTATTACAGGGTTCTGGAGTGGTTTTTATGATTTACTTACTGCATATGAGAATGAATTGGGAAGACTGTATAGGAAAGATAATGTATTTCGTCTTGCAGGAAAGGTAAATATTCCTGCAGGAAAAAGGGATGAGATGAATAGCACATTATGTAGAATGAAATAAGAAACATAATATCCTGATTACACGGAAAAACTCGTGTAATTGCCACCTAAATATTCAAAAATAACAGAGGGAGAAGCATATATGAGTGAAGAAAAAATTTTTAAATTAGAGTCTCCATATAAGCCAACCGGCGACCAGCCACAAGCCATTGAACAGCTTGTAAAAGGCTTTCAAGAAGGCAACCAATGCCAGACTTTACTGGGAGTTACAGGCTCCGGTAAGACTTTTACCATGGCCAATGTTATCCAAGAATTAAACAAGCCAACATTGATTATCGCGCACAACAAAACTCTGGCTGCCCAGTTATATGGAGAATTCAAAGAATTCTTTCCTAATAATGCAGTAGAATACTTTGTATCCTACTACGATTATTACCAGCCGGAAGCTTATGTCCCGTCCACGGATACGTATATTGCCAAAGATTCAGCTATCAATGAAGAAATTGATAAGCTTCGTCTTTCGGCTACTGCTGCATTGTCAGAACGGCGGGATGTCATTATTATTTCCAGTGTATCCTGTATTTATGGTATAGGAAGTCCCAAAGATTATCAAAATATGATTGTATCCTTACGTCCGGGTATGGAAAAAGACAGGGACGAAGTGATTCGCAGTCTGATCGATATGCAGTATGACAGAAATGAAATGGATTTTCACCGAGGTACTTTTCGTGTGCGGGGCGATGTGGTGGAAATTATTCCGGCATATGAATCGGATGTGGCAATTCGTGTGGAATTTTTCGGGGATGAAGTGGATAGAATTACAGAAGTGGATGTACTGACAGGTGAAATCAAAAGGGAACTGAACCATGTAGCCTTGTATCCGGCTTCTCATTATGTAGTGCCTATGGAACGGATTTTAGAGGCGTCAAAAGATATAGAAGAAGAATTACAGGAACAGGTGACTTATTTTAAAAGTGAAGACAAACTTCTGGAAGCTCAAAGAATCAGTGAAAGAACGAATTTCGATTTGGAGATGATGAAAGAAACGGGATTTTGTTCCGGAATTGAAAACTATTCCCGACATCTGGCAGGACTGAAACCGGGAGAACCACCGTACACTCTGATGGATTATTTTGGAGACGACTATTTGATTATTATTGATGAATCGCATATTACAGTACCTCAGATTCGGGGAATGTATGCGGGAGATCAGTCACGAAAGACAACACTGGTAGATTATGGTTTTCGTCTTCCCTCTGCAAAGGATAACCGCCCATTGAATTTTGGAGAGTTTGAAGAGAGAATTGATCAGGTAATGTTTGTATCGGCAACACCGGGTCCATACGAAGAGAACCATGAAATGCTTCGGGCAGAACAGATTATTCGTCCTACGGGTCTGTTAGATCCCTACGTGGAGGTTCGTCCGGTGGAGGGGCAGATTGATGATCTGATTGGTGAGGTTAATCGTGAGGTGGAAAAACACAATAAGATTCTTGTGACCACACTTACCAAGCGAATGGCAGAAGAATTAACAGATTATATGAGAGATATGGGAATCCGTGTAAAATATCTTCACTCTGATATTGACACTCTGGAGAGGACGGAGATTATTCGCGATATGCGTCTGGATGTATTCGATGTATTAGTGGGTATTAATCTTTTACGAGAAGGTCTGGATATCCCGGAAATTTCTCTTGTAGCCATTTTAGATGCAGATAAGGAAGGTTTTTTGCGGTCTGAAACATCTTTGATTCAGACGATAGGACGAGCTGCAAGAAATGCGGAAGGTCATGTGATCATGTACGCAGACGCAATTACAGATTCCATGGGGAAAGCTATTGAAGAAACACAGCGAAGAAGAGAAATTCAGGAACAGTATAATAAGGAACACGGAATCACTCCTCAGACGATAAAAAAGGCTGTTCGTGATTTGATCAGTATCTCAAAAGAAGTGGCAAAAACGGAGAAAAATCTGGAAAAAGACATGGAGTCCATGAGCAGAAAGGAACTGGAAGCGCTTATTGGAAAGGTTCAAAAACAGATGAAAGCGGCAGCAGCAGAACTGAATTTTGAAATGGCGGCAGAATTGCGCGATAAGATGATCGAGCTGAAAAAAAATCTGGCAGAATTGGATGAAGTTACTGATCTAAAGAAAAAATAGTAACAGTTCAGCTTGCGCCATTCGTAAAACTGCACTGTATGGATGAACTGTTACGAAAAAATAAAAAAAATTGCAGAATACCATTGACAAATTTTGACCTCAGTGCTATCTTAAATACATGGATGTTAGCACTCCATCAAGTTGAGTGCTAACAACATAGAAACTGAGAGAGAGGTGGAAGTTGGTGGAGAAGTTGGATGAAAGAAAAAGAAAGATTTTAAAAGCGATTATCCAGACTTACCTGGAAACGGGAGAACCTGTAGGCTCCAGAACTATTTCCAAGTATACCGATCTTAATCTCAGTTCAGCTACTATTCGAAATGAAATGTCTGATCTGGAAGAACTGGGATATATTCTTCAGCCTCACACTTCGGCAGGGCGAATCCCTTCCGATATGGGGTATCGGCTCTATGTGGATGAGTTGATGAAGGAAAAAGAACAGGAAGTATCCGAAATCAAAGAAATGATGATCGAAAAGACAGATCGGATGGAGAAAGTTCTGAAGCAGGTGGTTAAGGTATTGGCGTCTAATACCAATTATGCAACCATGATTACTGGTCCCACATATCACCACAATAAAGTGAAATTTATTCAACTTTCCAAAGTGAATGAAGAGCAGTTATTAGCGGTGATTGTTACAGAAGGAAATCTGGTAAAGAACCAGATCATCAATCTGGATGGAGCTATTGATGATGAGCAGATATTGAAGTTAAACTTACTGTTAAATACACAGTTAAACGGTTTAACGGTTGAAGAAATCAGTCTGGGGATGATTACGAAGTTAAAAGAACAGGCGGGAGTCCACAGTGGAGTAGTAAGTACCGTGTTGGATACTATTGCAGATTCCATTTCTTCAGATGCAGAAGACGTACCGGTATACACCAGCGGAGCTAATAATATTTTTAGATATCCGGAACTTTCTGACAGCAACAGAGCCAGCGAACTTATTTCCGCTTTTGAAGAAAAAAAATTGCTGGTTGACATGATGAAGGATACCGTGTCCGATACAGAAGAAAGTACGGGCATTCAAGTATATATTGGAAATGAAGGTCCCATATCGACCATGAAGGACTGCAGTATGGTAACTGCTTCCTATGATTTGGGAGATGGGATGAAAGGAACTATCGGTATCATAGGTCCCAAGCGTATGGATTATGAAAATGTGGTGGATAACCTGAAAACATTGAAAGTCCAGCTTGATAACATATTCAAAAAGCCGTAGAAAGGTGGAATGTGAAAAATGACAGAGGAAAATAAGAATTCTGTGGAAGAAACCGTAGAAGAAGTAAAAGAAGCTGATATTCCGGTGGAAGATACAGAATCTGAAGAAGTTGAGACAGCACAGGAACAGACAGAAGAAAATGTTTCTTCAGAAAACAGTGCAGATGGTACTTCAGAAGAAACAAAGGAACGCAAATTCTTTGGAAAGAAGAATAAAAAAGATAAAAAGGATGAAAAAATCGAAGAGCTGACAGATCAGGTAAAACGCCAGATGGCAGAATTCGATAACTACAGAAAACGTACAGAAAAAGAAAAAGCCAGTATGTATATTGTAGGAGCAAAAGATATTGTTGAAAAAATGCTTCCTGTAGTAGATAACTTCGAAAGAGGTCTTGCTATGGCAGCAGGAAGTGAAGATCCTTTTGTAGAAGGTATGGAAAAGATCTACAAGCAGTTGATGACAACACTGGATGAGTTGGGAGTAAAACCAATTGAGGCAGTGGGACAGGAATTTAATCCTGATTTCCATAATGCAGTAATGCATGTGGAGGATGAAGATGCGGGAGAAAATATTATAGTAGAAGAATTCCAGAAAGGTTATCTTTACAAAGATTTTGTAGTTCGTCATAGCATGGTAAAAGTAGCTAATTAACAAATATTTTCATAGATTATAATTTTCAGGAGGAAAAAATCATGGGAAAAATTATTGGTATTGATTTAGGTACAACCAACAGTTGTGTAGCTGTTATGGAAGGTGGAAAACCTACCGTTATTACAAATGCAGAAGGCGCAAGAACAACACCGTCTGTTGTTGCATTTACAAAAACAGGAGAAAGACTGGTAGGTGAGCCGGCAAAACGTCAGGCTGTAACAAATGCAGATAAAACAATCTCTTCTATTAAGAGACATATGGGAACTGATTACAGAGTAGCAATTGATGATAAAAAATATTCTCCACAGGAGATTTCTGCTATGATTTTACAGAAAATGAAATCCGATGCAGAAAATTATCTGGGTGAAAAAGTAACAGAAGCAGTTATCACTGTTCCGGCTTATTTCAATGATGCTCAGCGTCAGGCTACCAAAGATGCAGGTAAAATTGCAGGTCTGGATGTAAAACGTATCATCAACGAGCCTACAGCAGCAGCTCTGGCTTACGGTCTGGATAATGAAAAAGAACAGAAAATCATGGTATACGACTTAGGTGGCGGTACTTTTGACGTATCTATCATTGAGATTGGCGATGGAGTTATCGAAGTTTTGTCTACCGCAGGTGATAACCGTCTGGGTGGAGATGATTTTGACCAGAAAGTTGCAGATTATATGCTGGAAGAGTTCAGAAAAACAGAAGGCGTTGATTTGTCCAATGATAAGATGGCTCTGCAGAGAATCAGAGAAGCAGCAGAAAAAGCAAAGAAAGAATTATCTTCTGCTACAACAACAAATATCAACCTGCCATTTATTACAGCAACAGCAGAAGGTCCGAAACATTTCGATATGAACCTGACAAAAGCAAAATTTGATGAACTGACACACGAACTGGTAGAGAGAACAGCAGAACCGGTAAGAAGAGCATTGTCTGATGCAGGTCTGAATGCATCTGAACTGAGCAAAGTTCTTCTGGTAGGTGGTTCTACACGTATCCCGGCAGTACAGGATAAAGTAAAACAACTGACAGGTCACGAACCAAGTAAAACTCTGAACCCGGATGAATGTGTAGCTTTGGGAGCTTCCGTACAGGGTGGTAAACTGGCTGGTGATGCAGGCGCAGGCGATATCCTTCTTCTGGATGTTACTCCACTGTCACTGTCTATCGAAACTATGGGCGGTATTGCAACACGTTTGATTGAGAGAAATACAACAATCCCAACAAAGAAGAGCCAGATCTTCTCTACAGCAGCAGATAATCAGACAGCAGTAGATATTAACGTAGTACAGGGTGAGAGACAGTTTGCAAGAGATAATAAATCTCTGGGACAGTTCCGTTTGGATGGAATTCCTCCAGCAAGAAGAGGTGTTCCGCAGATTGAAGTTACTTTTGACATTGATGCCAACGGTATCGTAAATGTTTCAGCAAAAGATCTGGGAACAGGAAAAGAACAGCATATTACGATTACCGCAGGTTCTAATATGTCTGATGCTGATATTGATAAAGCAGTAAGAGAAGCTGCTGAGTACGAAGCTCAGGATAAGAAGAGAAAAGAAGCAATTGATACCAGAAATGATGCAGATGCTATGGTATTCCAGACAGAAAAAGCTATGGAAGAAGTTGGCGACAAGATTGATGCAAATGACAAGACTGCTGTAGAAGCAGATTTGAATGCATTGAAAGATCTGATCGCAAAAGCTCCTGCTGAAGATATGACAGATGATCAGGTTGCTGAAATCAAAGCTGCAAAAGAAAAACTGATGCAGAGCGCTCAGAAACTGTTTGCAAAAGTATACGAACAGGCACAGGGTGCGGCTGGTGCACAGGGTGCTGGTCCAAATCCAGGCGCATCATCTCAGGGCGGCAATGAAGCAGGCTATGGTGATGATGTAGTAGATGCTGATTACAAAGAAGTATAAATGGAATACTAATGAGATCCTGCCAGAAAAAGGAAATCAGTAGTTTAAGACTCCTAAGGGGGACGGGGATACCAGAGTGTCTCCGTCCCTATAGCTGTGTATGGGTGTCTTGGAATTCTGGTGGGGAGAATTCCAATAACAATGTCATAACTGTGGCAGGAACACATGAAAGGTGAAAAAGATGGCAGATAAAAGAGATTATTATGAGGTCCTGGGCGTAGACCGTGGGGCTGATGACGCAACTTTGAAGAAAGCATATCGAAAACTGGCAAAAAAATATCATCCGGATATGAATCCGGGAGATAAAGATGCGGAGCAGAAATTTAAAGAAGCTACAGAAGCATACGGTATCTTAAGTGATCCGGAGAAAAGGAAAGCATACGATCAGTTTGGTCATGCGGCATTTGAGAACGGAGGAGCAGGTGGCGCCGGAGGCTTTGGTGGTTTTGGCGGCTTCGATTTTAATGGCGGTGATATGGGAGATATCTTTGGAGATATTTTCGGAGATTTGTTTGGAGGCGGAAGAAGCAGAAGAGCAAATAATGGTCCTATGAAGGGAGCCAATCTGAGAGCAGTAGTCCATATTACTTTCCAGGAAGCAGTATTTGGCTGTGAAAAAGAACTGGAATTGACATTGAAAGATACCTGTAAGACCTGTAACGGAACCGGTGCAAAGCCAGGCACATCACCGGAAACGTGTTCGAAATGTAATGGAACCGGTCAGGTGGTTTATACACAGCAGTCCATGTTTGGAATGGTGAGAAACGTACAGACTTGTCCGGAATGTAACGGAACCGGTAAAGTAATCAAAGAAAAATGTACAGATTGTCGTGGAACCGGATTTACTTCCAGCAGAAAGAAAATCCAGGTATCTATTCCGGCAGGTATTGATGACGGACAGAGTATTCGTATCAGAGAAAAGGGAGAACCGGGAACAAATGGAGGTCCAAGAGGAGATCTTTTGGTGGAGGTTCAGGTTGCCCGTCACCCGATTTTCCAGAGACAGGATATGAACATATTCTCAACCGCTCCTATTACCTATGCGCAGGCAGCGTTGGGCGGTACTATTCGCATTAATACAGTAGACGGCGATGTGGAGTACGAGGTAAAACCGGGAACACAGACAGATACGAAGATTCGTCTGAAGGGAAAAGGCGTGCCTTCTCTGCGAAATAAAAATGTCAGAGGAGATCATTACGTTACTTTAGTGGTACAGGTACCTACAAAGCTTTCTGAGAGTGCAAAAGAGGCTCTGCGTGCCTTTGATGCTGCTTGTGGTAATCGTCCGGCAGCAGCAAAAGGAACGGAAAAAGAAAAAAAGAAAAGCTTTATGGACAAATTGAAAGAGACATTTGAAGATTAATGATAAAAGGAAAGCTGTTCCGGGAAGTAAATGCTGCTTCCAGGGACAGCTTGTTGTTTTGAGAAATTCTTTCTTCTTGCACTTTTTATGGATTTCCGTTACAATTCTTTTGTATACGGTTGGGAAAGGAGCTGTTTGGATATGAAATGGAAAAAATTTAAAATAAAAACAACAACAGAGGCAGAAGATATAATTATCAGCACCCTTTATGATATCGGTTTGGAGGGGGCGCAGATTGAAGATAAAGTTCCGCTGACAGCAATGGAAAAAGAGCAGATGTTTGTAGATATTCTTCCTGAGGGACCGGCAGATGATGGAATTGCCTATTTGAGCTTTTTTGTGGAAGAAAGTGAAAACGGAGAATTGCTCATGAATGGAGGAGTGGTTACAGAAGAAGAAATTCTCTCCTCTGTAAAAGAAGAACTGGACAGTCTTCGTATGTTTTGTGATATTGGAGAAGGCAGTATTGCAGTAGATGAGACAGAAGACATTGACTGGATCAATAACTGGAAAAAATACTTCAAACAGTTTTATGTGGATGATATTTTGATTATTCCATCCTGGGAAGAGGTAAAAGAAGAAGATCAGGATAAAATGATTATCCATATCGATCCGGGAACAGCTTTTGGAACAGGAATGCATGAGACTACTCAGTTATGTATCCGACAGTTAAAAAAATATGTAACAGAAGATACAGAATTATTGGATGTGGGAACAGGAAGCGGCATATTATCTATTATAGCCTTAAAATTGGGAGCCAAACATGCTGTGGGAACAGATCTTGATCCTTGTGCTGTACCTGCGGTAGAAGAAAATAAAGAAGTGAATAATATTCCGGCAGAAGATTTTGATATGATGATTGGAAATATTATCGACGATAAAGAAGTACAGGATAAAGTCGGATATGAGAAATATGATATTGTAGTGGCTAATATTCTGGCAGATGTATTAGTTCCGCTTACGCCGGTCATTGTAAACCAGATGAAGCCGGGGGGAATTTATATTACATCAGGTATTCTTGATGAGAAAGAAACTGTAGTGGTTGAGGCTGTAAAAGCTGCCGGTCTGGAAGTGGAAGAAGTGACATATCAGGGCGAGTGGGTTTCTGTTACAGCGAGAAAGCAGGGATAAGATGTACCGTTTTTTTGTAGAAAAAGAACAGATAGACCAAGAAGGAAAAAAAGTCTGTATCAGAGGTACGGATGTGAATCATATAAAAAATGTACTGCGGATGCGGACAGGAGAAAAAATTCTGATCAGTACAGGGGAAGATCTGGAATATACCTGTGCAATTGAAGAAATGACACAGGAAGAAATTCTGGCAGAAATCACAGAAATACAGGAAGCAGACAGGGAATTGCCATCTAAAATTTATCTTTTCCAGGGATTACCCAAAAGCGATAAGATGGAACTGATTATTCAAAAAGCTGTGGAATTGGGAGCGTTTCAGATTATTCCGGTGGAGACCAGGCGCTGTGTAGTAAAACTTGACGCAAAAAAAGAAGCTGCTAAAAGAAAAAGATGGCAGGGAATTGCAGAAAGCGCAGCCAAACAGTCAAAACGGATGGTGATTCCGGAGATTCATTCTGTTATGAAGTTTTCTCAGGCAATCGAATATGCCAGTCAGTTGGATGTCAGGCTGATTCCCTATGAATTGGCAGAAGATATGAATCATACAAGAGAATTCATGGAAAAAATCCAACCGGGACAATCTGTGGGGATTTTTATCGGACCAGAAGGAGGATTCACCCAGGAAGAAATAGAAACAGCTTTGGAACATCAGGTAGAGCCTGTTACTTTGGGAAAAAGAATTTTAAGAACAGAAACAGCGGGAATGACAATACTTTCCATCCTTATGTATTTGCTGGAGGAACGGAAAGTTTCCGGTGCAGAGACAGAAAGGAAGTAAGATATTTGGAAGCATATTTAGATAATTCGGCAACAACCCAGTGTTATGAAGAGGTATGCGAGATTGTGCTGCGGACTATGAGAGAAGATTATGGCAATCCTTCCTCCATGCATCTAAAAGGAGTAGAGGGAGAGAGGTATCTGAAAGAAGCCGGGAGCAGAATAGCGAAAACATTAAAAGTAGAAGAAAAGGAAATTTATTTTACCTCAGGAGGAACGGAATCAAACAACTGGGCGCTGATTGGAACGGCGCTGGCTAATCAAAGAGCAGGAAAGCATATTATTACCACAGCGATTGAACACTCGGCCATATCGGCTCCAGCTTCTTTTTTGGAAGATCAGGGATTTACGGTGACCAGATTGGGAGTGAATCACAAGGGGGAAATTTCTCTGGAAGAACTGGAACAGGCCATTACACCGGAGACAATTCTTGTATCTGTCATGTTTGTCAATAATGAAATCGGAGCAGTCCAGCCGATAGCAGAGATTGGAGAACTGATAAAAAAGAAAAATCCAAAAACAATTTTCCATGTGGATGGAATACAGGCTTATGGAAAATATCGGATTTTTCCGAAAAAAATGGGTATTGATCTTCTGTCTGTCAGCGGACATAAAATTCATGGACCAAAAGGGACAGGATTTCTTTATATAAACGGAAAAACAAAAATTTTGCCGTATATTTATGGCGGAGGACAACAAAGAGGAATGCGTTCCGGAACAGATAATGTGCCGGGAGCAGCAGGTCTGGGCATGGCGGCAGAAAAGGTGTATGCCCATCTGGAAGAAAATGTATCTCACATGAGAGAATTGCATAAATATTTTACAGAAGAGTTGAAGAAGATCGATCAGGTTGTAATTCATGGAATGGGAGAGGCAGGAGCGCCACATATCATAAGCGTTGCTTTTGTGGGAGTCCGCAGCGAAGTACTTCTTCATACGCTGGAAGAACGGAATATTTACATTTCAGCGGGAAGCGCCTGCTCCACTCATAAAAGAAGCGGCAGTTCGACGCTGACTGCATTGGGAATTCCCAGAGAGCAGATGGAATCTACTGTGCGTTTTAGTTTTTGTGAAAATACAACAAAAGAACAATTGGATTATACATTAGATGTTTTGCGGGAAGTATTGCCGATGCTTCGTCGTTATGCGAGAAGATAAAAGGAGGATGTAATGTTTAAAGCATTTTTGATCAAATATGCAGAGATTGGAATTAAAGGAAAGAACCGTTATATGTTTGAAGACGCTCTGATCCGTCAGATGGAGTATGTGCTGAAAGATGTGGAAGGAACTTTTCAGGTAACAAAGGAACAGGGACGTATTTATGTACAGACAGAAGGCGCCTTTGACTATGATGAGACAGTAGACGCATTAAAAAGAGTATTTGGTATAGCGTTAATCTGTCCGGTGGTTATCCGGGAAGATCAAGGATTTGAACAACTGGCTTGCGATGTGGTGGAGTATGTAGATCATGTGTATCCGGATAAAAATAAAACATTTAAAATGCATGTACGCCGGGCAAAAAAGACATATCCCGGAACGTCTATGGAATTAAATGCAAAGCTGGGAGAAAAAATTCTGGAAACATATCCTCAGATGAAAGTAGATGTTCATCAGCCGGAAATCACGATTACAGTGGAAATCAGAGAAAAGATCTATATTTATTCAGAGTCCATTCCCGGACCGGGAGGGATGCCCATTGGAACAAACGGAAAAGCAATGCTTCTTTTATCCGGTGGAATCGACAGTCCGGTAGCCGGTTATATGATCGCAAAACGTGGAGTTAAAATTGATGCGGTATACTTCCATGCGCCGCCGTATACCAGTGAACGGGCAAAACAGAAAGTGGTAGATCTGGCGAAACTGGTGGCACGTTACAGTGGGCCAATCCATCTGCATATTGTGAATTTTACAGATATTCAGTTGTATATTTATGATAAGTGTCCCCATGAAGAACTGACGATCATCATGCGTCGTTATATGATGAAAATTGCAGAAGAGATTGGTAAGAAGACAGGATGTCTGGGATTGATCACCGGAGAAAGTATCGGACAGGTAGCAAGTCAGACAGTACAGAGTCTGGCAGCTACCAATGAGGTGTGTACGATGCCTGTGTTCCGTCCGGTTATTGGATTTGATAAACAGGAAATTGTAGATATTGCTTTGAAAATCAATACTTATGAGACATCTATCCAGCCTTTTGAAGATTGTTGTACAATTTTTGTTGCCAAACATCCGGTAACAAAGCCAAATTTAAAAGTTATAAAAAAATCAGAGATGAATCTGGCAGAAAAAATTGATGAAATGATGAAAACAGCAGTGGATACAGCAGAGGTACTTACCATATCGTAAACGAGGAAAATCGGGAATAAAAAAGCCTGTCGCCAGCGTTACTGTGACAGGTTTTATCTTAAAATAGTGACCAGGGAATCATCTCCCTGGTCAACAATAAAGTCTGTGATAAAGTTACTGGATAATATATGGATTCAGTACTTCCAGTACGTTCTCCAGATTACTTCCTTCAGCATGAATGTTCAGATCAATCGGTTTGGAAAGATCCAGACTGAAGATACCCATGATGGATTTCGCATCAATAACATATCTTCCAGATACAAGATCAAAATCAAATTCATACTTGGAGATATCATTTACGAAAGCTTTAACTTTGTCAATGGAATTAAGTGAAATACTAACTGTTTTCATTATGTGTTCCTCCCAAAATACAGAATATTTATATTTTTTAACTAAGTTTATCTTACCTTTTCACGCTATAAAAGTCAAGGTGAAAGCGTACAAAGATTGAGTAAAATATATGTATATTGTTGAACAAATAACGAAAGGATAGAAAATAGATATGAAAAAGAAAGTTGCATTGCATAATTTAGGCTGTAAAGTGAATGCATATGAGACAGAAGCTATGCAGCAGCTTTTAGAGGCAGCAGGATATGAGATCGTGCCGTTTGCACCGGGGGCAGATATTTATGTGATTAATACTTGTACAGTAACCAATATAGCAGACAGAAAATCCCGTCAGATGCTTCATAAAGCTAAAAAAATGAATCCGGATGCTGTTGTAGTGGCAGCAGGATGCTATGTTCAGGCAGGAAAAGAAAAGGCAGAAGCAGATCCGTCTATAGATCTGATAATTGGGAATAATAAAAAACAGGATCTGATTGCTGTTTTGGAAAAATATCTGGAAACAAAAGAGATACGGGAAGAAATGATTGATATTTCTCATACGAAAGAGTATGAAGAACTTCAGATTGACAGAACAGAAGAGCATACCCGGGCGTATATCAAAGTACAGGATGGCTGTAATCAGTTTTGTACGTATTGTGTTATTCCCTATGCCAGAGGTAGAGTACGAAGCAGAAAGACAGCGGATGTGGTGAAGGAAGTAGAAAGACTGGCAGTTTCCGGATGTCAGGAAGTGGTTCTTACAGGCATCCATCTCAGTTCTTACGGTGTGGATCGGAAAGAGGATGGGGAAACATTGTTGTCTCTGATTCAGGCAGTTCATCAGGTGGAAGGAATCGAAAGAATCCGACTGGGGTCATTGGAACCGGGAATTGTGACAGAGGAGTTCGCAAGAGAATTATCACAGATGGAAAAAATATGTCCTCATTTTCATTTGTCATTACAAAGCGGATGTACAGATACACTTAAAAGGATGAATCGCCGGTATACAGCACAAGAATACGCTGAAAAATGTGAGATTTTGAGAAAATATTTTTCCTGTCCGGCGCTGACTACGGATATCATCACAGGATTTCCGGGAGAAACGGAAGAAGAATTTTCCCAGTCCAGAGATTTTGTGGAAAAAACGGGATTTTATGAAACCCATATTTTCCCCTATTCACGAAGAGAGGGAACCAAGGCAGCTAATATGCCAGGGCAGCTTCCGGAAGGAGTAAAAAAAGAGAGAAGTCGTGTTCTGATAGAAATAGGAACGAAACATCAGAGAGAATTTATGGAAAAATTCCTGGGACAAAAAAGAAAAGTATTATTTGAGGAACAACAGGAAATTCAGGGAATTACTTATTGGGTGGGACATACCATGGAATATCTGAAGGTGGGTGTACTGTCTCAGGAAGAGCTAGGAAATCAAATCCTGGAGGTGAAACTGACAGAAATACTTCCGGAAGGAATTATAGTTGGTGAAAAAGAATAGGTGGAAATACTGTTTGTCTAAGAATAGAAATGGATAGTTTAGTAAATTGTTACAATTTCTTCATTGAATTTTTGAATGGTATGTATTAGAATAAGATAGATATCAAATATAATCAAGGGCGTGAAAATATGGCAAATTTAAGTAATACACAGTATTTTAAAGTGAAAACAGAACCGGAAGTTCAGGTAAAAGAAGTTCTGGATGTGGTATATACAGCAATGGAAGAGAAAGGGTACAACCCGGTAAATCAGATTGTAGGGTATATCATGTCCGGAGATCCTACTTACATTACCAGCTACAAGGGAGCCCGTAGTATGATCATGAAAGTAGAACGGGACGAATTGGTAGAAGAACTTTTGAAAGAGTACATTAAGAATAAATCCTGGGAGAATCGCTGATGCGGATTCTGGGATTGGACTATGGATCGAAGACGGTGGGGGTCGCCGTCAGCGATCCGTTAGGGTTGACGGCGCAGGGAGTAGAGATTATCAGAAGAAAATCGGAAAACAAAATGCGTCAGACGTTGGCAAGGATCGAAGAACTGATTAAGGAATATCAGGTAGAAAAGATCGTGTTGGGATTACCAAAGAATATGAACAATACACTGGGAGACAGGGCTGAGAAATCTCTGGAGCTGAAAGAAACGCTGGAGAGAAGAACAGGTCTGGATGTTGTTATGTGGGATGAACGGTTAACCACAGTTTCTGCGAACAGAGTTCTCATGGAGTCAGGTGTACGACGGGAGAACAGAAAAGATTATGTAGATAAGATTGCAGCTATTTTTATTTTACAAAATTATCTGGATTATAATTATAATCAAAAATAGAATTATGGAACAGGACGGTAAGGAATTACTATGGATAAGATTACGTTTGTGACAGATATGGGAGAAGAAGTAGAATTTTACGTGGAAGAACAGACCAGAGTGAATGGTGCGAATTATATTCTGGTTTCAGACTCTATGGAAGAAGAAGCAAATGCCTATATTCTGAAAGATTTATCTGCAGATACAGATCTGGAAGCAGATTACGTGATGGTAGAAGATGAAGTGGAACTGGAAGCAATTTCCAAAGTGTTTTCTCAGATGATGGACGATGTGGATATTGAAATGTAGAAGTGTTCGGAATAATGACGGAGGTGCTATTTGAAAAAAAATAATAGTGGAAAATTAAAAATCATTCCTCTGGGCGGACTGGAGCAGATAGGAATGAATATTACTGCCTTCGAATATGAAGACAGTATTGTTGTGGTGGACTGTGGTTTATCATTCCCGGAGGACGATATGCTGGGAATCGACCTGGTCATCCCTGATATAACCTATTTAAAAGATAATTATCAGAAGATTAAAGGGTTTGTGATCACCCATGGGCATGAAGATCATATTGGGGCGTTGCCCTATGTTTTAAGAGAAATCAATGTGCCGATTTATGCTACCAAGCTGACGATTGGTCTTATTGAAAATAAATTAAAAGAACATAATCTACTTCGTACAACAAAAAGAAAAACCATCAAACACGGACAGTCTATCAATCTGGGATGTTTCCGTATTGAATTTATCAAAACAAATCACAGTATCGCAGATGCTTCCGCACTGGCTATTTATTCTCCGGCAGGGATTGTTGTTCATACCGGCGACTTTAAAGTGGACTATACTCCCGTTTTCGGAGATGCGATTGATCTTCAGCGTTTTGCAGAAATCGGGAAAAAAGGTGTGTTGGCTTTAATGTGCGACAGTACCAATGCAGAAAGAAAAGGTTTTACCATGTCAGAACGAACGGTGGGAAGAACGATAGATAATCTTTTTGCAGAGCATAAAAATACGAGAATTATTATAGCCACATTTGCATCGAATGTTGACCGTGTGCAGCAGATTATTAATTCTGCTTACAAATATGGAAGAAAAGTTGTAGTAGAGGGGCGCAGCATGGTGAATGTAATCACTACAGCGTCCGAACTGGGCTATCTGAATATTCCGGATAAAACCCTGATTGATATCGATGAAATGAAAAATTATCCGGATGAACAGACGGTGCTGATTACTACAGGAAGTCAGGGTGAGTCTATGGCAGCCCTATCCCGTATGGCATCCAATATTCATAAGAAAGTATCTATTAAACCAGGAGATACCATTATATTTAGTTCTAACCCGATTCCGGGAAATGAAAAAGCAGTTTCCCGTGTGATCAATGAATTGTCTTCTATGGGAGCAGATGTGATTTTCCAAGATGTCCATGTATCCGGACATGCCTGTCAGGAAGAAATCAAATTGATTTATTCTCTGGTGAAACCGCAGTATGCGATTCCGGTGCATGGAGAATATCGCCATTTGAAAGCTCAGGCAGGTCTTGCGGAGGAACTTGGTATTCCAAAAGAGAATATCTTTATCATGTCCTGCGGAGATGTGATGGAATTAAACAGTGAGTCAGCGGCTGTTACCGGAAAAGTTCATACGGGAGCGATTCTTGTAGACGGTCTGGGCGTGGGCGATGTAGGAAACATCGTTTTGCGGGACCGGCAGCATCTGGCAGAGGATGGTATCATGATCGTGGTACTTACCCTGGAAAAATACAGCAATCAGTTATTGGCAGGACCGGATATTGTGTCCCGTGGGTTTGTGTATGTGAGAGAATCTGAGGATCTGATGGGACAGGCAAAGAGTGTGGTAGAAGACGCCATTGATTCCTGCCTGGATCGAAGGATTTCCGATTGGGGCAAGATGAAATCCGTAATTAAGGATTCTCTGGGAGAATTTTTATGGAAGAGGACGAAGAGACGTCCTATGATTTTACCGATAATTATGGAGGCATAAGATTACATGGATAAAGTACAGATGTGTGTGGATTCCCTGATTGAAGCAATCAAGGAAGGGGAAGCATATCAGCGCTATGTAGAATGTGAAGAAAAACTGAAAGAGGAGCCGGAACTGAGAAAAAAAATTGACAGATTTCGTACAGAAGTATATTTTCTCAATAACAGCGATGACTGCAGTGAGGACTTGTTTGAAAAAATCGATCAGTTTGAGCGAGACCACCGTGAATTTCGGAAAAATCCTCTGGTGAATGAATTTCTTGAAGCAGAACTGGATGTTTGCAAACTTTTACAGAAAGTATCCAACAGGATCCAGAGTGGAGTGAAGATAGAGATTCCATATCTATAAAAAGGAGAAGTATGGCAAAAAAAAGAAAAAAAGATACCGCCTATCGGGCAGCCGTCAATGGTGCAAAAAGCGTACTCCGCGTATTGGTGTATGTATGTGTGCTTCTGGCAATTTTGTTTGCCGGGAAGACAGCCTATAGTTTTGGTTATCTTATTTTTGATCAGCGTCCTATGGCGGCAACGGAAGAAGAAGGTCAGGATGTGACTGTCATTGTGAAAGAAGAGAACAGCGTCTATGACATAGGGAAAACCCTGAAAGCAAAAGGCCTGATTGAATATCCGGTTATTTTCTGGATGCAGGAAAAATTATCTGATTACAGTGGGAAGATAAAACCGGGAACGTATCTTTTGAACACATATCAGAATGTGGAAGAGATGCTTTCTGTTTTATCCGGTGAAAATACAGAGGGACAGCCCTCACAGGAGGGTGTTGAAAAAGAAGAAGGTCAGGAGGATTCCAAGGAGTGATAGTGGACGAACGTATGGTGACCTATATAAATTCTCTGGATGAAGGTCATACGATATTTCTGGAAGAGCTGGAAGCGGAAGCAAAAAAAGACCGGGTTCCGATCATTCGAAGAGAGATGCAAAGCTTTTTGAAGTTCCTTCTGGCAGCAGTACGCCCGAAAAGAATTCTGGAAGTGGGGACTGCCGTAGGTTTTTCGGCGCTTTTCATGTGTGAATATAATCCGATTCCCTGTAAAATCATTACGATTGAAAACTATGAGAAAAGAATTCCCATTGCCCGGGAAAATTTCAAAAAAGCTCATAGAGAAGATCAGATAGAATTACTTGCAGGGGATGCGGCAGATATTTTGAAAACCCTGGAGGGGCCGTTTGACTTTATTTTTATGGATGCGGCAAAAGGGCAGTATCTGCATTTTCTTCCTGAGGTATTACGGCTCTTGTCCCCGGGAGGTGTTCTGGTATCCGATAATGTCCTTCAAGAGGGAGATATTATCGAATCCCGATTTGCAGTGGAACGGCGGAATCGTACTATTTACAAGCGGATGCGAGAGTATCTGTATGAATTGAAGCATAATGATCAGTTGGTGACATCCCTGATTCCTTTGGGAGATGGAGTTGCCTTAAGTACTAAGCGATAGGAGATAACATCATGAGAATTCCGGAGTTACTTGTTCCGGCCAGCAGTCTGGAAGTTTTAAAGGTGGCAGTAGTTTTTGGAGCTGATGCCGTTTATATTGGAGGAGAAGCTTTTGGACTTCGTGCAAAAGCAAAGAATTTTTCCAAAGAGGATATGAAAGAGGGAATACAGTTTGCTCACGAACATGGAGTGAAAGTATATGTGACAGCTAATATTCTGGCGCATAATCAGGATCTGGAAGGAGTACGTCAATATTTTGAAGAGTTGAAAGAAATTGGTCCGGATGCTCTGATCATTTCAGATCCGGGAATCTTTATGATTGCAAAGGAAGTATGTCCTCAGATTGAACGCCATATCAGTACCCAGGCGAACAATACCAATTATGGAACGTATCAGTTCTGGTATCAGCAGGGAGCAAAAAGAGTTGTATCAGCCAGAGAGCTGTCTTTGGAAGAGCTGAAAGAGATCAGAAAACGTATTCCGGAAGATATGGAAATTGAGACGTTTATTCATGGAGCTATGTGTATTTCTTATTCTGGAAGATGTCTTCTCAGTAATTATCTTACAGGAAGGGATTCGAATCAGGGGGCGTGTACCCATCCTTGCCGTTGGAAATACTCTATAATGGAAGAAAGTCGTCCAGGTGAATATTTTCCTGTATTTGAAAATGAGAGAGGAACTTTTATTTTCAATTCCAAGGACTTGTGTATGATTGAGCATATTCCGGATCTCATAGAGGCGGGAATTGACAGTATGAAGATTGAAGGACGTATGAAAACCGCATTGTATGTGGCTACAGTGGCCAGGACCTATCGGAAAGCCATTGATGACTATCTGAAAGATCCGGCACTGTATGAAAAAAATATGCCCTGGTATCAGGAACAGATATCAAACTGTACGTACCGTCAGTTTACCACAGGATTTTTCTACGGAAAACCTGACAAAGAAGCACAAATTTATGATAATAACACGTATATCAAAGAATATACTTATCTGGGAATTGTGGGAGAAAGAAATCATGAAGGTTGTTACCGCATTTCTCAGAGAAATAAATTCTCCGTGGGCGAGCTGATTGAGGTTATGAAACCCAATGGAGATAATATAGAAGTGACTGTGAAAAGTATTCAGGATGAAGAAGGAAATTTTATGGAAAGTGCGCCGCATCCCCAGCAGATTTTGTATATTGATCTGGGGACAGAACTGGACACCTTCGACATTTTACGAAGAAAAGAACCGGTCACGGAGTTTTAAAACAGCATTCTTTTCTATACGGGATACATAGGAACGGCTGATTCCCAGCCGTTTTCCTATTATCCGCTGCGTCATTTCTTCATTTCCATAAAGTCCATATCGATATTTGATCACATCATATTCCAGAGGTGTAAGGACTTCTTTCAGAAGCCGGTAAAGAGTTCTTGTATTTTCTTTTTGAATACAGGTATCTGTGATATCATCTTCATTTCCTTCTACAATATCCAGCAAATGAATTTCATTTCCTTCTTTATCTGTTCCAATCGGTTCATAGAGTGACACTTCCCGGGAGATTTTTTTCCTGTTTCTCAACATCATCAATAATTCATTATCGATACATCGGGCGGCATACGTAGCCAATCTGCTGCCTTTATTCATATCATAAGTAGAAACTGCCTTGATAAGGCCTATGGTTCCAATGGAAATCAGATCGTCCAGATCTTCTTCCAATCCCTGATACTTTTTAACTACATGAGCTACCAGCCGGAGATTTCTTTCAATCAGTATGTCTCGGGCTTTGTTGTCACCCTGTTGGTATCTCTGAAGATATAATTTCTCCTCTTCCACAGTGAGGGGTTTTTGAAATGTTTTCAAGTCGGCACCTCAAAAGGGGGATTTTACGTCGTTGTTCGAACAACGATGGTAAAGAGTTTTATTTAATGTATGCAAAAACAAAAAATATTGTGCTTTTCCAACAAAAAGATGTTGAGGTCAAAAGATGCTTTTAAAAGAGAAAGAGAGGCGAGGTTATGTATACAAGTATTTTATCTGCCAGCCTGCAGGGACTGGAAGCGGTTCCGGTGAGGGTGGAGGTGGATGTGAGCAATGGATTTCCTGGATTTTTCATGGTGGGAAACTTAAGCGGCCAGGTGAAAGAAGCGCAGGACAGAGTGAGAACTGCTCTTCATAATATGAATATTTCCATGCCGCCGAAAAGAATTACTGTAAATTTGTCCCCGGGAGATATTTTGAAAACCGGTACTGGGTTTGACCTTCCCATAGCGGCAGGGATTATGGAGACAATGGGCCATTTGCCACCGGATTCCTTGAAGGGGATTATGATAGCGGGAGAAATCGGTCTGGATGGTTGTATCAGGGAAGTCAGAGGAATTCTGTCGATGACAGCTTTGGCAAAAGAGATGGGATGTCGGGCGTGTATTGTTCCGAGAGAAAATCTGAGAGAGGCTGGGATGATTGAAGATATCTGCCTGGCAGGAGTGGCGACTTTGGAAGAATTTATCCAGACGATAAAGAAAAAAGAATGGAAAAAGGAGAGGTATCATATAGAAGATAGTAAAAAGGAAGAAGTGTGGGAACAGGATTTTTCAGATGTCAGGGGTCAAATACCTGCAAAAAGGGCAGCATTGCTGGCAGCTTCCGGATTTCATAATTTATTGCTGATGGGAACTCCGGGTTCAGGAAAAACAATGATCGCCAGAAGGCTTCCCGCATTGCTTCCGGAACTTACGCATGGAGAAAAACTGGAAATTACCGGTATTTACAGTGTGGCAGGTATGCTTTCCAAAGAAGCGCCGCTGGTGGAACAAAGACCTTTTCGTTCTCCTCACCATACGATTTCTCCTCAGGCTCTTGCCGGAGGGGGGCGGATTCCTGTTCCGGGAGAAATTACATTGGCTCACCGGGGAGTATTATTTTTAGACGAATTTCCGGAAATGTCCAGGAGCAGCCTGGAAATACTCCGGCAGCCGTTGGAAGAAAAGGAAATATGGATTGCAAGAACAGGAGGGAGATTTTGTTTTCCGGCAGGATTTCTTTTGGTGGCAGCTATGAATCCTTGTCCCTGTGGATATTATCCGGACAGAAACAGATGTTGTTGTACACCGGGAGAGATCAGTCGATATCTGAATCGAATCAGCCAACCCTTACTGGATCGAATGGATTTGTGTGTGGAAACTACGGCGCCAACATACGGTGAATTTCGTGATTTCAGGAAAGAAGAACGGTGGACCACGAAGAACATGAAGAAAATGGCGGAAAAAGCTCAGCACATACAAAAGATAAGATATTGTAAAGAAGGATTTTCATTTAACGGAGAGATTCCTCCGGAAAAAATCAGTCAATATTGCAGAATAAATGCAGAGGGTGAGAAACTCCTGAAGGAAGCATTTTCTCAAATGCATCTGAGTGGAAGAGCATGCAACAGGATATTAAGAGTGGCAAGAACGGCGGCGGATCTGGAAGAAAGTGAAATGATACGAGAAGAACATATTGGAGAAGCTATCGGCTTTCGGAGTATGGATAAGAGCTATTGGAGGTGAACAAGATGCAGATAAAAAGGATTACCGAGGAACAAAAGGGGTATCCGGAAAAATTAAAATATATTTCGGACAGACCGGAAACACTATGGTATATGGGAGAACTGCCAAAAGAGAAATCCCCCGGACTGGCAATTGTAGGAGCAAGGAATTGCAGCAGTTATGGGAAAAATATGGCTTTTGAGTTTGCAAGGATTCTGGCAGGAGAGGGCATAGATATTATCAGCGGGCTGGCGGCAGGAGTAGATGGAGAGGCACATAAAGGAGCAATGGCCGGCGGAGGGAAAACATTTGGGATTATGGGGTGTGGTGTGGATATCTGCTATCCGGCAGGAAACAGAAAAATTTATGAACAGATAAAAACACAGGGAGGAATTTTGTCGGAATTTGAGCCGGGGAGTCCGCCGCTGGCATACCATTTTCCCAGGAGAAATCGGCTGATCAGCGCTTTAGCAGATGCAGTACTGGTGATAGAAGCAAAAGAAAAAAGCGGTTCCCTTATAACAGCAGATTTGGCGCTGGAACAGGGGAAAACTGTTTTTGCCCTTCCTGGCAGAGTGGGCGATCTGTTGAGTGTGGGGTGTAACAGGCTGATTTATCAAGGAGCAGTACCTGCCTGGAAACCGGAAATTATTCTGGAGGAGATGAATTGGGAAGGGAAAAAGATGGGTTTTTCCCGGGGAGGTATAGAAAAAAGAGGTTTAGGTCTTGCCAGAGAGGATAATTTGGTGTATAGTTGTCTCGATTTAACCCCAAAGACGGTTACCTGTCTTCAGGAAGAAACAGGTTTGACTGTAGGGCGCCTTTTGATGTCGTTGCAGCATCTTCAGGCGGCACACATGGCAGAGGAAGTGTGGAAGAATTATTATGTCAGAAAACCGTAGCGGAGTTAGCGGAGAAAAGTTTATGGTATTGTATAGTATCGGGGAGGAAAACATTGGCAAAATATCTTGTGATCGTAGAATCACCGGCAAAAGTAAAAACAGTTAAAAAATTTCTTGGCAGCAATTATGAAGTAGCAGCATCCAATGGGCATGTAAGAGATTTGCCCAAAAGTCAGATGGGAATTGATATAGAAAATGATTTTGAGCCAAAATATATTACCATCAGGGGAAAGGGAGAGTTGTTGGCCGGATTGCGAAAAGCGGCAAAAAAGGCAGACAAAGTTTATCTGGCAACTGACCCGGACCGGGAAGGGGAAGCGATTTCCTGGCATTTATCAAAGGCGTTAAATCTGGACGAAAAGAAGATGCGAAGGATTACTTTCAATGAGATTACAAAAGGGGCTGTAAAAGAATCCATAAAACATGCCAGAGACATTGATATGAATCTGGTAGATGAACAACAGGCAAGAAGGGTGCTTGACAGGATGGTGGGATACAAGATCAGTCCCCTGTTATGGCAAAAAATAAAAAGAGGTTTGAGTGCAGGAAGGGTGCAGTCTGTGGCGCTGCGGATCATCGGAGACAGAGAAGATGAAATCAACGCATTTATACCGGAAGAGTACTGGACTTTGGATGCATCTTTTCATATTCCGGGAGAGAAGAAAGCCCTTGTTGCCAAATTTTACGGAAAAGAAAAACAGAAAATGAATATCTCTTCCAAAGAAGAACTGGAGCAAATCCTTGGAGAACTGGAAGGGGTAGATTATCAGGTAAGAGATGTGAAAAAAGGGGAGCGAACTAGAAAAGCTCCGCTTCCGTTTACTACCAGTACATTGCAGCAGGAAGCAGCGAAAACATTGAATTTTTCCACACAAAAGACGATGCGTCTGGCGCAGCAGCTGTACGAAGGTGTGGATATTAAGGGAAATGGTACAGTAGGTCTGATTTCCTATCTGCGTACAGACTCCACCAGAATTTCGGAAGAAGCAGATCACATGGCGAGAGACTTCATTCAGGAACAGTATGGAGAGACTTATGTGGCAAAGACGGAAGAGAAGAAGGAAGGAAAGAAAAATGTGCAGGATGCTCATGAAGCTATCCGTCCTACCGATGTGAAGAGACTTCCTGCTTTGATCAAAGATTCTTTATCCAGAGATCAGTTCCGTTTGTATCAGTTGATCTGGAAAAGATTTGTGGCAAGCCGTATGAAACCAGCTATATATGAAACCACATCGGTCAAAATAGCGGGTGGAGAATATATTTTCACTGTATCTGCTTCCAAATTGATTTTTGACGGATTTATGTCTGTATATACGCAGGATGATGAAGAGAAAGTGCAGAATAATATGTTGGTGAAGGGACTGGATGAAAACACAGTTCTGGAATTTCAGAGTTTTGACAGTCAGCAGCATTTTACCCAGCCGCCGGCTCATTACACAGAGGCTTCCCTGGTAAAAACTCTGGAAGAACTGGGAATAGGACGTCCCAGTACGTATGCGCCTACCATAACTACCATTATAGCCAGACGCTATGTGGCAAAAGAGCAGAAGAATTTGTATATGACAGAACTGGGAGAAGTGGTAAATAATATGATGAAAAAAGCATTTCCCAGTATTGTAGATGTGAATTTTACCGCCACCCTGGAAGATCTTCTGGATAAAGTAGGAGATGGAACGGTAGACTGGAAAGTAGTTGTGAGAAATTTTTATCCGGATCTGGATGAAGCTGTAAAAGCGGCTGAGAAGGAACTGGAAGAGGTGAAACTGGAAGATGAAGTCACAGATGTGATCTGTGAAAATTGTGGAAGAAACATGGTGATCAAATACGGTCCTCATGGAAGATTTCTGGCATGTCCCGGATTTCCCGAGTGTCGAAACACCAAGCCGTATCTGGAAAAAATCGGTGTTCCCTGTCCGAAATGCGGCAAGGAACTGGTACTCAGGAAAACAAAAAAAGGAAGAAAATATTATGGCTGTGAAGATAATCCGGAATGTGATTTTATGTCATGGCAGAAACCGCTGAAAGAAAAATGTCCCGACTGCGGCGGTTATATGGTGGAAAAGGGAAATAAAAAAGTTTGTGCGGATGCCCATTGTGGGTATGTAGCCGTCAAAGGTGAAGAAAAATAGATAAAAAGATGTTGCGTAAAATTGCAGGGAGCGAGTTTTCCTGCAATTTTTATGTGTGCCGAGCATGGCACTAATCTTGCTGGTGCAAGTCCAGCCACGGGTATTTACCGCCAAGTGTAGTGAACCACAAGTCGGTATCAGTAATGGTATGGATGAAGGAAGTGGTGTAGCAAAGTTCTTGAGCCTACGAACAGAAACTTGATAAGGCGACTAGGTGGGTAAGGTTGCGTAACAAACCAAAGCCCAAATGGTAAACGTAAACCGAAGTTGTAAATCAAGAGGTTGTGGAACGAAAGATTAGTGTCTTACCTCGGGAGACCCTACTCACATACCAAGTGGTGTGGTCGAAAAAGGTTTAGAGAGGGAGTCAGATGATGTCATAGTAGGTGTGACAGCCGAAGGACTGAAACGATTTATAGTACAAATCGTTATTAAGAGAATTATGCATTAGCCAGAAATCAGATGGATGTAAAAAGTAGGAACGTAACCGAGGAATAATGTCTATATCGAGAGGGGTGATGTGCATGAATTTTGTGATAATCAGAGGAGTAACAACAAATGGAATTAATAGACGTGATTACATCAAAGGAAAATCTAAACAGAGCCTATAAGAAAGTAGTGGAAAATAAAGGCGCAGGTGGCATTGATGGAATGAAAGTGGAAGAACTTGGTGAATATATCAAGGACAATAAAGACGAAATTATTCATTCAATTAGAAACCGAACCTATATGCCAAAGCCAGTACGCCGAGTTTATATTCCGAAGGATAATGGAAAGCAAAGACCATTGGGAATCCCGACGGTCTTAGATAGAGTGATACAACAAGCCATTGCTCAACCCATTATAGAGATTTATGAAGAAGTATTTAGTGACTTTAGTTATGGCTTCAGACCAGGAAGAAGTTGTCATGATGCCGTAAAGCAAGCATTGGAATATCTGAATGAGGGATATGAATGGGTTATAGACATTGATATAGAGCAATTCTTTGATAAAGTAAATCATGACAAATTAATTCAGGTTCTTAGAGAACAAGTAAATGACAGTACTACATTGAACCTGATTCGGAAATATCTGAAAGCAGGAGTAATGGAAAAAGGACTAGAGAAAGCCACAACAAGCGGTGTGCCGCAGGGTGGACCCCTTTCAGTGGTACTATCTAATGTGTATCTTGACAAACTAGATAAGGAACTGGAGCAAAGAGGACTTCGTTTTACAAGGTATGCCGACGACACAATGGTGTTTACCAAAAGTGAAATGGCAGCCAACAGAGTAATGAAATCCATAACAGATTGGATAGAAAGAAAACTGTTCCTAAAAGTGAATGCAACCAAAACGAAAGTAGTCAGACCAACGAGAAGCAAATATCTTGGATTCACTTTTCTAAACCATGGTGGTGAATGGAAAGTAAAGCCTACCACAGAAAAGAAAAAGAAACTGAAGCAGAAATTAAGTGAATACCTCAAGAGAAACAAAGCTATCGCACGTCCACTTGCAGTAACCATCAAGCGAGTGAATGAAATAGTAAGAGGCTGGATTAATTACTTTAGAATTGGAATGATGAAAACATTCATGCAAGAGTTTGGAGCATGGCTTAGGCATAAGATAAGAGTAATAGTTATAAAACAATGGAAAACGCCTAAGACAATATATAGAAAACTATGCTATCTCAATCAGAAAAACAAGAATGGATTCGACCATGAAGCAATCTATAAAGTGGCAAATTCAAGACTAGGTTGGTACAGACGAAGTGGCATGAATGTTGTGAATTTCATTATCAGTCCAGATTTACTTGAAAATAAAATAAAGGACGGAGCAGGTTTGCTCAATCCTTTAAATTACTATCTAAGACAGGTTGGAATATAAGTTGTAGAGCCGTATACGAGACCCGTACGTACGGTTCAATGAGAGGGAGATAACTCTTGCAGTTATTTCTCTACTCTATT
>JAXEUM010000040.1:0-5271 GCA_034114925.1 Oliverpabstia sp.
TCTTTCTGCATCTTCGATATCCAAAACACTGGACGTTCCATTGCAGTAAAGGTTATACGCCATCCGGACCACTTTCATGCTGCCGCTGGTCTGCCAGCCTTCATACAGACATTCCGGCTTAACATATCCTTCTTTAAAATCATAAATTCTGTCCACATGATCTCTTGTGTCTGAATTTAATCCGAGACAATATACCAATGCCTTGTGGTACACATCCTGGTATCTGCACTTCTGCAGATATTCCATGTAAAATTTCTTGTGTGCTTCGTTCTTAAAAGTTATTGTGCGAGTAGATTTCCCGCTGTTTGCACCTAACGCTGTACTGTTTTTCACGTTTCTTTCCTCCTGTTATTTGTATTTAAAAAGGCACTCCACTATGGAATGCCCTATATAAAAAATAGGGACACTTTTACTTCAAGTATCCCTATAATCTATCAACTATCTGATAGTCCACTATTCACTTTCATATTCAGGATTTTTTGTGTTCCCCGTACCGAGGTCTAAGGCAACAACTACGGTTACTCTCTGTACAAGTATCTTTTCCTTGTGATTTTCACCGATTTTGTTGAAACTGAAAAACTCTACAAAGTGCGTAAATTCAAGGATTTCTAGGTATCTATCCTTTGTAATCTTACCACTGTCTCGACTGTCTTTTCGTTGAGCAACCGAATTTTAGCGTTTTCTCCTCTTTTTTAATCTAATTCATTATTCTGTTCCTCAAGCAATCTCTTCAATTCTTCTTTACTTGGAAGAACTGTCTGATACTTACTAGCAAAAATCTGTGTATTATTTTCTGGAAGTGTCATTTCTACAACAGCATTATTCTTATCTTTACACAAGACAATACCGATTGTTGGATTCTCATCCTCCAGTTTTACTTTTCTGTCATAATAGTTCACGTACATCTGCATCTGACCAATATCTTGATGTTTTAATTCTCCAATCTTCAAATCAAAAAGCACAAAACATCTCAATAAACGATTATAAAAAACCAAGTCTACTCGGAAATGTCCTTCGTTGAATGTGAAACGTACTTGACGTCCGATATATGCAAATCCTGTTCCAAGTTCCAACAAAAATTTTTGCAAATGATCAATAATTCTTGTTTCCAGTTCTGTTTCTGAATATTCCGGTAACTCTGGAAGCCCAAGAAACTCCAATACATACGGATCTTTCACGGCATCTTCCGGCTTTTCAATAATCTGACCTTCCGTTGCCAGACGAGTAACCTTGTCCTTGTTCGTACTTAGTACAAGTCGTTCATATAAAGCGCTATTGAACTGTCTCTTTAATTCTGATAGGCTCCAGTCATTCTTTGCTGCTTCAATTTCATAAAAATGTCGTTCATTTACATCGGAAATACGCATTAATTTCAAATAGTGTGACCAACTGAGGAAAAACTTTCTTCCATTGCTTACTGCTGGTAAATTTTTGAATTGGTCAGAGACTGTCTGACCAATTTGATCATTCGCATAAATCAGATAAAACTTTCGCATCTGCTTTAGGTTTGTAACCGAAAAACCCTTTCCAAATTTCTTCAGCAAATAATCTGATAACTCTTTCAGAAGATACTTTCCATATTCAGCACGTTCTTTCCCTTGCTGTTCTTCTTCGTAAATCCGACGTCCAATCTCGTAATATGCATAAACCATAGACAAGTTAACTGCGGTTTTAGCTTGTTTTCTTGCACTATCAAGCAGTTCGGAAATATCTTGTAAAAATTTCTTATTGATTAAATCCATGTTGCCACCTCCCAGCTTTTTCCTACTATTTCTATATTATATTTAATTTTAAATTAGTCAGGAGGTATCTGACCAATTTACAGTTTTTACACTTTTTCAACACATTCTAAAAATCACTCATTTTCCGTGTTTCCTTCTGCATCCATAAGCCTATAATAGTCTTCCATATCCAAACTTAATTTCACATAAGTATCAGGTTTGGATTTTCGGTTGCTCTTCTGAAGTAACGCGATAGTCTCGACATGTAATGCATATGAAAGTACTTATGAAACGCAGAACCGAATTCGTGTTCTGTATCTTGAAATCTGGGCAGATAACTCTGCATCTCCTGTATACTTTCTTCCAGTCTCGCCCGTTCACCAGCTGCTTTGGCTACACTATAAAAGATATGAACATATCTCTTTTTCGTATCGCCTGAATACACAAATGTATGTACTGTTTTTCCATACATGTCAAGCTCTATAATCTGGGTTTCCCCAGTTGTTTCCAAATGTTCCTTTTTGCTTTCTTATCTGTGCGCAGATGAATTCTTTACAACATTTCACCAGAATGATGAATCCAAAACTGTTGCTATCTATGTACCGCAGGTTTTCTTGCTGAAATATCCCCTATCAAGAATGAATCCTATGTTACAATATCCGTAATTCTTTACCTTCTCAACCACGCTGATATTTCCAGCCTCACAATTCTTATTCGTCGAATCATAGGAAATATAAATCCGATCTCTATGATTTCGTTCCTCTTTGCATTCTACTTTCGTATATTTTTATAATTCTTGCCATTATTTTTGAACATCTAATTTTCTAATATTCTCATTTTTATTTATTATCATTAAAACGACAATTCCAAGGCCTCCTGCAATCACAAATATCAAACCAATTCCTGCACCATCTCCTTTTCCAACCAAATATGAAAAATAAGATTGCAATATTCCATCTTTTTGCATAAAAGGTTCAAATACATAGTCGGCCAATATAGCACCAAGGAAATATCCTATAGGAGATAACATTTGCGTCAACATCCCTTGTAATGAAAATATACGTCCTTGCATACTAATAGGTATTTTTTCCCGTAATAGTACCGTTTGATATGTATAATAAATTGGCATACCAAAGCAACCGCAAAATGCCACCGCACACCACCAAAATAAATTCTGCCCCATCCCAAACAGCATAATCCCTACTAAACATAATGTACTTCCGACGAGCATTGCTGAAATTTTATTCTTTACTTCTTTTATAAATGTAAGTGCAATACTTGATGTCATACTTCCCAATGCCATTGCAGCTGAAACAATTCCTAATATCATTTCATTATTTTTAGTTCTCGCTAAAATTAAAGGTGAATACATGCTATCAAATGAAATTGCCCCAACAAAATTTAATACGCCATAAAATACCAACAGCAAAAAAAGTCCTTTTTCTTTTTTTAAAAATAATAAACTATCCAGCATTGAGGTTATCAACTGAGCAAATGAAGTTTCTTCGTTATTTTTTATCACCTCAGGAATTTGCACAAAAAAGATTAAGGTTAGAACCGCAAATAAAAATGATATGAGATCAACGAACAACACAAGCCCTAATCCACCAATCCCCAATAACATTGCTGCTAAAACTGGTTTTAATATATTTAATATAGAATTTACAAAAGATTGTATAGCTTCAATCTGAGTATATTTGTTGCGAGGTATCAATAACGAAACTGCCACTTTAGAAGCCGGTTGTTGAAATGCGTTCATAAATCCATTTACGGCATTAACAGCACATAAAACACCTATATATAAATGATTTCTTAAAAAACAAATCAAAATAATAATTGAACCTATTGCTGCTATAGTATCACATATAATCATAATTTTCTTCTTGCTTTTCCTGTCCGCTACCGCACCTCCAAACATACTCACTATAAGGTATGGAAGTGCACTACAAATTGCTAGAATAGATGAAGCTAAAACTCGTCCAGATTCACTATATACCCAAATTATGGTGGCAAAACTAGCCATGGCAGAACCCAATTGCGAAATCATTTGACCTATAAATAAAAGGACAAAACTTCTCATATTATTTTTACTCATAAATAAATCACATTCCCTTTTGATACAATTTTTTTATACATCCAACAATCTTGCTCATGGTCATTAATTATCCCACATGCTTGTAAATGAGAATATATTGTTATTGTTCCCAAATATTTGAATCCTCTTTTTTTCAAATCTCTGCTTATCATGTCAGAGAGATCATTTTTCGCTTCTCCATATCCATTTTGATGTTTCACATATATGTATGTTTTATAATCCGTATGTGACCACAAATAATCATCAAAAGATCCATACTCTTTAATAACGTCTAAAAAGCATTTTGCATTATTTATAATTGCCTCAATTTTTCTTCTCGATTTAATCATTTCTTCTGTTTCAAGAATCTCTTGTATTTTTGCTTCTTTATACTCAGCTATCCTGTTATAATCAAACTCATCAAAACACTCCCGAAATATATTTCTCTTTTTTAACATCATTTTCCAATTTAAACCACACTGCATTACTTCCATAGTCAAAAATTCAAAATGTTTATAATCATCATGTATCGGAATTCCCCACTCTTCATCATGATATAACTGAAGAATGTCTCCATCACAACACCATTTGCATCTTTTCTTTTTATCCATTTAATCCCCCTTTTCGAATATTGAATATTCCAATCTCTATTTCAATGCTGTCCGATGATAAAAAATCAATTATCTAGAATGCAAGAAATTCCACCCATATAAAGTCTACTGACACCTCACAAAGCAGTTTTAGAATTAACATTTGCTCAAGTTATTATGAATATTATCCAACCCAGTCAAAGGTGGAGTCCTGTATCCTGAACAACGGTTTCTTGATACAAGAATATTCAGATATTAAATATTTCATATAATTAATAATATATCTTTTGTATCTAATATGCAATGCTTTGTGATATACGTCCTTGTATCTGTACTGTGACAGATATTCCAGATAAAAATTCTTGTGTGCTGCACTCTTAAAAGTTATTGTGCGAGTAGTCTCGCTGTTTGCACCTAACGCTGTACTGTTTTTCATGTTCTTTTCCTCCTGAAATTTTTTTATAGAAAAAGGCACTCCGTTTTCGGAATGCCCTATATAAAAAATAGGGACACTCTCATTCAAGTATCCCTATAATCTATCAATCTATCTGATAGTCCACTATTCACTTTCATATCCAGAATTTCTTTGTGTTCCCCGTACCGAGGTCTAAGGCAACCACAACGGTGACTTTATGCACAAGTAACTTTTCTTTGTGATTTTCACCGATTTTGTTGAAACTGAAAAACTCTACAAAGTGCGTAAATTCAAGGATTTCTAGGTATCTATCCTTTGTAGTCTTACCACAGTTTCAACGGTACTTTCATTGTCCCAACAAAGTTCCTGTGTTTCCCTGTCTCCAAAATACACCGGAAAACGGAACTTGATGTGCTTTAGGAATCTGCCATCTGGCTGCTCCTGCTCGTAAATGTCCACCTGTTCTACAAA
>JAXEUM010000041.1:0-3345 GCA_034114925.1 Oliverpabstia sp.
GAAGAACCAAACTCGAAAATAAAAATTATTGATGATGGTTATGCGGAACGCTTTTTGGCAAAGCAAATTCCAGTTGAGCTGAAAAGAACTATAAAAAAGTGAAGATGTGAGGTGGATATGATGTTTGAAGATTTGGATAAGTTTATAGCAGAGAATCCGGAAGAAGTTCTTGTTACTGGTGGATGGACAGACGATAAAGTATCTGAATTGGAAAAGCAGTTGGGAATTGCATTTAGAGAAGAAGTAAAGATATTTATACGGAAATATGGAGTTCTGATGGGATATGGTGTGGAGCTTGCAGCGTGTGGTCGCAATGGATATTCTCGGTTTGTTGAAGCTACACTTCGCTTTAGAAAAAATGGTTTGGAAAAGAAATATATTGTCATTGAAGGAGATGGAGAACTGGCGTATTGTTTGAACAATGAAACTGGTGAGATCGTCAACTGGGGATTAGATAATTTGGAAGTGTATCCTGAGGCTGAAAGTCTGGAGTCTTTTGTATTAGCACAATTGGAAGAAGGAAAGATGAACTGGTGACAAAACGGCAGCTTTGAATTGACCGAGCTAAAAGCGAGGGATGTTTCTTGTACGAAGGGCAAGAAGAGGAGGCGGAAATAGAAACAAGAAAACCGAGATTCGGGAGGTGTAAAAATGGTACACAATGATTTGAGGAGTAAGCTAAATGAATATAACAGGGATGACGGATAGGGAAGGAGATTGTAATAGGGGTTGTTTGATAAGTTCAAAAAGGAAAACAAACAAATAACTTTTATTGAGAACGTTGGTGGAGTGAGCATCACGAAATCTATTTATAAAGGAACTTCTAAGCGGAACTGGATTTTTTGATAAAAGAATATATACAGAAAGTCGAGGATATAATATGGGAATTTTTTTATTTATGGGAATTATAGTGTTTATTTATATTTTTTTGGGGGGATGTTTAGCTTTGTGGTTTTTGGTAAATTCAATTAAACGGCACAAACCAATAAGAATAATCATATCACTGGTAATAATTGGATGTGCAATAGTAGCATTGTTTTATATGGGATGTTTTTTGAGGAGTTTTTGGCCTTTACCCTCATTTGATTAGTATTAAATAGGAAACGGAGGAAACAATAGATGTCTGTTTTTGATGATTTTAAAAGAACTGCTGAATTTGACAGTGAAACAAAAATAAAGATTTCAAAGGTACTTCCGGCAGAATTAAGTGAAATCCTATGCAGATATGGATGTGGAAGCTTCCTTCAGGGATATTTACGGTTGATTCATCCTTTTGAATATCAAGAAGTTATAAAAACTTCCTTGTTTATTCGTTTGTTAGAGGAGGCAAGTTTCAGAAAGAAATATTTTGATATTGGTTTATATCAAGAAGCAGTTCAGAAATTTGGAGAATTAAAAGAGGAAGAGTGCTTTGGATTTGTTCCTTTGTTAGCTCTTGGGGGAAAGGAAAATGTGGAGCATTTGCAAAAAGTAAATGTCAAAGTTCAGATTGAACTTATAACGAAATTTATTGGAAAAATAGAGTAAGGATGTACAGGGGGACTAATATATGCAGTTAAATATGTCAGAACAAGCATTAAGAAATTTACAAATCTATATCAGTAAAAGAAATCAAGGGCAAACAGATGAACAAGTAATAAATCATATTGCAAAAATAAATAGCAAAACACCACTAACCCAAGAGGAATGGCATAAACTGATTTTTCCGAGTTGCAATAATGGTTATGTTGAAATATTAAGATTTATATTAAGTAACATTCAATGCTTAAATAATGTTAAAGAATATATGCTCCATACTGTATATGGTAGAAATAAAAATATCAATGATGAGAGAATAGAAGTTTTAAAGGAATTTATGAAATATTTAACAGATAATAAAGAAGAATGTTTGAACGAAACAATGATATATGCAGGTTGGTTTGGAGAAACAAGAATTGTAAAATTTCTGATTGAAAATGGTGCTAATAAGGAATATAAAAATCAAAATGGTTTAGGATTATTAGAATGCTCTGAAAGAGTTGAAAAACAGTTTAAAGACAGTTCTTTGAAAGAGTTTATGGAAAATAATCAATAATTTAAGTAGGAATTGCTCGAGCTGAAAGCGAGGGATGTTTCTTGCATGAAGGGCAAGAAGAGGAGGCGGAAATAGAAACAAGAAAACCGAGATTCGGGAGGTGTAAAAATGGTACATAATGATTTGAGGAGTAAACTAAATGAATATAACTGGGATGACGGATTTGAAATTCCAAAAGAAATACTTGCTGCCCCCGGTTGTGATTTGGCATTAGCATTAGAGATATTTTATTTAAGTGATGGTTATGCCTTTTTAGACGATTTAACAAAGGCAATTAACGTCAAAGAATGGGACAGATTTATTACCGTTCTCTATGATGATATATTGAACAATAAATTTCCAAAGACAAGTACAGCATTTGTAATTCCATTATCCAAAGTTCAAAAATACAAACTTCAGAAAAAAGGTATTTCAAAAATTTTTTTGACTGACTTATAACTTCAAGTTTGTATAACAGTGTTAGATTATTAAATCACATTGAGGTGGCGAGTCATTGCTTTTTGCTTACTATTTAGATTATAAGAGTTTTGAAAAAGCAGAAGAGATATTAGAAAAATCCGCATTTGGAAACGACGGAAGCAATTTATCTGAAATAAAAAGAGATAAACCAAACTTCGGAATAATTATGTGATATGATTCAGATAAGTTTGATGATAGCTTAGAGATATTTAAAGCTGCAAAACAAGGTCAAGAACAAGAAAAATATCAGTAAGTAAAGCAAGTTTTAATTGATGTGGTTATAAAGGAGTGGTGTAAAATGATTAAAAGAATTTGGACATCAGCAATAAGTTATCGCTCAGTTAAGGGGTGTCTATAATGATTAATTATTATGAATTAAAATATTTAGTTACAGAAACATTTTATGAAAATATTTTGCAAGAAAAATATACAATTGGACAATCAGCAGGAAGATGTTTTGTTGAGTTTTATAATGAAATAACATTAAACAATATTGAGTCTTTAATAGTATACAGTACAGTGCTTGCAAGAGTAGCTAAACATGAAAAAAATGTATTAGACTTATTAAAAAAAGAAGTGAAAAGTATGAATGATTTAGCTAATGAAAAAGATATATTTAATGTTGTGAAAACTGATGAAATTGAAGCATTAAAAGAAGATGTTGATTATATAAATTCAAAAATCAATAAATAAACGGATACAGATAATATGAAGAAGCGTAAATAGTCAATTTGAATTTGTAAAGGTGGAAAATTAGGAATATGGAACAGGAAATGAAATGGAAGAAAATAATGAAAGGTTGCATGGAAAAT
>JAXEUM010000042.1:0-11292 GCA_034114925.1 Oliverpabstia sp.
TCTCCCTTTTCAGTTTCGCTACCTGTTGCTCCAGCTGCAGGATACGGTTATCCATTGCCATATCTAAAATCTTTCTTCTCTTATCTACCATGCCAGCCTGCAGCTGTAAGGCACGATCTACTGCCTTTCGCACTTCCGGGTTCTTATAAAAAAATCCTCTGGACAGTCCGGTCTTTTGCATCAGTTTAGGAACGGTCACTTTATCCTCTTCTTCGATCATCTCCTGAATTGCCAATTTTGCCCTCTGAATCTTCTCCATGCTCTGCTTATGGTTTATTTCCAGCATCTTGTCATATTTGCTCATACTCTTTCCCCCATCCTGCCAAGTTCGCCCGGATCATCCGGCTCATCTCTGCTCTGATTTCTCTTGTTTCATCTGCAATGATCTGAAGACTCATCTTTCGATAAAACTTCACATTCTTTACCGATGTATGCCCCAGTAGTTTTGCGATGGTCCAATCATCCAGATGCATCTCTGTTAGTCGGATGCCATATACATGGCGGAACATATGTGTTCCAAAGCCGAATAATTCGCCGTTATCATCTCGCAGATCTTTTTTCTGAATGATGGCCATCACTCTATTTTGAACGGTATTATACTGCAAAGGTTTCCGGGTATTTTTCTCATCTACAAAAATGTAAATCGTATCTCCATACATTTTCTCGGTGTACTCAATTGCTTTTTCAATCAGTAGTTCCAATTCTGCACTAATGGGTTTCATAAATGTGTGTGTTTTCATCTGCCTGATCTGAATCATAGGATGCCCATTCTGCCGATATAGGCAGTCCCTCTGAAGAGTTAAGGTATCGGAGATTCTTGTCCCCAACATTTGGTGAATGATCATGAGTCGCTCAATCTGCTCATCCAGTTCTGCAAGCGCTGCATTAAAACGAATCAGCTCACTGTCTGAATAAGATTTCAATTTAGGCTGCACTTGTTTGGGAAGGTCACTGGTCAGGAATATACTTTCCAGATGCGAATATCCATATAACTTCCCGATGGTTTCCAGTATCCCTCGGAGTCTTGTCAGATCCATTCGGTAATTGTTCACACCTTCTGCTTCTGTTGCAAGGTACGTCAGATATTCTTCCAACAGTTCCCGATCCAATTCTTCTGCGGAATGAATGTCGGGATATTTTTCTTTCAGATATTTGGATAACCTCCGGATGGCTGTCATTTCTTTGCTGATCGTTGTAATCGCTTCATGATGTAAATGCTCATAAACTGCTTTTTTCGTTTCTTCCCGCAAATCCGTTTGAATAATCGTTGTAAAATTCAAAGTCTGATAGTTTTTAATCAGGTTCTTTTTATAAGGAATATCCAGATTCTCTAATGTCCAGATATCTTTTTCAATTTCATCCTGTTCCTCTTCCTCTTCTGTAAATTGATATGCCTTACGCACATAAGCGATGAGGCTTGATGGAACTATCTTTTCTTTCCCATATACGCTGACTTTCTGCATTGTCAATTTCTGTCCATGTTCCAGGAGCCAGCTTCGGATTTTTAACAGCCATTGTTCCCACTCCAGTTCATGCAGGCTGTTTGCCCGGATGCGCTGATCCTTTACCATTCTGCAAAATCTCTGATAGATTACTCGTTCCTGTATCATCGTTCCCAATGCACATTGTCGACTTCGATCCTCAATAAATGAACGAAATTCTTTTTGAAGTCCTTTTGTTGGAAGCAGACCAAAATCAAAACAATGGGATTCTTTTACATTCTTTTTCTGTTTTTCATCTGCTCTGCCATAGCAGTTCAAATCTGTTAAATATAATTTTTCATCCATGGAACTCTCCTTTCATCAGTTCCGCTGCAAAGCTGTGGGTTTCTTCCTGGAAGTATGCTTCACTGGCTTTTTCCAGTTTCTTTGGCATATAGTCCACATACTGTCTGGTCATTTCTTCATATTCATGCCCCAGATAATCCCGCACTGCCTGGAGGGAAATTCCGCTATCATAATACAGCGTAGCCAGATTATGGCGGTAATCATGGGATTTGAAAATATATTCCCCGTTTGCAATCTGATATTTCTCACAGTATTTCAGCATCTGGTACCGGAAGGTTCCATAACGGAAAGCGCCTCCTGTCTGATTCTGAAACAGATATTCTTCCGGTCCAATCTGATATTTCTTTTTATACACCTGTACCAGTTTGTATAATGCTTCCGGAATGGGAATCCGCTTATAAGTTTTCATTTTTACCTGATAGACCTTCAGCCAGTAATCTCCATCCTTTTCTTCATAACCATCACCTGTCAGGGTACACACTTCGCTTCCCCGGATTCCAGTACACCATAGATGAAGGAACATCAGTCGAAGATGTTCTGGGAATTCTGCCAGCTTAGACAAAATTTCCGTATATACTCCTTCTGGTACGCTGCGGTCATTGTGGACATGCACTTCTTTCTGAAGATAATATTCATACCGGAAGGGAATCTTTTTCAGATATCTTTTTACTACGAGGAAGTTGTAAAACTGCAGGATCATAAAAATTCTTCCATTTGCTGTTTTTTCACGAGTATCCTGTCTTTGAATAGATTCCAGATATCTCTGAATTTTCTCTGCCTCCACTTCATAGATTGGCTTTTCTTCTCCATTAAAATATACCAGAAATGTACGAAGTTCCAGTAGCTTGATTCGGATGGTGCTGATACATAAATCTGTGATTCCAAACAGATACCGCAAATATTTTTGCAAAATCTTTTGATTCTCCAAATTTGTCACTTCTTTAAAAGACACCAGCTCTACAGGTTTGCTGGGGTTTATCCGTTCTTTAGAAAAATGGAAGCGTTCTAAAAACCACACATTCGCATTCCAATTGATTTCCGGAGCCTGTAAAAACAGAATTTTTCTGCTCATCCGCAAAATACCAAACACAGCATTTTTCTTTTTTTCACCCAAATCTTCCGAGAGTTTCAAAGCAAACTTCTGTTCTTCCTCCAGCGTCATGGTTTCAATGTCAGACACTTGATTCACTACACAAAATTGATATAATCTTTGCAGTGCCAGCAATTTTTCTTTTCGTGTCCAGCCTTCATAGGTATGGATCACCTCTTTCAATACCGTAAAAATCTGCATTTTCAACTTTCTCGGACACTCCAAAGTAAAATTCCATACCAGTTCCTTCCCATCTTTACTCGTCAGAAAGGATTCTGCAACTTCCACATCCGGATAATGGGTTAAGCACAACCACTGATCACGATACTCTGTAGTATATTTTCTCTGTCCTGCCAGCGTTTTTAGTTCTTCCTTCATCCGATGGAGGAAAATTCTGTCGAATCCCCGAAGGCAGGTAATCGGTACATGAACGGTTTCGTTTCTTTCCAGATACCCTTCATACCGGACCCTTAGGGCTGCATTCATCTCCGAAATATCAGTAATTCCCTCTTCTATCAGGAACTTCTTTACCCGGTTTCGTATTTTCCCATTTACCTCTGTACAGGCATCCACCTGCTCACAGATTTTTTGTTCCAGTGCTTCCCGCTTTTCCTGATCTTCATATACATATAATTGATAAGCGGGCATGTCCTTCACCTCCTACAGGAGTTTCTCCACATCATAAAGTACGGAATGTTTTGCATAATATTGGTCGCTGGCTTCCATAAGCTGGTCATCTACAATGTTCAGATATTTGATGGTCGTGTCGGTGTGTTTATGTCCATACGCCTCACTGATCATTTCCAGCGGCCATCCAGCATCCCGTCTCATATTCCCGAAATATCTCCGCAACATATGGGGTGTCGTATGGATACCCGTTTTTTTCTCCATCCGTTCCAACATTCGGTAGACCGCATCCACCTGCAATGCTTTCCCTTTCGTCTCCCCTTCGATGTTTACAAACAACATCTGCTGATGCTGCAGAAGTTCCCGGTATTTTGACAGATAAAACAGTAAAAACTGAAAGGTGGCATCACTAATCTTAGCTTTTCTGTAGGCGGCATTCTTTGCCCTTGCCCTGTTCTCATTGTCATCCCGGAAAAATACCCGGATAGTATGTCGCTCATAATCAATATCCCTGGTATAATCCACACCTAGAATCTCACCGATCCGGTATCCTGTCTCTGCCAGCAGCATGATAAGAAGCTGATCCCTGCAATTGGTACACTGCTTCAAAAGTTCTAAAATCTCATTATGCTCTGCCGGACGGACATTTCGTTCTTCCTCTTTCAGATATCCATTGAATGACCGGAACCGCAGTTTTCTTTTCACGCCGATAGAATCATGGGTGGTAAAGCTGTCATAATATAACACTTTCAGTCTTTCCATATCTGCTTCCAGTTCTAAAAAACAGAAAAACCTGAACACGTCTTTTAAATACGCATTACAGGTTTTATTGCTTGGCAGTTTCTCTTTCTTGTCATTCAAATGATTTCCAACTTTCAGCCAGTGGAGAAATCCCACATAATGTTCATATTGTTCCTGGAATTCCTGTTCCGCCACTTGGGACAGTTCCAATTCTGTTTCATTCAGATATTCCAAGTAAAACCGAATGGATTTTGCCCTTCGGCCAACAGTATTCGGGGAACGGTTTGCTCTGATCAAATGCGTCAGATATTTTGACGGGAGCAGCACCATCTGCCAGCTCTGGTGATCCCGGATCAAGAAATATTCCTTTTTCCCTTCCCAGATATGTTCCACTGCATATCGTGCCATTTTGCTCACCGTCCTTTCCTCTAACGCTATACACATTATACCCACTTCATGTCAAAATATCTATTCATCAATACCAACAATCCCTCGAAAAAGGGTTCTAAAACTGTACTAAACTTTTCCTGTGAAAGTGTCCGAAAACGAAGCACAAGCAACAAGGCTGGAACAAGGATTTCTTCTGTTATAGATAATATTCCACACCTTTTCGGCTACGGATAAAATCCTGCACCTCTCTCAATTCTTCAGCCATCTGACAGGGCGGAAGGGCACACATCACATCTTCATGATATTTTCCGCCTTTCACTGCCCGAATATCTAAGATAGACACTACGCAGGTATCGGTTTCTGTCCGGATGGCTCTTCCAAACCCTTGCCGCAGTTTCTTCTGCATATCCGGCACAATGATCGACTGGATATAATCTTCCAATGATTCATAGGTTTCTTTCTCCGCCTCGCTGATAGGATCTGGCACTGCAAAAGGCAACTTCACGATAATCAGCGAAGATACCATATCCCCCGGAAAGTCCACCCCTTCCCAACAGGAGCCGGCTGCAAACAGCACCGCATTCTCCATCGTCTTAAACCGCAGGATCTCTTCCTGGGAATGTCTCCATACTTCTACCATCGGAAAGGGAATCCCATCCCTTAATATCTGGTACACGCTTCCCATCAATGTATAGGAAGTGAACAAGACCAGCGTATGCCCGTAAGTAGAACAGATCAGGGAATGGATCTGTCCTGCCACCATTTCAACTTCTTCCCTGCTTCCCCTTTTACACTTCTGCAAATTTTTTGGAAGATATAACAGACAGTTTTCTTCATACGCAAACGGGGATTCTGCCACATAAGACTGTACATCTGTACGTCCTTCCAGTCCGGTCATCTGTAAAGTGCGTGCAAATCCTTTTCCTGCTTTCAAAGTTCCACTAGTTAAAATAACAGACAGTGCCTGTTCCCGATCCCATAGCATTTCCCGCAAGAGCTGTGGAATCTCCCTGCTGGCTGCGCATAAAACCGGAATCTTTTCTTTATCCATACGCAGATGGAGCACATACTTAGAATTTTTCTGTAAAAAACACTCCAGTACTTCTTTTGCCTCCTGAAGCCTGTTTAACACCCACTTTGGCACTACTCCTTTTAGCTGTTCCATCATTCTTTCAATCATCTGGATTCCCTCCCATAAACAAAATTCGCATTCTCCGGTCAACTGAAAATTTTCCTTTATGCCATGGGAAAATATGTGACTTTCCCCGATAATCGTAAAAATACTATACATCCCGGCTTTTAAAGTTCTGGCTTCCACATTTTGATGTTCCCGTTCCAGATAGTAAGCGATCTCCCGGATATCATCCATACATAAATTCTTCCCAAACATCTGCCTGGCCGCCTCCGGAAGTTTATGCGCTTCATCCACTACCAAAGCCCGGTAATCCGTCAGCAATGGTTTATACTCTTCCCTCCGGTGGAATGCATCTGCCAGTAAATAATTGTGATTACAAATCTGAAGGAACACATCCTGCTTTTTGGATTCTTCCAAGTATCGCTGATAGCGGCATGTCTGCCTGCCCGGACATTCTCTTGGGCAGAACTTCGGCACACACACCAGCCTTCTGTCAAACCCACTCAAATCCTTTACGGTATCCATATCATAATGTTTCCGCAGAGACAGCAGTGCTTCTCTTTGGACTGCGTTCTTCTGCTTGTGACGGATAGCCTCGATTCTTTGTTCCAGCCTGTTATCACAGACAAAATGTTCTTTTCCTTTCCGTACCACTGCCCGAAGTGGTGTCTGAATAATGCCCTGTTCTACCAAAACTCTTGATAAAAACGGAACATATTCGGACAAGATTGCTTTTTGCAAGGCAATGCTGGAAGTGGAGACTACCACCGGATGCTGTTTTGGCAGGCTGTTTCGTTCCATTAGTATGGAATATTTCCGCATCAATACACAAGCTACCAGATAGGCATACGTCTTGCCAATTCCTACCCCTGCGTCACACAGCGCAATTCTTTCTCCCAGCAAGGTATCTAACATTTCATGGCACAAGCGGATCTGTTCTTCCCTGACCGCCAGTCCCTGTTCCGGAAGCAGCACCCGGAAAATCTTCTCTACTTCCTGATGCGCCCTCTTTTGATATTCAACTTTGTAAAACATATTGCTTCTTCTTTCCGCATGACGTTAATACCACAAGGATACGGCTGTAGGATCTCCCACAGCCGCATATATCTGATATCAACGACACACTCTTTTTTGATTTCTTATCGTTTTTTCTTTAGCACCGTATTTGTCCTCGACTCCCCGGCTGCCGCACCACATCTATGGCAGGGAACATTACAGGCGGATGCTTCGCTTCGCATCGCTCGTAGATTTTCTGAAAGTCTTGCTGATTACAACTTGGAGTCCATCCTCTTCCTTGTGGGAAGAAATTCGTATCATTATCCCCCGCAGATGATCCTGGCGAAAGACCTGCGAAAGTCCATTCACAGCTATAAGGACTCGCTCAGAATGAGAACAGGCACTGACAGTTTTCTTACGAAATGATCCGCCCTAGTCTTGGTACAGACCTTGTCATAACAATCCTGCAGTGCTTGTCCCCATCCGTCCTGGCGCTTATGCTGTCACGCTTCTATCTTTGGGAACGTACCTGTAATGCTGGTATGCGGTTGTCAAGGAACGAGGGCCTATTACCCCTTTCATATATAGAGCCGATGAAAACCGCCTTTTTTCTTCACCCTTTCAAAAATTTTTTAATTTTTTTCTTCAGACGATCCATTCGTGTGTAAATCGTCTTTTCCGGGATACCTGTCTGCTCTGCAATCTCCCGGATAGAAAATCCCCACATCTTCAGCAGTAAAATCTGCAAGGTTTTTTTATCCGATTCCTGAAGAATCTGCAGCAGTTGTTCATTTTCCACGCTGTCAAGTAACTGTTGGATTGTGAGTGCCACCGGAGATTGCTCTTCCAGCTCTTTGGTATATAGCTCTTCCTGATTTGGTGAAAAATGTTCCCAATATCTTCGTTCTGTATTAAAATCCTGCCAATCCAGTTCCCGAAGTCTTTGAATCACACCCTCACTTACACCAGATTCCCGTAAAATCCGTTCTTCTTGTTCCTTCCATTGTTTCCATTTCCGTTCTTCACTTGCTTTATGAAATATCACCTTTCTTTACCTCCGATCTGAATTTTTTGAAATCAAATCGGAGTGGCGGTGATCTTGCCCTCTCACATAGAAAAAGGATTAAAAACCAGAATTCTGTCCACAAAAAGAAAAGTGTCGCAATTCTGCTTCGAATTGCGACACCACCAAACGCTATATATAGAACTAAAACTCCTTCTTTTGTTGTAAACTTTCGTAACACCTACATGTCTTTCTTCCCTTAAAGATTTATATTCTGCTGTGACCTTTACTCTCATTTTTAATCTCGTTAAAGTTTAATTTTATTACAGAACTGGTTGGAAGAAAATATTATTTATTATTTTCAGTCTTTCTTACATAACTTTTTATAAATGACGTTCCTTATCCAACATTTAACTATACATCACGGTCTAAAACATTCTAGAATCCCAACTCCTTTATGGCACTATTCTTGTTTATTCAGACAGAAAAGAAATTGCACCGTTTTTAATTTCTAAGATTTCGTCGGCTTCTTCTGCCAAATGCTTACTGTGTGTAACCACAACAACACATTTTCCTAATTCATGTGCCGTCTTTTTCAGCAAAGCAATGATTTCATCAGCGGTAGTTTCATCAAGATTTCCCGTGGGTTCATCTGCCAAAAGTACATGAGCGTCGCTGGCTAAGGCTCTTGCAATCGCTACACGCTGTTGCTGTCCGCCAGATAGTTGCAATACATTTCTCTGCCAGTATTCTTTTCCAATACCGACTTCTTCCAATAATTTTTCAGCATTTCCACTACCACCTAATTTGACATTTTCAACCGTTGTCAAATAATCAATCAGATTATAATTTTGAAATACTAATGAGATATTATGCTTTCTGTGGTAATTCAGCCCCTTTTTTGTAATATCTTCGCCATTGCAAAGGACAGTCCCTTTTACTGCTGTATCTAAGCCTGCTAACAACGATAAGAGTGTTGTTTTTCCTGCACCACTCGGACCGATAATGGTATAAAAGATACCCTCCTCGAAAGTAGCAGATACATGATTCAAAATGGTTTTATCTTTTTTTGTTTTGTAAGCATAGCTTACATTCTTTACTTCTAACATTTTCGTCGTCCTCCTAACTCATTTCCGATAAAATATCTTTCGGGTTTCTCTTTAGTATTACAATTCCAGATACCAGAACAGAAGTTGTTATCAACACAAGAACACTTACACCGTCCAACAGATACATTTCTGGCGTAACCGCTACGCTGATACTCTGCACGTCCTGCTTTGGTGCAACGTATTCTGTGGATACTTTTCCCTCATTATTCTTTTCTTCCTCTTGCATTTGCTGAACCTGCTGTGATACCAGATAATTTGCAGTTACTTTGGAAACGGCAGGAGCGACAGCAAAGGATAACATAAGGGAAAGAACAGCAATCATAATCGCTTCGCTCCAAATCTGTCCGATAATTCTAAATTTCGGAACACCGAGAGATAAGAAAATACCGACTTCCTGCACTCGATTTTTCAGCCAGAACAGAAATACGAAAACAAGGATAACAAAACTTGCAACAGAGATTACCAATATCATCATTTCGCTTACTTTTGCTAAATCATTGAAGTTTGAGGACATGGTTTCGGAATTTCCGTTATTGTCAATCAAATCATATTGCTCCCAGTTGATGTCTACTTTTTGCAGATTTTCTTTTACTTCGTCGTAAGCTTCCACATCTTCCACTTTGAAATAGGCTCTTTCATATAATGGACTTGTTTCGCCCTCTGCCTTTTCTGGAAATCTCAAATCAGTAAATATCACATTTTCCGAACGGTAAGTATCTCCCTGCATAAGTGGGGACATCTTTTGATCCACTTGATAAATTCCAACAATCTCAGCTTCTGATACCTTTGAATTTACAGTATCGTGGTAATCATTAAAAGAAATCTTATCGCCGATTTTCAGATTATTTTGCTTTGCCAGTTCCTCTGAAATGACACACATATCTTTATCCTCTGGGGTTATCATTCGTCCCTCTTTGATATGCAGGTTTCCAGATAAAACATTTCTGTCTAGTTGCATATCTTTGTTTCCAATTAAACTTACACCGCCAACATCTGCATTCTGGTCTACATCTTTATCTTCAATCCTTTTGAAATTTACAGGGTTTACGGGAGTTGTTACTGTTGTAATATTGTAATCAGCAATTCTTTTTGTTTTTGCCAATTTCTCAATGTCTTTTATATCTAAGCTTTCAAATTCATTTGTTGTCCAGCCTGTCCAAGTCTCCACACCATTGATAATCTCTTTTTCCTGATGGTAGCCACCAAAACTACCTTCCTTATCATTACCAATCTTTTCTGAGTATTCACGAACTCGCTTTGTTCGGTACTCTGCATTTCTTTCTAAAAGAAAGCCTGCACCTATGGCTTGTCTGGTTTTGTCCTGCACCTCAATACTGGCATTTTTGCTCGCCACACCTGCAAGAAGCAGGGTACTGATTGCAAAAACAATCAACAATACTCTATCAGCAACCGGGCAGAGTTTGAAACCTTAGTGAAAAAGAACCTTGTCATGCAGCAGACCGACCAGACCAAGAAGCAGCAGAAACGTATCCCGCAAATCACGACACGCCTTGAACAGATTGACAAGGTTCTGAATAAACTCTATGAGGACAACGCCCTCGGCACTATCCCGCAAGACCGCTATGAGCAAATATCGCAGAAGTATTCGGAAGAATACTATACGCTGAAAACGGATCTTGCCCAGCTCCAAGAGCAGCTATCCGCTTTTGAGAACGCGGGAGGACGGGCGCAGAAGTTTTTGAAGCTGACGGAACGCCATGCCGCCTTTACCGACCTTACCCCCGCCATTCTCAACGAGTTTATCAGCAGGATTGAAGTGCATGAGCGCGACCAGAAAAGGGCAAAATACGCAATCCAGCATATCAGCATATATTTCAACTATATCGGCAGGTTTGAGAACGAAGTGACGCAGCTTGCAGAGCCGACGGAGCAGGAAATCCGGCAAATGCGGGAGGAAATCGAAGAAGCCAAAAAGGAAAAGAGCCGCGCTTACCACAGGGCATATTCAAGGGAGTACCGGGCGCGAAACCTTGAAAAGCAGCGGGAATACGACCGCATGAAAGCGCGGGAATACAGGGCGAGGAAAAAGGCGCAGGCCGCCGCACAGCCCGCACTGTAAACAGAATAACCGACAGCCGAGAGGGGATTTTCCAACTACGGGGAATCCCCTTTTTCGCGCCCGGAGAAAGGAGCCGCCTATGGCAGAACAGACCCCCGACAGTATCATCACGACGCAGAGGAACGGGCAGACCATTGTTGCGGAGTTATTTTTCAATCACAGCAGCACAGAAACATTCCGCGACAAGCTGCTCAAGACGATACTTGCCGACAGTTCGCGTTTATCCGCGTCTGACGGTCAAGAGTCGGAAAAAACAGAAATCTTGCGATAACAGCCGCCCCGACGATACATTTCCCGTCCGGGCGGTTTTTATCGTCAAAAACGCCGTTTTCTC
>JAXEUM010000043.1:0-24496 GCA_034114925.1 Oliverpabstia sp.
GGATCCTGGAAAAAGCCGGAGGATGGAAGAGAATTTTATAATTATCGGGAAATAGCTCCCCTCCTTATCGAATACGTGCAGGAGATGGGATATACCCATGTGGAGCTGATGCCGGTGATGGAGCATCCTTTTGATGCTTCCTGGGGATATCAGGTGACAGGATATTATGCTCCTACTAGCCGTTACGGTTCTCCGGAAGACTTTATGTTCTTTGTAGATGCCCTTCACCGGGCAGGAATCGGTGTGATTCTCGACTGGGTTCCCGCGCATTTTCCGAGAGATACCTTTGGTCTTGCTACTTTTGACGGTACCTGCCTGTATGAACATCTGGATCCACGGCAGGGTTCCCATCCTCACTGGGGAACGCTGATTTATAATTACGGAAGACCGCAGGTGAAGAATTTCCTGATTGCCAACGCTTTGTTCTGGGCAGATAAGTTCCATGTAGATGGAATACGGTTTGATGCCGTGGCGTCTATGCTTTATCTGGATTATGGGAAAAATGACGGGGAGTGGGTTGCAAATATTTACGGAGGCAATGAAAATCTGGATGCAGTAGAATTTTTGAAACATCTGAATTCTGTGTTCAAGAAAAAATATCCGAACACACTTTTGATTGCAGAAGAATCCACAGCCTGGCCGCAGGTAACAGGAAGTGTGGATGAGGACGGACTGGGATTTGATTATAAATGGAATATGGGATGGATGAATGACTTTATCGGATATATGAGTAATGATCCTTATTTCAGAGGCAGCCATCACAACGAGCTGACATTCAGCATGATTTATGCGTACAGTGAAAGATTTATGCTAAGTCTTTCTCACGATGAGGTGGTACATGGGAAAGCTTCTCTGTTGGGCAAGATGCCGGGAGAGATGGAGAAAAAATTTGCGAATCTTCGCGCTGCATATGGGTACTTTATGACCCATCCCGGCAAAAAACTGTTGTTTATGGGACAGGAATTTGCACAGCTTCACGAATGGGCAGAAAATAAGGCGCTGGATTGGGAAGATCTGGATATGGAACCTCATCGCCAGATGAAAGAATATGTGAAAGCTTTGATCCGGTTATACAAAGAGCATCCGGCTCTTTATACTATGGATTACGTTTCCGAAGGATTCGAATGGATCAACTGTGTGGAATGGGATAAGAGCCTTGTATCCTTTATGAGAAAAACAGAAAAACAGGAAGATACTCTGGTGATCGTATGTAACTTCTCGGATGTGGAATACAATAATTTCCAGTTGGGCGTACCTTATCCGGGAAAATACAAAGAGATTCTTAACAGTGACGCCGTTATTTATGGCGGAAGCGGAACGGTGAATCCAAGAGTGAAGATTGCAAAGAAAGAGGAATACGATGATCGCCCATACTCTGTAAAAATTAAAGTGGCCCCATTGAGTGTTTCTGTTTTCAGTTTCACAAAGACAGAAGAAAAAGCATCCGATAATAAAACGGCTAAAAGTAAAAGAAAGCCTGTTTCCCGGAAGAAAACCAGTCTGAAGCAGGAAATTCAGGAGAAAATGGAGCAGGCTGAAAAAGAAGCAGAAGTAAAAGTGGAAGTAAAAACTACGGCAAATACAAAAGCAAAAGCTGAAACAAAAGAAAAAGAAGAAACAAAACCGGAAGGGAAAAAGGAAATCGTAGAAGTAAAAAAACAAGTGCCGGCTGAGAAAAAGGTGAAAGCTGAGAAGCCGGTTGTACAGAAAAAATCAATCGTGAAAGGAAAAACAAAAGCATGACGGCAACACTGAAAACTGCCTGGGCATGGTTGACAGACCCAGCAAGATCAGATGGTCCTGTAGATTTTTTATTAAAAGTTGTTCTTGCACTGGTGGTATATGCGGTGGGAACAAAAGTAATCGGGTGGCTGTGCCGCTTATTGCGAAAGCAGCTTACCCGATTTGGAACAGATGAGGCTGCAAAAACATTTTTATTGTCTCTGGTAAAAATCGGACTTCATATTATGCTGATTCTTACTATTGCAGGAAATCTGGGAGTGGATAAAACTTCTGTGGCGGCTTTGGTAGGTTCTGCCGGCGTAGCCATCAGTTTGGCTTTGCAGGGAGGTTTGTCTAATTTTGCAGGAGGTCTGATTATTCTGTTTTTGAGACCGTTTTCTGTGGGAGATTATATCATTGAAAATGGTGATAATATTGAAGGAAGCGTGGAAAAGATTGAATTATACTACACGACGCTGATGACAGTGGACAGCAGACGGATCGTAATTCCCAATTCCACCCTGACCAGTAACAGCATTACGAATGTGACAGCTATGGACAAGCGGCGTTTGCAGATCAAAGTGGGAATTTCCTATGATTCCGATTTGCTGAAAGCAAAAGATATTCTTCGTCAGTTGGTGGAAGATGACCCGGAACTTCTGGAAAGAGAAGAAATCCAGATTTTTGTAGATCAACTGGCGGACAGCGCGGTGATTCTGGGAATTCGTGCCTGGGTAAAGACAGAAGAATACTGGAATACCAAGTGGCGGATGAATGAACAGATCAAGTTGGAATTCGATAAAAACGGGATAAAAATTCCATTTCCACAAATGGACGTATATCTGCAACAGAAGTAATTTTTACAGTTTCATTACATTCCATTTTGAATTTTAAGAGAAATGAAATTGAAATCCGTGTTGGAAAGTATATAATAAAGAATGTATTATTTTGTCGAACAGGGGAGAATTTCAGAAAAAATGGAAGTAAGGGACGAAGCAAAGGTAAATGATAAGAAAAAAAGAAAATCAAAATGGAGAGTGCTGATTCTTATTGCTGTTGTGCTGATTATCGTATTAGCGGCGGTGGCGGCATATATATGGCGGGCAGGATATTATACCCGCCATTTTTATAAAGATACATGGATCAATGGAATCGACTGCAGTTATATGACGGTGGAGCAGGTGAAAGAGCAGATTCAGAAGCAGATTGATAAATATGATTTGACTATCACAGATCAGGAAGGGAATTCTTATCTGATAACCGGTCCGCAGCTTCATCTTACGTATGTGGATGATTACAGTGTGGACGATCTTCTGACAGAGCAGAAACCATTGGAATGGCTTCAACGGGCGTTCCAGGGGGGAAAGTACCAGGTATCGGCAAATTTTTCCTATGAAGAAGCCAGTGTGGAACCCATTTTAAACAGTCTGCCTTTGATAAGAGATGTGACTGTGATTCAGCCTCAGGATGCTTATATGCAGGAGACAGATACCGGTTATGAAATTGTACCGGAAGTGGAAGGGAATGCTCTGGATAGGGAAAAAGTAATTCGTCTGATGAAAGAATCTGTTCAAAATGGTGTGACACAGCTATCTCTGGAACAGGAAGATTGTTATCTGAAACCGGAAATTTACCGGGATAACGAAGAGCTAACCACCCAGGTGAATATGATGAATCAATTGACGAAGGCAAATCTTACGTATCAGGTTTGTGGAGAAAGCTATGTTGTGGATCATAAGGTCTTAAAGTCCTGGCTGGTTCAGGATGAGCAGGGAACTTACTCAGTGAATCTGGAACAGATTGAAAATTTTATTTATCAACTGGCAGATATGAGAGATACTTATGGGGGAAAAAGAAAATTTATAACTCATGAAGGAGAAAAGATAACATTATCTACCAATAAATACGGTTGGCTGGTGGACAGAGAAAAATCAATAGAAGAACTGATGGCAGCCATAGCAGAAGGAAAACAGGGAGAGATGGAACTGGTTTACGAGAAAAAGGGCCAGGGAACAGGAAAAGATGATCTGGGAAATACCTATGTGGAGATCAGTATTGACCGGCAGATGATGTGGTGTTATCAAGATGGCCGGGTAGTGGTAGAAACTCCGGTGGTGACAGGAAATATGGCGATTCCAGGGCATGCAACACCGAAAAACGGGTGTTGGCCGATATTCTGGAAAAAGACAGAGTATACCATGAAAGGTCCAAGAGATGCGAATGGAGAACCGGAATATACCGCTTTTGTCCATTATTGGATGCCTTTTAATAATGGCGTGGGAATACACGATCTTTCCAGCAGAGGAAATAACTTTGGGGGAGATATCTATCTGACCAACGGCTCCCATGGATGTATCAATACACCTTTGGATGCTGCAAAAAAGATATTTGAAACCGTGTCGGTGGGAACACCGGTTATTGTGTATTGAGAAAAATGGTAACTGTTCAGTACCTTCATAGTTACGAAAAATGAACAGTTTTACAATGATAGAAAGAGGGAAAGATGAAATCATGATAGCAGAAGAATACAGGAAAATGTTAGGCGCCAAATCAGTGATTCGTGAGATATTTTCTTATGGAACGGAACGGGCGAAAGAAATTGGAAGGGAAAATGTTTTTGATTATAGCCTGGGAAATCCCTCGGTTCCTGTACCGGACAAGTTTACGAAGAAGATGAAAGAGCTTCTTGAAACGGAAAGTCCCCTTACTTTACATGGTTACAGTCCCAGTCTGGGAATCGATACGGTAAGGGAAGCGGTAGCAAAATCTTTAACAGACCGCTTTGGTCTGGAATATGAAAAAGAGCATATTTTTATGTGTTCTGGAGCAGCGGCGGCTTTGGCTCATGCATTCCGTGCCGTGACAGTTCCGGGAGATTCTGTTTTGACTTTTGCACCGTATTTTCCTGAATATCAGCCCTATGTAAATCTTACAGGAGCAAAATTGAAGGTGGTGCCACCAGATCTGAAAGGCTTTCAGGTGGATCTTGAAAAATTTGATGAGATGCTGACCGCAGATGTGACGGCAGTTTTGATCAATAGTCCGAACAATCCTTCAGGAATTGTATACACGACGGGAACGATTCAAAAACTTGCCCAAATGATGGAAGCAAAAGCACAAAAATACGGTCATCCCATTTATCTGATTTCCGATGAACCTTACCGGGAGATTACCTTTACAGGAGTAGACGCTCCTTATATTGGAAAATATTATAAGAACACCATTACCTGTTATTCTTTCAGCAAATCATTGTCGTTGCCGGGAGAGAGAATTGGGTATGTGGCAGTTTCTCCCCAATGTGAAGATGGTGCTGTGATCGTAGAAATGTGTGGGCAGATTTCTCGGGGGATTGGTCACAATTGCCCTGCTTCGATTATTCAGTTGGCAGTGGCGGACTGTCTGTACGATACGGCAGATCTGTCTGTATACGAGAAAAATGCAGAGATACTGTATACAGAGCTTACCCGTCTGGGATTTGAGATTGTCCGTCCCGGCGGAACATTTTATATGTTTCCGAAAGCAAAAGAAAAAGATGCGGTAGCTTTTTGCAAGCGGGCGATGAAAGAGGATCTTTTGCTTGTACCGGGAGATACCTTTGGTTGTCCCGGATATTTTCGTATTGCCTATTGTATCGAAACAGAAAAAGTGGAGAGATCACTGGAAGCCTTCCGCAAATTATAGGGAAAAAGAAGTAATAAGTCAGTATTTTTTATATTAAAAGTGCACATTTCGTAGCTTTTTGAAAAACTTCACTACTTTTTTCACTTTTTTTCTCCTAAAATCTCTGTTTTTTCTGTTGAAAAGTGCACATTTTGATGCAATTAAAAAAGTTTCACTATTTTTTTGAGGAAAAAGTAGTGAAACTTTTTTCAAATCTCTGGATTTGTATATATTATCTGATGAAATCTCCTGAAATAGTTTAGCCTGGGATGAATTTACAAGCATTGAATTATCTCCATAGTACCACTTATGATAATTTCCAAGGTTCTTTTGTTTGACTGCAAAACTGAACTGTTACAAAAAATGACTGAATTTTCGTATAAAAAATTCCACATTTCCACAATGCAAAAAACTCTTACGGAAGCTAAAAACTTTCGTAAGAGTTTTTATCAAAGCTGAAAATGGGACTTGAACCCACGACCCCTTCATTACGAGTGAAGTGCTCTACCAACTGAGCTATTTCAGCATAATTGGACAAGTTCGTATTAAATTATAGTGCGTATTTGTGCTTTTGTCAAGGATTTTTTGATTTACTCACCACTATTTCACTTCACGGTTACTATTTTTTTTGAAAAAAAGAAGGAAATAATATTTATAATCGAAGATGAATATGGTATAGTTGAAAAGGTAGAGAAAATAAATGTTAGTAGTAACGAACCGAAAGAATTTGAGGTACTATTTTGAATCAATATAAGCGTAATCTGTCTCGTTTGACAGAATATTTTCAGAATGGGTGTAAAGAGAATTGTTTTCAGAAGCTGGGTCTGGAAGTAGAACATTTTGTGGTAAAGAAAGATACAAAAGAAAGTGTTTCTTATTATGGGGAACGCGGAGTGGGAGTGTTGCTGGAAAGAATGAAACCCTGTTATTCTCATTTCCATTATGAAGGAGATCAGCTCCTGGGACTTTATAACAGTGAGTATTCTATTACTTTGGAACCGGCAGCTCAGTTGGAGATCAGCATCAATCCCAGAAGATGTATTTGTGAGATCCGTAATATTTATCACAGCTTTCTGAAACAGTGGGAACCTCTTCTGGAAGAATGGGGTTATGAATTGGTGACTATGGGTTATCAGCCGGTAAGTACGGTACAGAATTTGCAGTTGATTCCCAAAAAGCGATATGAATATATGGATACTTATTTTAAAAAGGCAGGGACTACAGGCGCCAATATGATGAGAGGAACGGCTTCCGCACAGATTTCTGTGGACTATTTCAGCGAAAGAGATTTTGTGAGAAAAATGCGGGCAGCTTATATTCTGACGCCTGCTATCAAACTTCTCACAGACTGTTCTCCCGTATTTGAGGGAAAACGCTATCAGAAACATATGGCGAGAACTATGATCTGGAAGCAGGTGGATCCCCAACGGTGCGGCATTGTTCCGGGACTTTTTGAAGAAGATTTCGGCTTTGAAAAATATGGAAAATATCTGCTGCGTTTGCCGTTGATATTCATTCCTCAGAATGGCGAAGCTGTGTATGTGGGTCATCAGTCGGCAGAGGAACTCTGGAAAGACCGGGATATGACCTCGGAAGAGATAGAGCATGTATTGTCTATGACTTTTGTGGATGTACGGCTGAAGCATTATCTGGAGATTCGGGGCGCTGACAGTATGCCGTTTGCGTATGTGATGGGATATCTGGCATTGCTCAAAGGGATTTTTTATTATGAGGATGCACTGGAGCAGATCCTGAACAGAAAAATTTCAGAAGCAGATATTCTTCAAGCAGAGGAAAATCTGATGGAGTTGGGATTTGAGGGAGATATTTACGGAGAAAAAGCGGATGCGTATCTGAAAAACATTTTTGCCATAGCCAGAGAACATCTGGAAGGAAATGAAAAATCATTTTTGGATGTTTTGGAACAGATTGTAGAAGAAAAAAGGAGTTTGACAGATTATTATGAAAAGTGAAACTATGAAAAAAATCTCGGAGGAATATGAACAGTATATTCAGGAACACCAAGAAGAAAGTTCTGAATCGGGAAAAGCAATGAAAGAATATCTGGATCATTCTACGGCGGCATACAATGGATTGGTTGTTCACACCCTTCATATTCCAAAGATTTTTACAGAAAAAGAAATTAATTATTTTCGATGGATTGTAAAGACCACGTATGGGATTTTAAAAAAGGTGATTCGAGAGTATATAGAGAATCCGGATTATCGGAAATTTTTCCCGTTTTCGAAAGAACTGGAGGAATTGATTCTGATTCCCAATCTTTACGATTCTTTATTGCCTATTGCCCGGTTTGATATTTTCTTTCATGAGGATAGCTGGGATTTCAAGTTCTGTGAGATCAATACGGATGGAACCAGCGCCATGAATGAAGATTACGTGTTGAATCAGGCTTTGGCTTTGGATAATGCGCATCAGGAAATGATGAAAAAATATGAGTTTGCTACTTTTGAATTATATGACAGTTGGGTAGAGTCTCTCATGAAGTTGTATCAGACCTATGAAAAAAAAGTAGAAAATCCTTATGTGGTGATTACAGATTTTATGGATCACTGCTGCGTCAATGAATTTAAGGAATTTGCAGCCCGGTTTGAAAAAGCAGGCTATCAGGTGGAGATATGTAATATCCGTGATATGACTTATGAGAAGGGCGTGTTATATTCCGCATCCGGTCATCCTGTTGATGTGATATACAGACGGGCGGTAACCTGTGATATTATGGCTCATTATGATGAAATCCAGCCATTTATCCAGGCGGTGAAAGATCAGAATGTATGTGTGATCGGTTCTATTTGTACGCAGATTCCTCATCATAAGTGGTTGTTTAAAATGTTGAGGGAAAAGGCTACTATGAAGTTTTTGACAGAAGAAGAGAGACAATTTGTGGAAGAACATATTCCCTATACGAATCTGCTGGACAGTCGCTTCTGCCGTATGGATGAGATATTAGATGATAAAGATAAATGGATTATCAAGCCGCTGGATTCGTATGCTTCCCGAGGCGTGTTTGCGGGAGTAGATTATGATGATGGGGAATGGGAGGATCTTGTGCATCGTCACTGGAATAAAAATTACATTTATCAGGAATATTATCATCCTTACCGCACAAATAATATTTGTTTCAGGGATAAAGAGCCTCAGTTTCAGTCATATACCAATATGACAGGACTTTATGTTTACAACGGGGAATTTGCAGGAATATATTCCCGGCTTTCTACAGGAGGAATTATTTCTTCCCAGTACAATGAACGGGCAGTTGCCACGTTGGTGGTGAAAGAAGAGGAAAAATGAAAACATTAGTAATTGCGGAAAAACCATCTGTGGGCAGGGATATTGCCCGGGTTTTAAAGTGTGACAAAAAGAATAACAGTTTTATCGAAGGCAGCAGATATGTGGTCACCTGGGGAATGGGGCATCTGGTAACGCTCCAGGACCCGGAAGGATACGATAAAAAATATAAAGCGTGGAATATGGAAGATATTCCTATTATGCCGAAGAAAATGGAAATCGAAGTGATCCGCCAGACAGGACGCCAGTATCAGGCGGTAAAATCTCTGATTCACAGAAATGATGTGAAAGATATTGTAATTGCCACAGATGCCGGAAGAGAAGGGGAACTGGTAGCCAGATGGATTCTTAAAAAGGCAGGAAACTGGAAACCCTGTAAAAGACTTTGGATTTCTTCGGTGACAGATAAGGCTATCCGGGAAGGATTTTCCCATCTGAAAGATGCCAAAGAATATGATAATTTGTATCACGCCGCAGTATCTCGGGCGGAGGCAGACTGGCTGGTAGGAATCAATGCTACCAGAGCTTTAACCTGCAAATATAATGCTCAGTTATCCTGTGGTCGGGTACAGACCCCCACATTGGCTATGATCGCCCGAAGGGAAGAAGAGATTCGAAATTTTGTCTCGGAATCTTATTACGGACTTACGGCGAAAGCAGAGGGGGTAACTTATACCTGGAAAGATAAAAAATCCGGTAGTTATCGCTCCTTTCAGAAAGAAAGAATGGAGAAACTTCTGGACAATGTAAAAAAAGATTCTTTCCGTATCCGGAAAGTGGAGAGAAAGAAAAAGAAAACCTTTCCTCCATTGCTCTATGACCTTACGGAACTTCAGCGGGACGCCAACAAAAAGTTTGGATTTTCCGCCAAAGAAACTTTAAATATCATGCAGAGGCTTTATGAAAATCATAAGGTACTTACGTATCCGAGAACGGATTCCCGTTATCTGACAGAAGATGTGGTAGCTACCATTCCGGAGCGTCTGGAAGCCTGCGGAACAGGTCCTTACAGGAAACTGGCTGCCCAGGTGCGGGGGAAAAAACTGGAACCGAAAAGCCTTTCTTTTGTAAATAACAGTAAAGTTTCCGATCATCACGCCATTATTCCTACAGAACAGTTTGTAGATCTGACCCGTATGAGTAATGAAGAAAGAAAAATCTATGATCTGGTAGTACGCAGATTTTTGAGTGTTCTGTATCCTCCCTGTGAGTACGAGGAAACTACTCTTGTTGCAGAATGCGCAGGAGAAGAATTTGTTGCCCGGGGAGATGTTATTATCAGTTTGGGATTTCGAGAGGTTTATGAAAATCCGGAGGAAGAAGAAACAAGTTCGGAACTGAAAAGTCAATTGCTTCCGCAGTTGAAAGAAGGAGCTGTAATGGAAATGGTGCAATTTTCCTTAAAAGAAGGAAAAACCACACCGCCGCCGTACTTTACGGAAGCCACTCTGCTTTCAGCTATGGAAAATCCGGTAAAATATATGGAATCCCGGGATCGGGAGATGGCAAAAACTCTGGGAGATACCGGAGGATTGGGAACGGTTGCTACCAGAGCAGATATTATTGAAAAGTTATTTCACAGTTTTCTTCTGGAAAAGAAGGGAAATGAAATACATCTGACATCCAAGGCAAGACAGCTTTTAAAGCTGGTACCTTCTGATCTGAAAAAACCGGAACTTACGGCACAGTGGGAGATGAAACTTTCCAGGATTGCCAAGGGAACCTTAGATGACAGAAAATTTATGAGCGATATTCGTCAGTATACGGTGGAAATTGTGAATCAGATTCGCACAGAAGAAGGAAGTTTCCGCCATGAAAATCTTACAAATAAAAAGTGTCCCCGCTGCGGAAAACGGCTGCTGGCGGTAAATGGCAAAAATTCCAAGATGCTGGTGTGTCAGGATCGGGAATGTGGCTATCGGGAGACTGTATCGAGAGTGACGAATGCCCGGTGTCCGGTCTGTCATAAAAAAATGGAGATGATCGGAAAAGGGGAAGACAGTACCTTTGTTTGTTCCTGTGGACATAAAGAAAGATTATCCAAGTTCCAGGAAAGAAGAAAAGCAGAGGGTGGAGGCGTATCGAAAAAAGATGTGGCTGCTTATATGAAAAAGCAGAAAAAAGAGGCGGAGGAGCCGATGAATAATGCATTTGCAGCTGCACTTAAAAACATCCGTCTATCATAAAGACGAGAAGGGAGAAGGAAAATGAGTGATGCAAGAAAAGCGGGCATTTTAATGCCCATCGCTTCCTTGCCTTCCAGATATGGAGTGGGGGATTTTGGCAAAGAAGCGTATGAATTCGCGGATTGTATCCGCAAGATGGGATTTGGAGTATGGCAGATACTTCCTTTGAATCCTTTGGGGTATGGCAATTCTCCGTACCAGCCATATTCTTCTTATGCAGGAGATCCTTTGTACATCAGTCTGGAAAAGCTGGCAGAGGATGGATTTTTGTCGGAGGTACCGGAAGATTTCAGGAAAGATGCAGAGATAATTGATTATGAGGCGGTTCGTTCTTATAAGGATGAGTATCTGAGAAAAGCTTTCCGCAATTTTTTGCCAGATGAAAATTATGAGGAGTTTGCTTCTCAGGATTGGGTATACCAGTATGGTGTATTTTATATGCTGAAATGGAAAAATAATCGGAAATGCTGGTTGGACTGGGAAGAGAAAGATAAACTCTGGATGATTAATAGGGATATTGAATTTACTCCCCAGCAGGAAGAAGAAATTCAATATCAGATGTTTCTTCAGTACATTTTCTATTGCCAGTGGATGGAACTGAAAGGCTATGTAAATAGTCTGGGAATAAAAATCATGGGAGATTTACCTTTCTATGTGGGAATTGATTCTCTGGATGTGTGGGCGAATGCCAAATGTTTCCTTTTGGATGAGAATTTCCGACCTACTTATATTGCAGGTGTACCACCAGATTATTTCAGTCCCACAGGACAAAGATGGGGGAACCCGATTTATGACTGGGAGTATTTGAAAGAAACAGGATATCAGTTCTGGATGGAAAGAATCGGATATAACAGAACTCTTTTCGATATTGTCCGTATCGATCATTTCCGGGCTTTCGATACATACTGGAAAATTCCGGCAGACTGTCCCACAGCTATAGAAGGGGAATGGATAGAAGCACCCGGATATGAAGTGTTTGAACATTTGCTGAAAAAATATCCGGATATTGAGATCGTAATTGAAGATTTGGGAGATCTTCGTCCGGAGGTAGGGATACTGAGAGATCATTTTGGATTTAAAGGAATGAAAGTTTATCAGTTTTCTCTTGATCCCAATGAGAAAAATAATGATTTCCCAGACAGAGAAAACCTGATTCTTTATACAGGAACCCATGACAATCAGACAATTAAGAGCTGGTATTTGAGTAAAGATCAAGATACTCAGGAGGAAGTGAATGAATTATTCCGGGAAAAAGGATGTGATGAGGAGAAGCTTGCCCATCGTTTTATCCATGGAGTATTCCAAAGCATTGCAGAATTGTCTGTTGTAACGGTACAGGATGTTCTGAATCTTGGAGATGAAGCCAGACTGAATCAGCCGGGAACTACCGGAAGTCCGAATTGGGAGTGGCGAATTACAAGTCTGGAAAAATTGAAGGAAGAAATGCCGATCATACATGGTCTGATAGAAAAAACAAAACGTTTATAGTACTCTGATCATGTAGTGGCAAAATAAAATATGAATAAAGGAATGAAAATAATATGAGTTACGTTTTGTTGAATGTTTCCTGCGCTTTGTTGGCTGGATTATTGATGACGAGATTATTCTCAAAGCTTAAACTTCCGGATGTAACCGCATATCTTATAGCGGGAGTTATTATCGGACCATACTGTCTTGGAGCGTTGAGGGTTCCGGGCGTGGGGTTCGATTCTATGGAAGCGGTGGAAATGTTATCCCTGATTTCCAAAGTTGCCCTTGGCTTTATTGCATTTTCGATAGGAAATGAGTTCCGATTGGGAGATATCAAAAAAATAGGAAAGCAGGCATTTTCCATTGGTATTGTACAGGCAATTGCTGCAACCATTTGTGTGGATCTGGCGCTGTTGATCATTCATCTGATGATGCCGGATAAACTTACCTTGCCGCAAGCATTAGTATTGGGAGCTATCGCAACTGCAACAGCTCCGGCTGCTACGCTTATGGTTGTAAGGCAGTACAAAGCAAAGGGACCATTGACAGAACTGCTGCTTCCCATTGTAGCATTGGATGATGCGGTGGGACTTATTGTTTTTGCGGTGAGCTTCGGTGTGGCGAAAACATTGGTAAGTGGCGTAGTGGACTTTATATCGATTTTTATTAATCCTTTGGTGGAAATTCTGTGTTCCCTGCTGTTGGGGGCAGTCATGGGATGGATTCTTACTCAGTTGGAAAAATTATTTCATTCCAATACCAACCGATTAAATATGACCATTGCGTTTGTATTTCTGACAGTGTCACTTTCCATGGTGAATTTTCAGATTGGACCTGTGCATGTGGGATTTTCTTCTTTGTTGGTATGTATGATGTTGGGAACGGTTTTCTGTAACACCTGTGATCTTTCAGAAGATCTTATGGCGGCGGCAGATAAATGGACCTCCCCATTATTTGCGGTCTTTTTCGTGATCAGTGGCGCTGAACTGGAACTGAAGGTTTTTGGTGAGGGTTCCATTATTCTGATTGGAGTTGTTTATATTGTATTCCGGTGTATCGGCAAATATGTGGGTACCTTCATAAGCGCAAAAGCTACACAGTGTTCGCCACAGATCTGCAAATACCTGGGGATCACACTGTTTCCTCAGGCGGGAGTGGCTTTAGGGATGTGTGCAACTGCCATGCAGTTAGGTGAGCAGGGGGCATTGATACGAAATATTACATTATTTGCAGTTTTGATATATGAAATTGTAGGTCCATTGATGACCAGAGAAGCATTGACAGCAGCAGGAGATATCAGACCGAAATCGGAAGAGGTGATTAAACGTCGTGCCACTAAACTGGCAGCGGTAGGATCGCCGGAAGCAGCGGAGGCAGAGGCTCTGGCAGAAGAAGAGATTCGGGAAGAGGCGAAGGCCTGGGAAGTAGAACAGCGGAAATATAAAAAGTAAGTATTCTATCAGGGGTTGACGAACGAAGTCAACCCCTGAATTGTTTAAGAAAGATGTTCCTGCTTCTTTAATTCCGGCCAAACGGTGTGCATCATAGTGAAAAAACAGGCTCCCCCGCCAATAAAATTGGAAATTGGCTCTGCGAGAAAGACGCCATTGACTCCCAGTCCTCCGATATAGGGGAGAAGAAGAGTCAAAGGTATGACAATGATGACCTTTCGAAACAGAGAAAAGAAAATGGAGTATTTGGAACGCCCCAACGCCACAAAAGTGGACTGTCCGGAAAACTGGAAAGACATCATAAAAAATCCGAAAAAGTAAATCGTCATGGACGGTACACCCAATTCCAGGAGCTGAGAACTACTGTTGAACAGGTGGATAAAGGGTTTCGGAAAAATCAGCAGTATAATCCAGATCAGGGTGGTGTAGGAAATACAGGTAATGGACATAAATCGGATGCCTTCCCGTACCCGGTGAGGTTGTCTGGCGCCATAGTTAAATCCAAGAACCGGCTGAGCAGCGCTGGTAAGTCCCTGCACCGGCATGGAAACCACTTCGCGAATGGAATTGATAACGGTCATCACACCGACGTAAATATCGCCGCCGAAATTTTGCAGCGAAGCGTTGCAGACTACCTGAACGGCGCTGTTGGTAAATGCCATGATAAATCCGGAGGCTCCCAGGGAAATAATCTCTCCCAGTAAAGGAAAATGTACCTTAAGATTTTCTCTGGTCAGACGGATAAGTGTCTCTTTTCCGGTAAGAAAACGAAGAACCCAGATGGCAGATACCATTTGCGAAAGGATGGTAGCCAGGGCGGCTCCCGCAACGCCCATATGGAAAACAAAAATAAAAACAGGATCAAGAATAATATTTAATACGGCGCCGATTAATACGGTAAGCATCCCTTTTTTGGCAAATCCCTGGGCATTGATAAAGTTATTCATTCCCAGACTAAACATTACGAAAACGCTTCCCAGAAGATAAATGGACAGGTACGTGTCGGCAAAAGGAAACGTGGCGTCACTGGCGCCGAAAAGATAAAGAATCGGTTTCTTGATGAGAAGTCCCAGGATTGTAAGTACCACACCGGAAATCAACAACATGGTAAATGTGGTTCCCATGATTCGGGAAGCCCGTTTATTGTCCTGTTTTCCTCTGGCGATGGAAAAAAGAGGGGCGCCGCCCATACCAAAAAGATTGGTAAAAGCAGTAATCATCATCAGAATGGGAAAAGTCAGTCCCAGACCGGTGAGCGCCAGCGTGGAATCCTTGGGAAGATGGCCGATATACATTCGGTCAATGATATTATAGAGAAGGTTGATAAGTTGTGCCAGAGTCATGGGTCCGGCCAATCGGAGAATATTGCTTCGGACGCTGCCCTGACTAAAATCATTTTCTGTTTGTGTATTCATAATAATCCTCTTTAAAAATTAAAATTTCATCATGTATAGTTTAGAACAAAATAAGTAAAAATGCAATCTGTGAAACCATTTCCTTCAAAATACAGTCTAAATATTTGATTTTTTCTATGATATATAGTATTCTGTAGTCAATACGATAAACGAGAGGTTACAGGATGCAAAAAGAAGACATTCATTTACAACAGGTTATCATACATATCATGGATTCCACGATGGGGATGCCGGTGCTGTCAGATCAGATACTGGATCACGGCTCTGATTTTGGAGATTTTGTCCGGGCGCATATTTTTCGGCTTCTGGAAAGTGATGATATGAAGAAATGTTCTTTTGATGAAAACTCACAGGTGGAGGCGGTTTTGGAGGAGTATCGACAGGATCAGTTTGTAGCTTGCAGCCAAAAGCTGGGAGAACTTCTTTATGGAGTGATGAACAAAAATATCGATATTCCTCCGGCTGATCTTCTTGTTGTGGAATATCAGGTGGAACAACAGCCTTTCCTGGCTCTTTTGAAGATGAATTATAAAACGTATTATACCCATATGACAGATTCTGATCCCTGGGGAAACAGTAATTCGGTAATCAAACAAAAGGCAATTCTTCCAGGAGAAAATCAAAAACTGGCAGAAGCTGCACTCATTGATCTTACAGACAAAAGTTTGCGGCTGATAGAGAAAAAATATGATGTAAACGGAGTAAAAACCAATTATTTTTCCCAATTATTTCTTCAATGTCATGGCTCGTTATCTCCCAAAACAAAGCTGGCGATTGTAACAAAAGCTGTAGATGATGTGCAGAAGAAATTTTACCATGAGTCGGAACAGTTTGAAGTGCAGATGGAAACAAAAAGCATCATCAATCAGACATTGGAAGAAGAAGGAAGTTTTGCAGTTCCTGTTTTGATGGATAAGATTTTTAAAGAACAGGAGGAAATGAAAGAGGAGGTTATGAAAAAGCTGGATAAGTACCATCTGGCAGAGACAGAAGTTGCCCCTCAAAATCCAAATACTACAAAAAAATTCGGAAAACAGAATCTGATCACAGATACGGGAATTGAAATCCGCATTCCCATGGAACAGTATCAAAATAAAGACAAAGTGGATTTTATTACAAATCCGGATGGTACGATTTCTGTGCTGATTAAAAATATTGGAAGTATTGTGAGCAAATAGAATTATTTAAAAGGAGAATGCTATGGAATATTTTGTATTGGAAAATGAAAAAATCAAGGCGGTTATCAGAGAAAAGAGCGCAGAACTGATTTCCCTGAAAAGAAAGGATAACGAACAGGAGTATCTTTGGAATGCAGATCCCAAATTCTGGGGATGGACTTCCCCGATTCTGTTTCCGGCAGTAGGCGGTTTTAAGGATGATGAATACCGCTATCAGGGGAAAACGTATACACTGGAAAAACATGGATTTGCCAGAAGACGTAATTTTAAAGTAGAATCTAAAACAGAGCAGGAATTGTGGCTGAGCCTGGAAGATGATGAAGAAACTTTTGCAGTATATCCGTTTCATTTTCGTCTGGAGATCGGCTATCGTCTGAAGAACTCTTCCATCGAAGTGTTATGGCGAATTGTAAATAAAGATGATACAACGATGTATTTTGCGATTGGCGGTCATCCTGCTATTCTTTGTCCGGAAAACGGGGAAGGTAAAAAGACAGATTGTTATCTGGGATTTGAGGGAGAGAAGGATTCCTGGGATTATCTGATGGTGGATATGGAGGAATTACTTATTGGAAATAAGATTCACAAGTTTGAAATGGAAGAGGGAATGCATCGAATCACAGAAGGAATGTTTGATTATGACGCATTAATTTTTGAAGATTACCAGATAAAAACAGCTTTCCTTGCAGGAGCTGACAAAAAGCCATACATTAAGATGCATACAAAAGCGCCGATTCTTGCTTTCTGGTCACCACAGGAAGAAGCTCCGTTTATCTGTTTTGAACCTTGGTTTGGACGGGGAGACGGCGTAGGATTCCATGGAAGTCTGGAAGAACGTGCCTGGGAACAGAGCCTGGAAGGAAAAGAAACATTTGAAACTTCTTATGAAATTGAAATCGTAATGTAAAAGGTAATGCTTCAATATCCACTCTGGAATAAACGAAACAGTTACCGGAAAGGACGATATGATCTACAAAATATTACTGGTGGAAGATGATCCGGTAATTCGGGGAGCCATTGCCTCGCATATTCGAAGCTGGGGATATGAGGCGATAGAAGTAGAAGAGTTTGGTCAGGTGATGGAGATTTTCACCCGAATGGAGCCTCATCTGGTATTATTGGATATTTCTTTACCTTTCTATAACGGGTTTCACTGGTGCACACAGATTCGACAGGTTTCCAAAGTACCGATTATTTTCATTTCCTCGGCTTCTGATAATATGAATATTGTCATGGCGATGAATATGGGAGGAGATGATTTTATTACCAAACCCTTTGATCTGAATGTTTTAACTGCCAAAGTCCAGGCAATGCTTCGCAGAACGTATGATTTTGCCGGAACTTCTCAGTTATTAGAACATCGGGGAGCTATTTTAAATCTGTCAGAGGGAACACTGAACTGGAAGGAAGAAAAAATAGAACTTACCAAAAATGAATTTCGTATTCTGAAGACTTTAATGGAGCGAAAGGAAAAAATAGTATCCAGAGATGATCTTATGGAACAGCTCTGGGAGACGGACAGTTTCATTGATGATAATACCTTGACAGTGAATGTGAACCGTTTGAGAAAAAAACTGGAACAGGCAGGTCTGGAGAAATTTATCGTCACCAAAAAAGGTTTGGGATATAAGGTGGGATGAAAATGGAGAAGAAAAGCACAGTAGGGAAGCAATGGTTTTTAAGCCGATGGAAAACACTTTTGCTTTTCGGAGCAGTCAGCAGTATCTATTTTCTTTTATGCTGGCTGTACGGTTTGGGAATGAAAGGAGCTTTCTACGGTTTTCTTCTTTCCGGAGTTATGATTTTGCTGGCGCTATTGTGGGATTACCGTAAATTCAGTGAAAAACATAAGCAGTTAAAAGCGCTGCTCTATCAGGAATATCTGCATGAGGAACATTTTCCGGATGCCTGCCATCTTCTGGAAAAGGATTATCAGAATCTTCTGGAAAAGTTATGTGAGCGCATTCAGGAGATGGAGGGAGAAACAGAAAGCGCCCGGAAAGAGATGAATCAGTACTATACCATATGGGCGCATCAGATAAAAACGCCGATTTCCGGTCTGCGCCTGATGCTGCAGCAGTCGGAAGATCCGGGGAAAAGAAATATGGAACTGGAATTATTGCGTATTGAGCAATATGTACAGATGGTACTTTCTTACCTGCGGATGAAAGATATGAATAATGATCTGCAAATTGAACGGAAAAATCTGGATGGAATGATCTGTCAGGCTGTTCGCAGATATTCCCGTTTTTTCATTGGAAAACATCTTACGCTGGAGTACGAACCGATTCAGGAGGAGGTACTTACAGACGAAAAGTGGTTGGAATTTGTGTTGGAACAGTTGATTTCCAATGCGGTGAAATACACACCACGAGGAGGAACTATCCGGATTTACAGTAAAGAACCGGGCATCCTAGTAATTGAAGATACAGGTATCGGTATTCGAAAAGAAGATCAGCCCCGGGTGTTTGAACGGGGATTTACCGGATTAAACGGCAGAACGCAGAAACGTGCTACGGGATTGGGATTGTTTCTATGCAGAGAGATCTGCGAGAAATTATCTCACAAAATCAGTATTCAGTCGGAAGAGGGAAAAGGAACAGCCGTTTTTATAGATATGCGTATGATAAATTTGAAATTCTGATAAAAACAGTATCCGTATCTTACAAAAATGTCACATTACAAAAAGAAATGTAAGCCAAATCTAAGGCACTACATTTCTTTTTTCGTTATACTGAAGGAGAAATAAAACAAGAGCCGGCAGTGAAAAAAATTTTTTTTTGCCGGAATCACAGACAATAAGAAAGGAAATGGAATGATGGAAATTCTTAAAGTTCATAATCTGAAAAAAGTATATACCACCCGATTTGGAGGCAATCAGGTACAGGCGCTGACAAATGTGAATTTTACGGTGGAACAGGGCGAATATGTGGCGATCATGGGAGAAAGCGGCAGCGGAAAAACAACATTACTCAATATTTTGGCTGCTTTGGATAAACCTACAGGAGGAACGGTACTGTTAGATGGAAAAGATATCACAAAAATCAGAGAAAAAGAAATTGCCGCTTTTCGCCGGGATAACCTGGGATTTGTGTTTCAGGATTTTAATTTGCTGGATACGTTTTCTGTGGAGGATAATATATATCTTCCGCTTGTGCTGGCGGGCGTGGATCATAAGGAGATGAAAAGCCGATTGCTTCCTCTGGCTCAGAAATTGGGAATTAAAGAAATTCTGAAAAAGTTCCCTTATGAGGTGTCCGGAGGTCAGAAGCAAAGAACAGCAGTAGCAAGAGCGCTGATCACCAATCCCAGAATTATTCTGGCAGACGAACCCACCGGCGCCTTGGATTCTAGGGCAGCAGAAAGTCTCTTGAAATTATTTCAGGAGATTAATGAAGAGGGGCAGACCATACTTATGGTGACTCACAGTGTGCGGGCAGCCAGTCGGGCAAATCGTGTACTTTTTATCAAGGATGGAGAAGTCTATCATCAGATCTATCGGGGAAATGACAGTGATGAAAGGATGTATCAGAAAATATCAGATACGCTGACTATGATTGCGACAGGTGGTGAACGGAATGAGTAGAGGATTTTACAGCAAACTTGCAGTGAATGGATTAAAGAAAAACAGCCGTATTTTTCTGCCCTACATCCTGGCATGTATAGGAACCATAGGAATTTTTCAGGTGTTTTCAGGAATTGCCCTGAATCCTCATCTGGATTCTGTGACGGGAGGATATTATATTTCGATTGTGTTAAGTCCGGGAATCGGGATTGTGGGAATATTTTCTGCTATTTTCCTTTTTTATACCAACAGTTTTCTGATTCGGCAGCGAAAGCAGGAACTGGCGCTTTATAATATGTTGGGAATGGGAAAATTTCATCTGGCAAGAATGCTCTTTTGGGAGAGCCTTTTGGTGACAGTGATATGTCTCGTCCTGGGAGAAGCCGTGGGAATCTTGCTTTCCAGACTGATGTTTCTCTTTCTTCTTAAAATTGTAAATATACCGTCACAGTTGGATTTTTCAGTTACCTTTCAGTCAGTGAAAATCACATTGCTTCTGTTTTCCGGAATCTTTCTTTTGAATTTTTTGAATACGCTCTGGAATATCCGGAAAACCAGTCCTGTGGAACTTTTGCAGGGTTCCCGTCAGGGAGAAAAAGAACCGAAGACCAAGTGGCTGATGGCGTTGGCAGGCGTGATTCTGACCGGAATCGGATATTATATTGCCATCACTGCTAATGATCCCTTTCAGGCGATCAGTGGTCTGTTTATAGCGGTTCTTCTTGTAATAATCGGAACGTATGCCCTCTTTACTGCCGGAAGTATCCTGGTATTAAAAGCTATGAAAAAAAACGCAGGCTTTTATTATAAAAAGAAACATTTTATTTCCGTATCCGGCATGATTTACCGTATGAAGCAAAATGCTGCAGGATTGGCAAGTATTTGCGTCCTCAGTACGGCAGTGCTTCTTGTGGTTTCCACCACGGTATCTCTGTATTTTGGAAATGAAGACGCTATCCAGGCAAGGTATCCCAATGATATTTCTGCTGTGTTTTATGGCGTTCCACAGGAACAGATGGAGCAGATTGTATCCGAAATGGAAAATGTCGTCGCAGAGGCAGGATTGCAGATAAAGAATGAAAGAGATTACAGTATTATCGCTGAAGGGGGAATTATCCACGAAGGAGAATTTCTCACAGAAACAACGCAGGAAATTCTCTCTACCGACGAAATGTGTCAGATTTATTTCCTAGACAGCGAACAGTACAAAAAACTGACAGGGAAAACTATTATATTAAATGAAAAAGAAGATGTGGGGCTGTATGTTTTTCGGGGAAATGAGATGAAAAACTTAAAAGCTTTTGGAGAAAACCTCAAAGTTCGTCAGGTGATTGAAGATTTTCCTGCTCCCGGAAGAAATGCCGCAATGGCTATGAATACGTATTATATCATTATGAAAGATCGGGAAACGCTGAATCAATTATTGGAAAAGCGCGATTCAACAGTAAAATATTCTGTTGCAGGCTACAGAAATGTGATGGAAATTGATATTACAGGTACGCCCCAGGAGAAAATTGCTGTAAGCAAAAAACTGGATGAAATATATAGTTCCCAATATACAGGGGAGGAGTTTTATTTCGGATATCTGGAAAGTCAGGATGGGAATAGGGAAGAAATATTTGTGATGAATGGTACATTTTTCTTCCTTGGTATTCTTTTGGGACTGGTATTTTTGTTGGGTACAGTACTGATTATCTATTATAAACAGATATCAGAAGGATATGCAGATAAGAAGAGATTTGAAATTATGGAAAAAGTGGGAATGAGCCAGAAAGAGGTACGCCAATCTATCCGCAGTCAGGTACTGAAAGTATTTTTCCTGCCTCTCGTCATGGCGGTGATCCATATCTGCGCCGCATTTCCATTGATGACACGGCTTCTGGAAATGCTGAATTTGAATAATCATCAGTTATTCTTTGGCTGTACTTGTGTAACGATTCTGGTATTTACTGTACTTTATGGAATTGTTTATTCTCTGACTGCCAGAACTTACTATAAAATTGTGAGATAAGTAATATTTCCTTAATCCTTTCTTAAATTCATTTATTTTGCGTTGTCATACATTGACAAGTTTTTAAAACGTGGTAGAATCAATAACGAATTTGTGATACATGACAGCGATTCTTAAAGTAGAAGAGGAAATAATATGAGTGAAAAAAGGACGACAAAAAGAGAATTAAAAAGAAGACGTCAAAGGAATAGACGAATATTACTGTTTGTTTTGGGGTTGTTACTGGTGGGGGTGATTTTTTCGGGGATTTTGTTTTTCCTGAACAGGAGTCAGAATAAAAAGGAGCAAAAAGACGGACAGCAGCAGACAGAAGCGGAAGTTACTCCTTCCGGAGAGGCGGCTCCTACACCGGAAGATACTCCCACGCCTACGCCTGTACAGGAACCCCTTCCCAGTGTGGATTTGAGTACCATAGACAGTAAGTCTGCCATTTTGATCCGGCTTACGGATGGACAGGTGATTACAGAAAAAGAAGCAGATACCAAGATATATCCTGCTTCTATGACGAAAATCATGACTGCTGTGGTTGGACTGGAAAATATTAGCGATCTGAATCAGCTTATCACCATTGACCGGGAAACGTATGATCGGTTATATCTGGAAGGCGCGTCAATGGCGGGTTTTGTTCCGGGTGATCAGGTAAAGGCAGTGGATATTTTATATGGCGTGATGCTTCCTTCCGGCGCAGAGTGCTGTGTGGGACTGGCAGAATATTTATTTGGCTCTGAAACTGCCTTCGTAGAAAAAATGAATGAAAAGGCAGCCGAACTGGGCATGACGGATACGCATTTTGTTACTTCTACCGGATTACATGATCCGGAACATTATACCACTGTGAGAGATCTTACAAAATTAGTAACCTATGCTCTGAAAAACGAGACATTCCGGACTATTTATACAGCTCACGAATATACCACCAGTCCTACGGCGGGGAATCCCGAGGGACTTCATTTCTTAAGTACCATGTTTAAAAAAATGGAAACTTCCGCAGTAAATGGAGGAGAAATTGAGGGAGGAAAAACGGGATATACCAGTGATGCGGGACAGTGTCTTGCCAGTCTGGCACAGGTCAATGGAACAGAATACATTCTTGTCACTGCCGGCGCGCAGGGTTCTCCTTCCACAGAACCTTACCATGTATGGGATGCGATCCAGGTATATAATCAGATTGGAGGCTCATCAGCAACAGAAGAGCCGGCAGCATAATTCTTTATCGTAACTGTGAGGGTACTGAATAGTTACCATTTAGATTAAAATTACAATCTTTAGATAAATGTAAGAAAAAGCCAAAGAAATTCTTAATACCTGTGTGGTATGATAGGTACATCAAAACAAAGAACATATTATACTAACAAGTTCGATATAGATAGAAACACTTTCTAAAAATGGGGAGTGTTTCTTTTTTTGTAAACATCTTAGGAAAATTTCTTCGATTCGACGAATTTTAAAGCTGATTAAATTAGAGAATTCATGTTAATCACACTGTATTCCCTTGATTCCAGAATTATGATAAAGTAGAAGTACCATTGTACAGTTCGAAGGAGGGAAATCATCGTGAATATTATAAGAAATGAAATACCTATATTGGAATTTGATGCTGAAAAGACAGCGGTTATCAATCCGGATCACGAGGGATTTGATATGACTTTGCCGCCCAAATGTGTCTATGCCTTTTTGGGGGAATATATCGATGAGTATGCGAATCACAGTGAAACAAAACAGGTTGGAACTTTTAAAAGCGTCACCAAAGACTATCCCATTTACATTACAAAGTATAAAGGGAAAGAAGTATGTCTTTGCCAGGCGCCTGTAGGCGCTGCCGCAGCCGCCCAGCTCATGGACTTTCTGATTGCGTATGGTGTGAAGGAAATCATATCCGCCGGTTCTTGCGGCGCATTGGAAAATTTTCCTGAGGGGACGTTTCTTGTTCCTTATAGGGCATTAAGAGATGAAGGAACCTCCTACCACTATGCTCCGCCTTCAAGATTTATGGATATAGATATTTTGGCAAGAACTGCTATCGAACAAACAATAACAGAACATGGATTGGAGTATTCGGAAATTCTTACCTGGTCTACAGATGGTTTTTTTCGTGAAACAAAGGAAATGGTTGCATATCGTAAAAGTGAGGGGTGTGCAGTTGTAGAAATGGAATGTTCCGCATTGGCCGCCTGTGCGAAATTTCGTGGTGTTACCTGGGGAATGATATTATATACAGCGGATAGCCTTGTTAATGTTGAAAAATATGATGAGAGGAATTGGGGTGGGAATGCGTATGAATATGCGCTGAGGCTATGTTTGGATGCGGTTTTGAAAATAGGAAATAAATAGAGGTAAATTAAAATGTCTATAAAATTAATAAAGGGTAGCTTGGAATACAAAACACAGATAATTGAAATAAGGCTACCGCAATCCCACTGGCTTTAGACGGTGGGTTAAGGTAGCCAAGAGTAGTGGCTTGTGTTATACTTACGCCATGAGAACATGGAAATCAAAAAACAGACACAAATATTTACTCCAATATCATATTAT
>JAXEUM010000044.1:0-87946 GCA_034114925.1 Oliverpabstia sp.
TACCCAGGTGATGTTGGAGGGAAGTGATGCAGAAGTTTATGAAGTGGGATTTAAGGCAGTCAATCAGTATAATGTGCTTCAAGCCTATGATATGACGGTAGAATCCGCAGCGGTAAAGCTGATGTGGATTCTGGCGCAGACCAGAGAATTTTCTGAAGTGAAAGAAGCATTTTATCGTTCGGTACATCATGATATTTTATCCTGAATTTAGCAAAACTGCCAATCGCTTTTTCGGTGGAGTAGTGTTATAATGAACATAAGTGTTGTTATAGTGGTTTACAGAAGAAAAAAAGGAATATAGACGTATGAAAGTTTTGATTTTATCATGCAATACAGGTGAAGGACACAATTCCGCAGGAAAAGCAGTAAAAGAATATATTGAAAGCCAGGGAGATATGGCAGAATTTCGTGATATGATGATGTTGGGCGGTAAAAGAACCTCCAAAGTAGTGGGCGGCGCTTATGTAAATGTAGTAAAGCACTGTCCTCTTATTTTTGCTTTATTATATCGGTTGGGAAGAATGATTTCTTCATCAAAAAGAAAATCTCCGGTATATTTTGCCTGTTCGCTTCTGGGAAAACGGTTGAAAAAATATCTGGAAGAAAATGAATTTGATGTGATTGTCACACCCCATCTGTATCCGGCAGAAACGCTGACCTGGATGAAAAGAAAGGGGATGCTTACACAGAAAACAGTGGCGATTGCCACAGACTATACCAGTATCCCTTTCTGGGAGGAGACAGAATGTGATTACTATATTATTCCTCATGAAGATCTGGCAGATGAATTTGCAGAAAGAGGAATTCCAAGAGAAAAGCTGCTTCCCTGGGGGATTCCCGTAAGAAAAAGTTTTGAAGAAAATCATAGTCGCCAGGAAGCAAGGGCAGTATGCGGTCTGTCCCAGGAACATTTACTTTATCTGGTAATGGGAGGAAGCATGGGATTTGGAAAAATCCAGATTTTTGTGCGGGAACTTGCCAGAAGATTGAAAGAAAATGAAGAAATTGTTGTGATTTGTGGGAATAATCAAAAACTGGAAAAGGTTCTTCAAAAGGAGCTGGGAGAAAATAAAAAGGTGCATATTCTTGGATTTACGGATCAGGTGGCTGAATATATGGCGGCTTGTGATGTGATATTTACAAAGCCGGGGGGATTGAGCAGTACAGAGGCGGCAATCAGCCATATTCCCATTGTGCATACCAATCCGATTCCAGGATGTGAAGACTGTAATCTGGAATTTTTCCAATCAAGGGGAATGTCTATTGGAAGGAAGAGTTTCTTCGGACAGTTGCGGGCAGGACAGAAGATTTTGTCCAGAGAGAAACTGCGCCGGGAGATGATTTTGGCACAGGAGCATTATAGCAAACCGGAAGCGACTCAGCGGATTTACTGCCATCTGAAACAGTTATCCGGGGAACAGCAGGGAGGAATTTTATGATTACCGCAGAACATATTTTTTATATTTTGGGTGGTTATATTTCCGGAAGTGTGCTGTACAGCTATTTTCTTCCCAAATATGTAAAAAAGATTGATATCACAAAAGAGAGTAACGATGGAAATCCCGGGGCAGCCAATGCCTTTCTTCATGGAGGAGTGGGATTAGGAATCTGTGCTTTACTTTTGGAATTGCTGAAAGGATATATGCCGGTGCATCTGGCGCTGATGACGCTGAATCCAGAAGAATGGAGTTTCGGATTGGTCTTGGCAGCGCCGGTACTTGGTCATGCATTTCCTTTCTGGAGCCCTCATATGGGGGGGAAATCTATAGCGGTATCCTTTGGCGTACTTTTGGGATTGCTTCCCGATTGGCAGCCGGTACTTCTTCTGGCGATTTTATATCTGCTGTTTTCTCTGGTGATTGTGATTCGTCCTCATTTCTTTCGCTCAGTAGTTACGTTTTTTCTTTTTTTCGGTGGAATGGTCTGGAAAAAAGCGGCAACAGGAATCTTACTGGGCAGTGGAATCCTGTCCTGCGTGGTCATCTGGAAACATCTGGTTCGATATCGGAATGAACGGCTGGAGATCTGTTTCCCGTTGCTGCAGAAAAAAAGAGAAAAATAGTCCTGTCAATTATGATTTTTGGCAGGGGATGGTGATCATGGTCACATAATCATCTTGTGTACGGATAGCCATTTCATTTAAACCTTCTTCATAAGCGTAGCCGGTAAGGATAAGATTCTGTTCCTGAGCAAAGAGAAGTATTTTTCTGTACAGATCAGGAAGTTTTTTCCATTTTCCGATACAGTACGCCCGCAGGTACATTCCGGCAGGAAGAATTTCATCATAGAAATCTTCTGTCCAGGGAACGTAGGTGAAGAAGGAATCATAGCAGTCAAATTGCGTATGTTGGAGGGCATCCACAGAAATACGACTGCCAAAGCTTTCGTAGAGATGGAAGAGTTTTTTCAGACGCAGAGAAAATTCGGCGGCAACAGAAAAATCTTCTTCATCATATTTTCCGGAAATAGGAGCTGACACGACAATTTTTCTTTCCGGCAAACTACATAACTCAATAGTGCCGTCTTGTGCCTCAAATCCAATCTTTAGCCGTTGAGCTTTCTGTTCTAAAAAAGATTGCACTGTTAAAAGCTGTTTGATCGACTCGTCAATCAGCTTTTTCTTTTTTTCCATCATTTGTGAAAAAGATTCATCGGATGGTTTCGTTACATATTCCCGTATTTCATCAATGGATAAACCAATTTTTCTTAGTGTGAGGATTAATTCCAATTGGGCAAATTGAAAACAAGTGTAATAGTGATATCCGTTTTCTTCAATGATTTCGGGACAAAAAAGACCGATATCGTTGTAATAATGAAGGGTTCGTTTGTTTACGCCAGCCAGTTTGGCGAATTCTCCGGAAGGATATAAATAATTTTTATTTTTCATACAAATACCTCTTGACTGTACAGTTACTGTACATAATATGATACCTCCTGACAAGAGAAAAATCAATCAGGAAAGAGAAATAAAGGAGGTTTATGGAAGTCGTATGAAAACAATATTTACAAATGTGAAACTGAAAGCCAGTCAGTTTGTTGGACTTTTAGTATTGGTATTGTTATCTGCTGTGGGGCAGATGCTTTTGCCGGCTTTTCTGGCACAGATGATCAGTCAGGGTGTGGCGAAAGAATCTGAGCGTGTTATATGGATATTTGCGGCGATTATGGCAAGTGTTACTGTATTTTCCTGTATCATCAGCTTTTTATCGGTTAAAACAGCATCGGTGATTTCTACAGATTTTGCTGCCCAATTACGGGAAAAAGTTTTTTCTAAAGTACAAAGCTTTTCGACGGGAGAATTGGATAGATTTGGTACCGCCAGTCTTATTACCAGGAGTACTTCCGATATTACAAATGTACAGAATTTTTTGACTTTATTACTTCGTGTGGGTCTTTTAGCTCCTATGATGGCAGTGGCAGGTCTGGTATTTTCCGCTTCCACAGGAGGAAAGGTGAGTTCTGTTCTGTTGGTAGCTATTCCTGTACTGTTGATCGTTCTTACAATTATTATGGTATTGGCGTCCCGTTATTCTATCCGGCTTCGTAAGAAACTGGATCACATTAACGGGTTGTTTTTGGAAACATTGGAAGGAGTGCGGGTAATCCGGGCCTTTAATAAACAGGAAGCAGAGTGCGGACGGTTCAACCAGTCCAATAAAGATTATGCCATGACAGCTATGACGGCAGGGAGAATCAGCAGCCTTTTAATGCCTGCTATCAGTGTGATTTTCGGAGTGACTACAGCGGCAGTTTTAGGAATGGGCGCTTATTATGTGGAGGCTGGTACCATGGAGGTGGGTTCTCTTGTGGCAAACAGCCAGTATATCAGCATGGTACTTACTTCTGTGATGATGTTATCTCTGGTTATTATGATGTTCCCTACCAGTTATGCCTGTGCAAAAAGAATTTCTGAAGTATTAGACACGGAAAGTTCTATTAATGACGGTGATTTCCTTATGGAAAATCGTCCTCTTCGTTCTACTGTGGAATTTCGCCATGTAACTTTTGCTTATCCGGGAGCAGATGAACCGGTTTTGAAGGATATCAGTTTTGTATCCCGTCCCGGAGAGGTAACAGCTATTATCGGTGGTACAGGGCGGGGAAAATCCAGTATTTTGAAGTTGATTCCCAGATTGTATGATCCTATGTTTGGAGAGGTATTGATTGACGGAGTGAATGCGAAGGAATATCGCACCGAGGATTTACGTTCTTTGATTGGCTATGTACCGCAGAAAAATGTGCTGTTTTCAGGAGATATTGCCAGCAACCTTAATTTTGGTAAGGAAAACGGTGCAGAAGCAGACTGGCAGAGGGCGGCAAAGATAGCCTGTGCAGAAGAATTTATCTGTAAAAAGAAAGAGGGATACCATGACCCCATTGCGCAGGGAGGAACGAATCTGTCCGGAGGACAGAGACAGCGTATGGCAATCGCCAGAGCCATGATGAAAAATCCGGAAATTTATGTGTTTGATGACAGTTTTTCAGCGCTGGATATGAAGACAGATCGCCAGTTGCGAAAAAATCTGAAAGAAAATATGGGAGACGCCACGATTATTTTGGTGGCGCAGCGCATCAGTACGATTTTAGATGCGGATCGTATTTTAGTTGTAGATGACGGACAGATCGTGGGAAGCGGAACCCATCAGGAATTGTTGAAAACCTGTCCTCTTTATCAGGAAATTGCGGAAATTCAGTTGGGAAAGGAGGCTCTCTAAGATGAAAAATACAGAGGTGTTAAAGAGATTACTGGGATATCTGAAAGCACACAGGCTGCGGCTGGCGCTGGTAATGGTATCTGCCATACTCAGTACGGCTTTTATGGTTCTTGCTCCTTTTGTGGTAGGCAAGGTTACCACCACACTTTTTGACAGCATTGCAGATGGAACTTTTTATTGGAAGAAAATTATCTGGTTATTGTCTTCTCTGGTAGCGTTATATTTGATTTCTCAGTTATTTACCTTTTTGCAGGGATTTGTTATGGCAAAGATCACCTCCAAAGTTATGGAGACCCTTCGCCAGGAAATCAATGAGAAAATGCATCGTTTAAAACTGGATTATTACGATACGCATACCCATGGAGATATTCTCAGTATTATAACCAATGATGTGGACACCATCAACAATACCATCAGTCAGAATCTGACTTCGATAGTAACGCAGGTGGCAACAGCGGTGGGAGTGCTGCTTATGATGATTGCTATCAGTCCGGTATTGTCCCTGATTCCCATTGTAATGGTTCCCCTGTCTTTGTTCAGCGCGGCAGGAGTGATGAAAGCCAGTGAAAAGCATTATCGCAGACAGCAGGAGCTTTTGGGGCAATTGAATGGATATGTGGAAGAAATGTACAATGGTCAGTCCGTTGTTCAGACCTTTAATTATCAAAAAAGAGCAAAAGAAGAATTTGCAAAATTAAATGAAGATTTAAAAATCAGTTCCCAAAAAGCAGAAACGACAGCGGGTACAGTCAGTCCTATTACGACTCTGGTGAATGATCTGGGGTATGTTCTGTGTGCAGCTATCGGTTGTCTGTGGGCGATTGTTGGAAAAATAACTGTGGGAAATGTGCAGGCTATGCTGGAATATACCTGGCGGTTTGCAGAACCATTTTCAGCGATAGCAGGAATGGTGGGAAGTTTCAGTGCTGCTTGTGCAGCAGGCAATCGAATTTTCAGTCTGCTGGACGCCCAGGAAGAGGTTCCGGATCCTGAGGAGTGTGTGATTCCCCATAAGAACAGCGGTTCTGTAACATTCCAGAATGTATCCTTTGGATATACACCAGACCGTATGTTGATGAAAAATATTAATTTGACCGTGAAACCGGGACAGAAAGTTGCAGTTGTAGGTCCGACAGGAGCAGGAAAGACAACGTTGATTAATCTGCTTATGAGATTTTATGAATTGAACGGCGGTTCTATTCTGGTAGATGGAGTGAAAATCACAGATATGTCCAGAGAAGAACTGAGAAATCGTTTCGGAATGGTTTTACAGGATACATGGTTGTTTGAAGGAAGCATAGCTGATAATATCGGATATGCAAAAGATCATATGGAAAAAGAAAAAATAAAAGCGGCGGCAAAATCTGCTTGCGCCCACAGTTTTATTAAAACATTGCCGGGAGGATACGATATGGTACTGGGAAAAGGAGCAGAAAATATTTCCCAAGGAGAACGACAGCTTTTGACTATTGCCAGGGCTATTGCTGCCGATCCGGAAATTATGATTCTGGATGAAGCTACCAGTAACGTGGACACCCATACAGAAGTATTGATTCAAAAAGCTATGGCAGAGCTTATGAAGGGGCGTACCAGCTTTGTGATCGCTCATCGCCTTTCTACGATTCGAGATGCAGACATGATTCTCTATATGGAAGATGGAGACATCAAAGAGGTGGGAAATCATGAAGAACTGATGGAAAAGAAAGGAAAATATGCAGCTCTTTATATGAGCCAGTTTGTGTCGTTATAAAACGTTTTTTGGATTTTACAAGGAGAATATTAAAAAAGATAAAAATACGAACATGATATTCTGCAAACAATTGGATTTATTGGCAATATTATGGTATGATGTTAGAGTCAAAAGATGCCTGAAGAATGTGAGGTAAGATATGCTTGAAAATAAATTGGGTATTACGGATTCAACGGAATTAGCAAGAATAGAGGAAAAAATCAGCAAGAAAAAAGCTCTTGAAATGTTTGAAAGTGGTTTTTTTGAGGCGTTAGAACCAGGTACTTATAAAAGTCTTTCGAGGATTCACCAGTATCTTTTTGATGAGGTTTATGATTTTGCCGGTAAATTACGTAAAGTCAATATCGCAAAAGGAAATTTTCGATTTGCTCCGTTGATGTATTTGGAAGCGGCACTGGAGAGCATAGATAAAATGCCTCAGTCAACCTTTGATGAAATTGTCGAAAAATATGTAGAAATGAATGTGGCTCATCCGTTTCGAGAAGGAAATGGGAGAAGCACCAGAATCTGGCTTGATTTGATGCTGAAAAATGAGATTGGCTATGTGGTAGACTGGAGTAAGGTGGATAAAGAGGATTATCTGCTTGCTATGGCACGAAGTCCTATCAAAGATATTGAAATTAAATTCCTTCTGAAAAATGCCCTTACGGATAATATAAATGATCGAGAAATTTATATGAAAGGTATCGATTACAGTTATTATTATGAAGGCTATTATGCATTTAAGACGGAAGATTTGACGGACACAGAGGAGTAAATTGGGAGTATTGAGTTCTAAAATAGGGGATATTTCTATAAAAGTAACAGTTCAGCCTTGCGGCGAAACATAAGAACCTTGGAATTTATCATGAGTGATACTCTTGAGATAACCTAATACTTGTAGATTCATCCCAGATTAAACTATCACAGGAGATTTCACTAGAAAATATATACAAATCCAGAGATTTTAAAAAAGTTTCACTACTTTTTTGAGGAAAAAGTAGTGAAACTTTTTTAATTGCATCAAAATATGCACTTTTCAACAGAAAAAACAGGAGTTTTCGGAGAAAAAAAGAAGAAAAAGTAGTGAAGTTTTTCGAAAAACTGCGAAATGTGCACTTTTATCCTTAAAAATACTACCTCATACTATAAAACTGCTCCTGTGCGTCCACCTGCTCTATGCTCAAAATGCCGATAATTTTATCTTTTCCGGGTTATTTCGGGCATATACAGAAATCCAATATCTCCAATGCCCATGTTTTATCAATCTCCAACGAACTATCATAAATTCCCAGGACGCTTTCGTTTACCACAAGGATGAACTGTCATCTATAAAATAGTTTTTTCCACTTCCGGGTTGACAAGTCATAAAAAGAATGGTATGTTTTATGTACCTTATATGACTGACGGAAGTGGAGTCTACCACAGGGAGTATAAGGAGTAGAAGCCGACCGTCTGGGCAATCTCGCTCGGATTGTAGGCTTTTTTGTTTTTAGTGCAGAAAGAGCCTGCCCGGGTAACCAAGAAATCGTATCTATGCAAAGGAGAGGTCTCATGAAAATGATATCACTGGAACAGGAACTGAAGGGAAATGCATATCCTGGAAGAGGAATTGTAATCGGAAAATCTGCTGACGGTACAAAAGCCGTAGCTGCATATTTCATTATGGGAAGAAGCGAAAACAGTCGTAACAGAATCTTTGTAGAAGATGGAGAAGGAATCCGTACACAGGCATTTGATCCATCCAAGCTGGTAGATCCCAGTCTGATCATTTATGCACCGGTGCGGGTACTGGGAAATAAAACAATTGTGACCAATGGAGATCAGACAGACACTATTTATGAGGGAATGGATAAACAGTTGACCTTTGAACAGAGTCTGAGAACGAGAGAATTTGAGCCGGATGGTCCTAATTACACTCCTCGTATTTCAGGAGTTATGCACATTGAAAATGGAAAATATAACTATGCGATGTCTATTTTGAAAAGCAACAATGGAAATCCCGACGCATGTAATCGTTATACATTTGCTTATGAAAACTGTGTGGCAGGTGAAGGACATTTTATTCATACTTATATGTGCGACGGCAATCCACTGCCGAGCTTTGAAGGCGAACCGAAATTAGTAGCTATTCCGGATGATATGGAAGAGTTTACAGATATGCTCTGGAACAGTCTGAATGAGGATAACAAAGTTTCTTTGTTTGTCCGTTATATTAATATTGCCGATGGAACTTATGAGACTAAGATTGTAAATAAAAACAAATAGGAGGAGAAAACAATGAATGAATTACTGTTAAAATATGGATGTAACCCGAACCAGAAACCTTCTAAAATTTACATGAATGATGGTTCTGAACTTCCAATTAAAGTTCTTTCAGGAAAACCGGGATATATCAACTTTCTGGATGCTTTTAATGGATGGCAGTTGGTTCGTGATTTGAAAAATGCTACCGGTATTCCGGCAGCTACCTCTTTTAAACATGTATCTCCTGCAGGAGCAGCAGTAGGTTTGCCTCTGACAGAAACACTGGCAAAGATTTATTGGGTAGATGATATGGATTGGAAGAATTTCTCACCTATCGCCTGTGCTTATGCAAGAGCCCGTGGAGCAGACAGAATGTCATCTTTTGGCGATTTTATTTCTCTGTCAGATGTGTGTGATAAAGATACTGCTCTGCTGATCAAGAGAGAAGTTTCCGACGGTGTAATTGCTCCTGGATATACAGAAGAAGCTCTGGAAATTTTGAAACAGAAGAAAAAAGGTAATTATAACGTAATCGAGATTGATCCGGATTACGTTCCGGCGCCATTGGAGCATAAGGAAGTATATGGAGTTACTTTTGAACAGGGACGTCAGGAACTGGCTATCAATGATGAATTGATTTCTAATATTGTTACAGAAAATAAAGAACTGTCAGAAGAGGCAAAGAGAGATATGAAGATTTCTCTGATCACTTTAAAATATACACAGTCCAATTCTGTTTGTTTTGTAAAAGACGGACAGGCAATTGGTGTGGGAGCAGGACAGCAATCCCGTGTACACTGTACCCGTCTGGCTGGACAGAAAGCAGATAACTGGTGGCTGCGTCAGAGTCCGACTGTTCTGAATCTGCCGTTTAAGGAGGGAATTTCCCGCGCAGAGCGTGATAATGCCATCGATGTTTATATTGGCGAAGAATATATGGACGTACTGGCAGATGGAAACTGGGAAAAAACATTCTCTGTAAAACCGGAAGTATTTACAAGAGAAGCAAAAAGAGAATGGCTGGATAAACTGACAGGCGTGACGCTTGGTTCCGATGCGTTCTTCCCATTTGCCGACAATATTGAACGGGCATATAAGAGTGGTGTAAAATACATTGCAGAGCCAGGCGGATCTGTACGTGATGATCTGGTAATTGAAACATGTAACAAATACGATATGGTGATGGCATTTACAGGTATTCGACTTTTCCATCATTAATTGAATCATAGGATGGCGGAAGTGTAAGAGATCTTCTGACTTCAACAGGATAACGATAGTTTGGTCATAAGCAGGATAGGAGCCGGAGAGCTACATCCGGCTGTATGACCAAACTATTATTTTTTTGGAGGAAATATTTATGGCAAGCATATATCAAAAAGCGGATATTTATGATTTGTTGGAAGACAGGGAGCATATAGAAATATATAAAAAACACTGGGAAACGTTATTAAAAGGAAAAGATATACATTCTGTTCTTGATGTCAGTATAGGATCCGGCAGCGTGACGTTACCATTAGGCGAAATGGGGATAGAGTTATCAGGTTCAGATCTGAGTGAAGATATGATAGAAAAATGTGGCATCAAAGCGCAGAATGCCGGATATAACATGGATTTAAAGTGTAGTGACTTCAGAGATCTGTCTTGTTGGGAAGGGAAACAGTTCGATTGTGTCGCAAGTACGGGAAACTCTTTGCCTCATGTACAAAATGCGGATGTATTAAAAGCTCTTGAAGAAATGGATTCCCTGGTAAAAGCAAATGGATATTTGTATCTGGATATGAGAAATTGGGAAAAAATCTTACATGAAAGGAACAGATTTTTCGTGTATAACCCTGTTTTCGTAGGAGAAGATAGAGTAAATTTAGTGCAGGTTTGGGATTATCATGCAGATAATTCCATGACTTTTAATTTGTTATATACGTTTGAAAAAGATAATCAGATTTTTCAAAAAGAAACATTTGAAGAAACATATTATCCAATAAAAAGAGAAATGATTATAGATAAATTAAAATCATTAGGATATACAGAAATAAATATCGCCTGTTTTCCCGCCTGTTTTTCCATGCCGGAATTTAAAAAAGTGGATTGGTATTGTATTATGGCGAAAAAACAGTGAATGGAAAAGTTTCACCATTTTTCAGTGTCCAATGTGCCTTGAAAAGTGAGTTTATTTTGACTTTTTTGAATTAATGTGATAAACTTTCAAAGAGCTATTTATTGAGATGAGGAAAGATTATTCAAAGGAAAATAGAGGGGGATTTATGAAAAAAAATGATTTTTTGCGGGGATTGAAGGATGGAATTCCTATTTGTCTGGGATATTTTTCGGTTTCAGTTGCCTTCGGAATGACGGCGGTACTTTCCGGAATGCCGTTTTGGGCGGCGGTGCTTATTTCTCTGACCAATCTGACCAGTGCCGGACAGTTTGCCGGCGCCAATCTGTTAATTGCCGGAGGAACTATGGTGGAACTGGCTATGACCACATTGATTATTAATATACGATATTTCCTCATGTCTCTTTCGGTTTCGCAGAAAGTGGAGCAGGAAATGAGTATGAAACAGAGACTGGCGGTGGCTTTTGGGATTACAGACGAGATTTTTGCCGTATCCATGCAGCATCCTGGAGAATTATCGGCAGTATATATGGCAGGATTGATCCTGACTCCTGTTTTGGGATGGACAGGGGGAACTTTAGCGGGGGCGGCAGCCACCGCGGTTATGCCGGAGGCTTTGTCCAGTGCGCTGGGGATTGCCTTATATGGTATGTTTATTGCTATTATTATTCCTCCTGCCAGAGAAAGAAAAAATGTGTTGTTTACTGTAATTTTGGCAATTGCAGGCAGTCTGGCATTTACATATCTGCCGGTGCTAAAGAATATCAGTGGGGGATGGTCTATTATTATTATCACGGTAGTGGTCAGCGCAGCGGCAGCCTGGCTGTTTCCTATGCAGGACGAAGAGGAGGGGAGAGCTGAAAAATGAGTACAGGTTATATAATAAAAGGAATTGTGGTGATGGCGGTGGTTACCTACCTGATCCGGATGCTTCCGCTGGTTATTTTTCGAAAAAAAATAACCAATCCTAGGCTGAAATCTTTTCTGTATTACATTCCTTATGCGGTATTATCCGCTATGACATTTCCAGCAATCTTTTCCAGTACTGCATCCAAAGCCAGTGCCGCCCTTGGATGTGGTGCGGCTATTCTTCTGGCGTATTATAGAAAAGGATTGTTGATCGTAGCCGTAGGAGCAGCTGCCACCGCATTTGTGGCGCAGATACTGGGGTTATAAAGAATTTTTGTAACTATTTAGTAGTCTACTTGTCCCGTGAGATGTTGGCTTGCAATTGCAAGCCAATCCCGAGACATACAAACAAAAATCCCATTGCCGGAGGCGATGGGATTTTTGCTCGTAACTGTGAGGGTACTGAACAGTTACGAGTTTTTCAGTATCTGAGTAACCCCAGATATCATTCTCCAAATCCATCCATTTTCCGGGTGAAAGGAAACGATATCGTCAGGAAACCAGATGATGCGTATGAAATAGACAAGGAAAAATAAAATTCCGAGGAGAACACCTGCCCAACGATATTTTCTGAAATCAATCCAATCATCAAACAGAAAGGCAAATACAATAAACGGTACGGTAAAAAACAAGGGATGAAAGGAAAAGGCATGGGAAATATCCAGATGGAGCAAGGCGATCCAGGCTCTTGTCATACCGCATCCCGGACAGGAAATTCCGGTAAAATATTTGATGGGACAGCCTGTGAACCAGGTAATCAGATAATATACAATACAGATCAGTAAAAGAATTTTAATTTTTGAAAACAAAACTTTCTTGAAGTTTTCAGGCAATTTTTTCATGTACTACCTCCTGAGTATGATAGAATTTCTTGGAATCTCCTTTGATCATTATACACCATTTTTGGTGTACAAATGGTAAAAATTGAATTTACTCACCATTTTTTTCGTTAAAAAAGTGGTGAGTAAATTGTGAAAACACGGAAATTGCAACAAATTCACAAAATCCAGCCAAGAAACTTATATATTTTCCGGAGAGTATCTGCCAATTTTTATAATTCATTAAATCTCAAATTGATTTATGAAAAAGATTTCATAAGAAAGACTTAAGATAGAATTTTATTTCTGGAAGTTGCAGAAGCATCTGGTGAATGTTATAATGAAGAAAATTGTTGAGAGGCCTGATGACGGCTGAAAAAAGGAAAAGGGAGGATGTCTTTATGCAATTGAAGAGACGAGAAGGACTTCTGAGTGCGATCTTTGGAGTTCTCACATGTGGTTTGTACAACATCTATTTCTGGTATCGCTATGGAGAAGATGTGAATGTGATTTGTTCCGATGATGGAAAAGAAACGATGAATTATATTGTGGCATGGCTGTTATCCATTCTTACCTGTGGAATTTATGGTATGTATTGGACATATACCCTGGCATCGCGATTGGATACTGCCAGCAAAAAATATGATGTCAATGTGGAATCACCTGTATTTTTCACATTATTTATGAACATTCCATTTTTGTCATATTTTTATTCCTGTGATGTGATGAATAAGTTTCAGGAAAAATATGAGGCAATGTATCCAAACGGAAATGGCTATGGCGGAAACAGCTATGGAGGCAATACTTACGGTGGAAGTAATTATGGCGGTAATGTTCCTCCGGTATCTCCCAATGGTGGTGGAAATGGACAGAGTCTGGGTTCTCAGATTGGTTCTCAGTTCAAATCTGCTGTACAGGAGATGGGAAATGGTATTAAGAATTCAGCACAGAGTACCATGCAAAACGCAATGCATACTTGTAAAAACTGTGGTGCGATAGTTCCTCCGGGAAAGAACTATTGTAAGAACTGTGGATATCCGGTAAATGGTCCGGCGCCTCAGAACAGTCAGAGTCAGGAAAAAGCGCCTTCCAGTAGTCAGATGGAAGTGAAAGAACAGCCTGTAACAGGTACGGAGAAACAGACACAGGAACAACCGGTGTATGGAAATCAGGAAGTTCCCAAAACACCATCTCCCATATTGTGTCCTAAATGTGGAAATGTGGTGAAACCAGGAGATAGATTCTGTATTCATTGTGGAAGTAAAATAGAAGAATAATTCGTTTAAAACGAAAATAAAATCAGTGGCAGATGTAACTCTTATGAGCACATCTGCCACTGATTTTATCATGTATTTGGTTTTGGGAACAGAAAAATTATTCTTTTCCATCGAAACAATAGGTACACAGCTTACATGGAGAAAGTCCAATGGAAGCTACCATATCATCCAGACGATGATAACGAAGGGAAGTAAAGTTCAGATGTTCTTTGATGTCTTCCAACATTCCCTGGTAATTGTGTGAATCTGGATTTGTATAATCTTCCAGAATTGCTTCTGTGATTTTACCTTCTCGTTTTTGGATTACCCGGCGGGTGATCAGATCCATTTCAGAATTAGAACGAGAAAAGTTCAGGTATTTACAGCCGTACAGAAGTGGTGGACAAGCAGGACGAATATGAACTTCTTTCGCGCCGCTTTCGTATAAAAATTCTGTAGTCTGACTCAACTGTGTGCCGCGAACAATGGAGTCATCAATGAGAAGAAGACTCTTATCCTTGATTAATTCCCGAACAGGAATTAACTTCATATGTGCGATCTGCTCACGCTGTTTTTGATGAGCAGGCATGAAAGAACGTGGCCAGGTAGGGGTATATTTGATGAATGGGCGGGCAAACGGAACTTTTGATCTGTTTGCGTAGCCAATTGCATGAGCAATACCAGAATCAGGAACACCGGCAACGATGTCAGGTTTTACTACGTCACGTTGTGCCAGCATATCGCCACAGGTATAACGCATCTGTTCTACATTAACGCCTTCATATGTAGAAGTGGGATAACCATAATATACCCAGAGGAAAGAGCAGATTTTCATTTCTTCCTGTGCAGGTGCAATGGTTTCCGCACCTTCCGGTGTGAAGAAAACGATTTCTGCCGGTCCCAGTTCTTTGTAGTCATGGTAGCCAAGATTGAAATATGCAAAACTTTCAAAAGAAGCACAGACAGCATCCTCTTTTTTACCGAGAATCAAAGGGGTACGTCCCAGACGGTCTCTGGCAGCATAGATTCCTTCCGGAGTCATGATCAGCATAGTCATGGATCCTTCGATCATTTCCTGTGCATAGCGGATTCCTTCTACTAAAGTAGGTTTCTGGTTGATCAGAGAAGCTACCATTTCTGTAGCGTTGATATTTCCTCCACTCATTTCCAGAAAATGTGTACAGCCATTGGCAAAAGAATGTTTTACCAACTGATCCATATTATTGATTCTTCCTACTGTGGTGATGGCAAAACTTCCCAGATGTGACTGAACCATTAATGGTTGGGGATCTGAATCTGAAATACAGCCAATACCTAATGTTCCTTCAAGTTCATCCACATCACGTTCAAACTTTGTACGAAATGGTGAGTTTTGAATATTGTGAATAGCCCGGTCAAAACCATGTGTCTTATCATAGACTGCCATACCGCCTCTGCGGGTTCCCAGATGTGAATGATAGTCAGTTCCGAAAAACAGATCAGATACACAACTTTTCTTTGATGCAACTCCAAAAATTCCACCCATGTTTGTTCTCCTTATGAATAAATATCAGTTGTTTTGGGTAATCATTCAGCATCCACCGAAGATGCTGAACTATTACTATTTTGTTAGTAAGCACGTATCTCATTATATAATGGAGAAATAGGATACGCAAGAATAAAAATGCCTAAAATTTTTTTATTCTTATATATAATCAATGGCGAATTGTTTTTTGGGGGGATTCCACTGGGGAATCGTCCGGATGGAATTTACATTTTTATCCGGTTGATGTACAATTTGTGGGTAACAGTGTCCCGTGTATGGAACGAGAGGAGCGCCTAGTTATGAGTAAAACAGTGGCGATAGCCACGATAAGCACGCAGTGCGGTTTTACGAATAGCGCGGACTGAGCTGTTACATTTGTGCAGAGTATAAGTTTGTAAAAGCAGAGCAGGAGTGGTCAAAATGAGAACAATGGAATTTAAAATGGAACGTCAAGGACTTTTGCAGGTGGGAGAAGAAGTGGAAGTGACGGAAAGTCCCCTTCCCACATCTTATTATTATACGATCCAACCTATGATTGCCATGAGCAGAAATTATCAGGGGTATGAAAGATTGAAATCAAGAAAAGGAATTGTGAAAGATATTCGAGAGACAGACAGGGGATACTATACAGATGTGGAATTTGATGAGGAGGAAGTATAAAAATGGAGTATGCGGTACATGAAATACCTCCGGTATGGGATCATAACAGTAAAATTTTGATTCTTGGAAGTTTTCCCTCTGTAAAATCCAGGGAGGGAAACTTTTTCTACAATCATCCACAAAATCGTTTTTGGAAAGTAATGGCAGCAGTAGGGAATTGTTCAGTTCCTCAGGGAATAGAAGAAAAGAAAAAGATGCTCCTGGAGCATCATGTGGCTGTCTGGGATGTGATCGCCTCCTGTCAGATAGAAGGCTCCAGTGACAGCAGTATCCAGGATGTGGTGCCGAATGACATTTCTGTAATTCTGAAACAGGCGCCAGTGGAGAAAATATTTACCAACGGAGCTACTGCCTGGAAAATGTATAACCGCTATATAAAGCCGGTTGTGGGAAGAGAAGCAATAAAATTACCTTCCACCAGTCCGGCAAATGCCGCATGGTCTTTGGAAAGACTGGTGGAAGAATGGAAGCATTTCATTAGTTTCCCGGGCGGAAAGTAAGGGAATCATCTGTCATGGAATCAATGATTGCCAGAGATTCCAGACGAACCCCCATATCCCGAATCATTTTTCCACCGGTCTGAAATCCTTTTTCGATGACGATTCCGGCTCCTTCCAGGGTAGCGCCGGATTTTTTTACAATTTCAATCAGACCCATCAGGGCGCAGCCGTTGGCAAGAAAATCATCGATCAGCAGAACATGATCTTCCGGTCCCAGAAATTTTTTTGAAAGAATCACATCATAGACTTTTTTGTGGGTAAAGGATTCAACTTTGGAAGTATACATTTCCCCGTCTAGATTCAGACTCTGCGCTTTTTTGGCAAATACAACAGGTACATGAAAATATTGAGCTACAAGACAGGCAATTCCAATGCCGGAAGCCTCAATTGTAAGAATCTTGGTAATGGGAGCATCCTGAAAACGGCGTTTAAATTCTTTTCCCAGTTCATTAATAAACTCAATGTCCATCTGATGATTCAGAAAACTGTCTACCTTTAATACATTGCCTGGTTTTACGATGCCGTCTTTTAAAATACGATCTTCTAAAAGCTTCATGGTTAATCCTCCTGAAAATAATTCGAAACTTTAATGGTCTTATAATACCCTCTTATTTTCTATTAAGCAATGGTTTTTGACAAAAAATATAAAAATCTTCCCCCGGGGGTGCTTGTTCTTTCCTGTTCAGACTGATATAATAGGCAGGTAACAGTGACTTTACGGAGAAATACAGGAGAAAAACGATGAAAGAATATGAAGCAATCAGAGAAATCATCAACCAGTGTCCTTTGAATCATTCCCGTGATCAGTTTTTTGAAGAAATAGAGTGTGAGGATCCTGAGATTTATATTCAGCAGAAATTTCAGGGAAAGGAATTTACATATGAAAAAATCCAGCAGAAAGATGGAAGTATCGTGTTTGATATTTTTACTGCTGGAATTCATCAAAGATATACATTTTCTGAGATTTAGACAGGAGGACTTATGGCAGATCATATAGCAACACATACCCATGTGTTGGAGGATGGAACGGTGATCCGTCACACCCATGTGGAGGAGGAAGCTCATGAACATGAAAAGATGCATGGACATACCCATGCCCACGGGGAACACGGACATACCCATACCCATCAGAACACGAAGGCAGTACTGAATCGGCTGTCCAGAGCAATCGGTCATCTGGAATCTATCCGCCGGATGGTGGAAGACGGAAGAGATTGTTCAGAGGTTTTGATTCAGTTGTCGGCTGTGAAGTCGGCGATTAACAATACAGGAAAGGTAATTCTTCAAGATCACATCGAACACTGTATTGTGGATGCAGTGAGAGAAGGAGACTCTCAGGCATTGGAAGAGTTAAATAAGGCGATTGATCGCTTTATGAAATAAAGATAGATGAGAAAAGAGGTTTAAGTAAAATGGCAAAAGAATGTAACAGTACATCCTGTACCAAGGAAAGCTGCGAAGGATGCCCAAGCAGAAAGCCGCAGAGTATGCTGGTGGATATGAACAAAGATTCTAATATTAAACACGTAATCGGTGTTGTCAGCGGAAAAGGCGGTGTTGGTAAGTCTTTTGTTACCGCATCGTTGGCAAATCAGATGGCACAAAAAGGTTTTAACGTGGGAATTCTGGATGCAGATATCACAGGACCGTCTATACCGAAGATGTATGGAATTCAGGGACCGGCACAGGCAGCAGAAGATGGAATTTATCCTATGACAGCAAAAAATGGCATTAAAGTAATGTCTGTCAATCTGCTTCTTCCTCAGGAAGATGAACCGGTTATCTGGAGAGGACCGATTCTGGCAAATATGGTGAAACAGTTTTGGAGTGATGTTATCTGGGGTGATCTGGATTATCTGTTTGTAGATATGCCTCCGGGAACCGGCGATGTTCCTCTGACTGTATTTCAGTCTCTGCCGGTAGAGGGAATTGTTATTGTTTCTTCTCCTCAGGACCTGGTAAAGATGATTGTGAGAAAAGCTTACAAAATGGCTCAGATGATGAATATCAAAGTGTTGGGTGTGGTGGAAAACTACAGTTATGTGCTGTGTCCGGATTGTGGAAAAGAGATTAAGATCTTTGGCGACAGTCATATTGATGAGATTGCAGGGGATCTTGGAATGGAAGTTCTGGGTAAGATGCCTATCAATCCTCTGTATGCGGAAGCGGCAGATCAGGGAGCTTTCCACGCAGTGGACAATGAGTATGTGGAAAAAGCCGTAGAGAAACTCTACATGATGGGAAGAGAATAAAATAACCTTAAAAAATAAAAGAACCTGTTAAGGGCTGGCTGTGTTGAAAGTACGAGTCCTTAACAGTTTTTTTTGATTCTTGACACGAACAAATGTTTGGTATATAATAAAAAAGAAAACAAATGTTCGATGCGGAGGGACTTATGGTTATTCAGGAACAAATGACTTTAGGAGAAAAACTGAATATATTATCAGATGCAGCCAAGTATGATGTATCCTGTACCTCCAGTGGAGTGGACAGGAAGAATGGAGGAAAAGGTATAGGTAACAGTATCTCACCGGGAATCTGTCACAGTTTTTCCGCAGATGGCCGGTGTATCAGCTTACTGAAGATTCTTTTTACCAATGAATGTGTTTTTGATTGTCGTTATTGTGTGAATCGTTCGTCTAATGATGTAGTAAGAACTTCTTTTACTCCTCAGGAAGTATGTGAACTTACTATGGGATTTTACAGAAGAAATTATATAGAAGGATTATTTTTAAGTTCAGGAATTTTGAAGAGTCCATCCTATACGATGGAATTGCTTTTTCAAACAGTATATAAGCTGCGTGAAGAATATCATTTTCAGGGGTATATTCATTTGAAGGGAATTCCGGGAGCGCCGGCAGAACTGATAGAAAGAGCAGGATATTATGTGGATCGAATGAGTATCAATGTGGAGTTTCCAACTGCGGAAGGACTTCGCACTCTGGCTCCTCATAAAAACAGAAAAACTATTCTGGCGCCGATGCGTCAGATTCAGACAAGAGCGATGGAAAATAAGCAGGAATTGACATTGTATCGTCATGCTCCCCATTTTGTACCGGCTGGACAGAGTACCCAGATGATTATAGGTGCGACAGGGGAAAATGATTATCAGATTTTGCACACTGCGGAATCTCTTTATCAGAGGTTCGAACTGAAAAGGGTATTTTACTCCGCTTTTGTAAATGTAAATGAGGATACATCACTCCCCATGTTGCCTCAGGGACCGCCTTTACTCAGAGAACACCGGTTATATCAGGCAGATTGGCTGCTGCGATTTTATGGATTTCAGGCGCAGGAGCTTTTATCTCAAGAGAGACCGAATTTTAATATGTTCGTGGATCCCAAGTGTGACTGGGCGCTTCGACATTTGGAATTGTTTCCGGTGGAAGTAAATACGGCAGATTATCGGATGCTTCTTCGGATACCGGGAATCGGGGTGCGGTCTGCGCAGAAGATTGTACGAGCCAGAAAGTTCGGAACTCTTACTTTTGAAGATTTAAGGAAAATGCGAGTGGTATTGAAACGGGCTCTTTATTTTATAACCTGTCAGGGACGGATGATGTATCATACAAAATTGGAAGAGAATTATATTTTGAGGAATCTTTTGGACCCCAGGGAGAAGTTTCCGACAGATGTATCTTTTGAGCAGCTTTCTTTGTTTGAAACAGAAAAAGAATGGAGATAATGGATATGGAGAACACGTATGTTTTTTTCTGTGAAGATTCCCTGGAGGGTATACTTACGGGAGTTTATGTGGCATGGGAGAAAAAAGTAGGACATGGAAATGTAGAATTACGAACGGAAAATGATGGAGATACAGAATTTTTTTGTGAATATCATTATGTAAAACCGGAATCCTCTCTTGCTGTGAAGGTGTGGAATACTATGAGAAAAAGGCTGGGAGGAGAGATAACAGAAAATATCTGTTATGCAGCCGCTGCCAATGATAAGGAAAAAGGAACTGCGATTTACCGGACATTAGTAGAGTGTCTTTCCCGGTATGGAAGTTTATATGGGAAAAAATATCTGGGGAATCTGAAGAATCCTTATGTGAGAAAAGTGATGGAATTGTATCGGAGAGTCAGAAATGAATATCATCACTATCTGGGATTCCTGCGGTTTTCTCAAATTTCCGGTGGGATTTTATTTGCTGTCTGTTCTCCTGAAAATGATCTTCTTTTATTATTTCAGGAACATTTTGCAGATCGTTTTCAGGGAGAATACTGGATAATTTATGATGAAAGAAGAGAAAAATCCTTATTACATGCTCCCTATCAACCCTGTGTGATATATCGGGATCATGGAGAAAAGTGGAAAGTTTTGATGGAGGCAGAAGATACAGAAAGGGATTATGAGGAACTTTTTCGTGGATTTTGCAGACATATTTCTATCCGGGAGAGAGAAAACAGAAATCTTCAGCAGATGAATCTTCCCATAAAATATAGAAAGTATATGGTGGAATTTGACGAAAATTTAAAGAAAAATTTGAATGAATAGCCGGAAGAAGAAATAAAAGATATTGAAAACGATTTCAATACAGGGAAAATGCTTGATAAACAGGGAAAAAACAGGTCTGTGCAAGGGAAAATACACAAAAATAAGCTTGTTTTTGTATGTGAAAACTTTATCAAAAAAGAATTGACAAATGTTGATCAGGATGCAATAATATAGCGAAATCAAAGGGTGGTACTACCAGTTGATAATAAAGAAAGGGTGATACTATGTCAGAGTGCAAAGTAAGTAAGATTAAACTGAACGAAACAAAAGAAGTCGAGGAATTTGTAGCGGCAGCGGGAAAATGTGATTTTGATATTGATATATTTTATAATCGTTTCATCATTGATGCAAAGTCTATTTTGGGAATCCTGAGTATGGATTTGACCAAGGAATTGACCGTGCAATACTACGGAGAGAATAAAGAATTTAACCATACTCTGCAAAAATTTGCAATTGCATAAGTGCAGAGAACAGGAACATGGAAAAGGGTTATTGGCCGGGAAAAGTTTCAGGTCGATAATCCTTTTTTCTTTTCAGTGTGCGTGGTATAATTTTTGTCGGAAGTGAAAAGGGTAACTGGAAAAGCAGGAAACAGTTGCGAATAAGTGAAAGCAGGGAGATTGTCATGGATAAAGAAGTAATACGGATATCTGTGCGAAATCTGGTAGAATTTATTTTGAGATCGGGAGATCTGGATACACGAAAGGGCGCTTTTGCAGACCGGGAAGCCATGGCAAAAGGCAGTCGTATACACAGGAAAATTCAGCGGCAGATGGGAGCTTCCTACCAGGCGGAGGTTTCCATGGCTCACAGGACGGAATTTGATGAATTTGTGATTCTGGTAGAAGGACGGGCAGATGGGGTAATTCAGACAGAAGAGAATGTGGTCATCGATGAGATTAAGGGAGTACACAGAGATTTACGTTTTCTGGAGGAACCCATGGAAGTTCATTTGGCGCAGGCAAAATGTTATGCATTCTTCTGGAGTCAGGAGAAAGATCTGAAGCAGATTCAGGTGCAGATGACGTACTGTCATCTGGATACAGAGGAAATTCGACGGTTTGAGAGTACATATACCAGGGAAGAGCTGGAAAAATGGTATGAGTGGCTGATCGCCCAATATTATCAGTGGGCATTGTGGGAATATCAATGGAAAAAAACAAGAAATGCTTCCATGGAGGGATTAGAATTTCCTTTTCCTTATAGGGAGGGGCAAAGAGATGTGGTATCCGGAGTATATCGTACCATTCTTCGTAAGATGCAATTGTTTATTCAGGCGCCTACGGGAGTGGGGAAAACCATGTCAACGATTTTTCCTGCTGTTCGCTCTATGGGAGAGGGACTTACAGAAAAAATTTTTTACCTCACAGCAAAAACCATAACCCGCACAGTGGCCTGGGAAGCCTTTCAGATTTTGAAAAATCAGGGACTTTCCTGTAAAGTTTTGATTATTACGGCAAAAGAGAAAATGTGTGTCTGCGAACAGACAGAATGTAACCCGGTGAATTGTCCCCGGGCTAAAGGTCATTTTGATCGGGTGAATGACGCTGTTTTTCATTTGTTGACAGAAAGAGACAGTTATGACAGAGATACGTTAATGGAATATAGTGAAAAATATCAGGTGTGTCCTTATGAGATGTGTCTTGATGTGGCTACCTGGGTGGATGCGATCATTTGTGATTATAACTATGTATTTGATCCGGATGTGTATTTGCGAAGATTTTTCAGTGAGGGAAATAAAGGAAATTATGTATTTTTAATTGATGAAGCTCATAATCTGGTAGAACGGGGGCGGGAAATGTACAGCGCCGTTCTATATAAGGAAGATTTTTTAAAAATGAAAAAACTGGTGAAACCTTACCGGAAAAAATTGGAAAGAAGTCTGGAACGATGTAATCGACAGTTGTTGGAGTTGAAGCGGGAATGTGAGACGTATCAGGTGGTGGATAGTCTGGGAGGGCTTGCCGTATCCTTGATGAATGTGATGGGAGAGATGGAGAGTTATCTGGAGGAACTGGAAGACGGAGAGCTTCGAAAAGAGCTGTTAGATTTTTATTTTCAGGTAAGAAGTTTCTTATATGTTTATGATTTGTTGGATGAAAATTATGTGATGTATACCCAGCATGAAGAGGATGGACGGTTCCGGGTAAAATTATATTGTGTAAATCCTGCAAAAAATCTGCAAAACTGCTTGGATAAAGGAGTCAGTACGATATTCTTTTCTGCCACATTACTTCCGGTGGGATACTATAAAAAACTTCTTAGTGGAAGGACAGAAGATTACGCTGTTTATGCAAAAACTCCCTTTTTGCCGGAACAAAAAAAGGTGATTCTTGCCAGGGATGTAAGCAGCCGATATACCCGAAGAGGACCGGAAGAATATGGAAGAATAGCGGAATATATTCATCAGGTGGCAGAAACAAGACAGGGAAATTATATGATATTTTTCCCCTCTTATAAAATGATGGAGGATATTTATCGGATATATGAAGAAAAGTATGGATATCTGGAAAGAAAAATATTGCTTCAGAATCCTTCTATGCAGGAAAAGGACCGGGAAGAATTTCTAAGGGAGTTTGAGGAAGAAAATACCAGGACTTTATTGGGATTTTGCGTAATGGGAGGTATTTTTGCAGAGGGTATCGATCTTACAGGGGAAAAACTGGTGGGGGCGGTGATTGTGGGAACCGGCTTGCCTCAGGTAAATTATGAAAGAGAAATCCTGAAAAAATATTATGATAAAAAACAGGAAAATGGGTTTGATTATGCATATCGTTTTCCGGGAATGAATAAAGTACTTCAGTCAGCAGGGAGAGTGATCCGAACGCAGGAGGATAAAGGGGTGATTTTGCTTTTGGATGAACGGTTTTGTACCTTGGAGTATCGCTATCTGTTTCCAAGAGAGTGGGAGGATTATGAGATTTGTACGAGGGCAAATGTAAAAGGTGTTCTGGAAAAATTCTGGACAAATCTTTCATATTCTTAAACCTTTCTTACATCTTGTAAAAAGGGTTTACCCAAAGGAAAGAGGATGGTATTCTGGAATAGATAAGGAGTATTGTTTTTCAGGGAGGAGTAGAAGATGGAAAAGAATTTGAAAAAAGGATCAAAGAAGCGATTAAAAAAGAAGCTTCTTATGTCTGGTATTCTTATGGGAATATTGTTGGTGATTCTTCTGGCAGGATACTTTAGCATAAGTTCTTATTTTAAGACGCATTTTTTCCCGGGAACGAAGATTAACGGAATAGATTGCAGTCGTATGACAGTAGAAAAAGTGAAAGAAAAAATTCAGGATGGTCTTCAGGAATATAACCTGGTTGTGAAAGAACGGGGAGATGCTTCAGAGGTCATTACTGCACAGATGTTAAATATTACTTATGTAGATGATCAGGGTGTGGAAAAACTGTTGAAAAAGCAAAAGGTGTATCGCTGGCCGTCAGCTCTAAAAGGGGACAAGGTTTATGAAACCGCAGCAAACATTGCCTATAATAAAGAAGGAATCGATCAGGTTTTAGATGGATTGAAGTGTTTTCAGCCGGAAAATGTGACAGCTCCTGTGAATGCTTCCATGGAAGAAACAGAAGAAGGATTTTCCATAGTTCCGGAGCAGCAGGGGAATACATTGAAAAGAGAAGAAGTAAAAAATGCTGTTTTGGATGCGGTAGATACGGGAAAAACAGAGATCGATTTAGAGGCTTTGGAGCTCTATGAGAAGCCGGAGATTCTCTCTACGAACGAGGAGTTAAATGCAAAAGTACAGCAGTTGAATACTTTGATTTCTGCCAATATCATTTATGATTTTAAAGACCGACAGTTTACTGTGGACAAAAAGCTGATAAAATCCTGGCTGGTGAAGGGAGAGGACGGCAGTTACAGTATCGATCAGAATCAGGCTGCCAACTGGGTAAAGGAGATGGCGTATGAAACGGATACCTATTCCCTTACCAGAGAATTTCAGACGTCTACAGGACAGAAAATTACCCTTCCCAAACACAGAGGAGATTACGGCTGGGTAATCAACAGAGATAAGACAACACAGGCTTTGATAGAAGCCATTCAGGCGGGTGTTCAGGAAACGAGAGAACCAGTGTATTTGTACAAAGGTGTGGAACGGAAAAAGAATGATATTGGAGGAACTTATGTGGAAATCTGCATCAGTACTCAGACCATGTGGTGTTATAAAGATGGAAATCTGGTAGTACAGACTCCGGTGGTGACGGGAAATCATGCGACAGGTCATGATACGCCTTCCGGTGGCGTCTGGGCAATCGATGGAAAAAAGGCAGATTTTGATTTTAAGAAATACAGAGCACATTCGGATTTCTGGCTGCCATTTAACGGAGATGTGGGAATTCATGATGCTAACTGGCGTACACCGGAACAATACGTGCCGACTACTTATGAAACAAATGGTTCTCACGGATGCATTAACACGCCGAGAGACGCTATGGAAAAAATATTTAATACCGTAGATATTGGGTATCCGGTAGTGGTATATTTCAGTCCGGATCAGGTTGTGGGTCCGGAGCCTACGCAAACAGAAGCGGGAGTCTGATTTTTCAGACTCCCGTTTTTGCATGGAACTTATAAGATATCAAGAAATTCTTTGGCAGCTTTTGTGAGAGGAAGCTGTGGATTGTGGGTAATCACAAGTTTTCTGGAGGGAAGTTCTTCTTCTATATCCAGTGGAAACAGTTCTCCGTCTGTTGGAATACAGTAATCAGGAACAAAAGCAATTCCCAGTCCGATTCTTGCCAGATCAATGAGAAGATCATTGCTCCCCAGCTCGATTTCAGGAACCAGATCTAGCTGATGCTGCTGAAAAATATTATGCAGAAATTCGCTGGTGGTACTTTTTCGATCCAACATCAGAATGGGATAAGATAACAGTTCTTTCAGGGAAAGTTTTCGACCTTTTAATTCCCCGTAATAGGAAGAACTGGCAATGAAACAGTCCTGAAAGGTATGAATCTCCCGGACATGATCACCGTGGCTCAGGCTGGAGTTGGGGTAGTTGGTGACGATAAGATCTACCTGTCCCATTTCCAGAAGATTCACACAGAGGGTAGAAGTCTGATTGGTTACTTTAATGTGGACACTGGGGTGCGCTTTGTGAAATTGATTTAAAAAGGGAACCAGATAATAGCGACAAATCGTATCGCTGGCTCCAATACGAAGCTGACCGCCTCCCAGGTTGCTGGCTTCCATAATCTGAGCTTCTCCACGCTTGATCAGATTCATAGCAGGCTCAATATGACGAAGAAGAGTTTCGCCTTCCGGGGTAAGCTGCACCCGTTTGGTACTGCGGATAAACAGGCTGATTCCCAGTTTTTTTTCCAGAACTTTGATGGATTGGCTGACGGCAGACTGAGAAATAAAAAGTTGCTTGGAAGCTTCGGAAAAGCTGAGAGAAATGGCAACGTAATAAAATACTTTGTATAATTCATAATTAATATCCATGGTGTATCCTCGCAATGCTCTGTAAATGTTTTCTTGTTGTCTATGGTCAGTATAGCAGAAAAGGAATGGGTTTTCCATAAAATAATAAATAAAATAAGTTAAACTTATTAAAATAATTAAATATATTAATTTTACTTATAATAAGAATTGTGGTATTTTCTATATATAAGATGCCAGGGTCAAAAGGTCATAAACCACGTTGTGCTTGCACATAAGTGGTTTTATGCCTTTATGACCCGCCCCCAATATGAGGATAAAAGTGGGGCGTATGCCCCGCGATATCCGAATTTGGGGCAGAATTGTGAGAGTGCGTAGCACGAAACAATTCGTCAGGTATCTTTTGTCCCAATATCTAAATGATAGTGTAACAAAATGATATGATCTACAGGGTTATAAGCTGGAACAAAAGAAAGGACAGAAACATATGAGTGATGTAAGACGGGTTTATGTAGAAAAGAAACCGGATTTTGCTGTACAGGCTAAGGAATTGAATCATGAAATTAGCAGTTATCTGGGAATTAAAACTGTGACAGGGGTACATGTATTTATTCGATACGATGTGGAGAATATTTCAGATGAAGTATTTGAAAAAGCATGTGGCTGCGTATTTTCTGAGCCGCCAGTAGATATTTTATATAAAGAAAGTATCCCGATGGCAGAAGGCGCTCGGGTATTTTCTGTTGAGTATCTCCCAGGTCAGTTTGATCAGAGAGCAGATTCTGCAGTGCAGTGTGTACAGTTTTTGAAAGAGGACGAGCAGCCGATCATCAAATCTGCAACCACATATGTGATTGAAGGAGAGATTACCGACGAGGAATTTGCAGCGATCAAGAATCATTGTATCAATCCGGTGGATTCAAGAGAAACGGATATGGTGAAACCGGAAACTCTTGTTACAAATTTTGAAGAACCGGAAGATGTTAAAGTCTTTGACGGATTTTCCCAGATGGCTGAGGAAGAGTTGAAAGAACTCTATGCTTCTTTGAATCTGGCTATGACGTTTAAAGATTTTCAGCATATTCAGAATTATTTTAAAAATGAAGAAAAACGCGATCCTTCTATGACAGAGATCCGTGTATTGGATACTTATTGGTCAGACCATTGCCGTCACACCACATTCTCCACAGAATTGAAGAATGTTACATTTAAAGATGGGGATTATAAAGAGCCTATCGTAAAAACGTATGAGCAATATCTGTCTGACAGAGAAGTTCTGTATAAAGGAAGAGATGACAAATTTATTTGTCTGATGGATCTGGCTCTTCTGGCTATGAAAAAGTTAAAAGCAGAAGGTAAACTGCAGGATCAGGAAGAATCTGATGAGATTAATGCCTGCTCTATCGTAGTGCCTGTAGATGTGGATGGAAAAGAAGAAGAGTGGCTGATCAACTTTAAAAATGAAACTCACAATCATCCTACAGAGATTGAACCATTTGGTGGCGCGGCTACCTGTCTGGGTGGAGCAATCCGTGATCCGTTGTCAGGCCGTACTTATGTATATCAGGCAATGCGTGTTACCGGTGCGGCAGATCCTACTGTTTCTGTGAAGGAAACACTGAAGGGTAAATTGCCACAGAAGAAGTTGGTAAGAGGGGCAGCTCACGGTTACAGTTCTTATGGTAATCAGATCGGTCTTGCTACTGGTTATGTAAAAGAGATTTATCATCCGGATTACGTGGCAAAACGTATGGAAATCGGTGCGGTACTTGGCGCGGCTCCCAGACGGGCAGTGAAGAGAGAAACATCTGATCCGGGAGATATCATCATCTTGTTGGGAGGACGTACCGGACGTGACGGAATCGGCGGTGCAACAGGTTCTTCTAAAGTTCATACAGAGGCTTCTATCGAGGTATGCGGAGCAGAAGTTCAGAAGGGAAATGCTCCTACAGAGCGTAAGATTCAGCGTATGTTCCGAAGAGAAGAAGTAAGCTGTCTGATTAAAAAATGTAATGATTTCGGTGCGGGTGGTGTGTCTGTTGCTATCGGAGAACTGGCGGCAGGTCTGCAGGTAAATCTGGATAAAGTTCCGAAAAAATATGCCGGTCTGGATGGAACAGAAATTGCTATTTCTGAATCTCAGGAACGTATGGCAGTTGTTGTGGATCCAAAAGACGTGGATGAATTTATGAAATATGCCAACGAGGAAAATCTGGAGGCAGTAGTAGTTGCTCAGGTTACAGAAGAACCTCGTCTTGTATTAAAATGGAGAGGAAAGGAAATTGTAAATATTTCCCGTGCTTTCCTGGATACCAATGGAGCTCATCAGGAGACAGAAGTTCTGGTGGATATTCCAAACAGAGAAGGAAATACTCTGGAGCGTCCGGCACAGGCGCCAGCAGATACGAAAAAACAGTGGCTGGATGTGCTGGCTGATCTGAATACCTGTTCCCAGAAGGGACTGGTGGAGATGTTTGACGGTTCTATCGGTGCAGGCAGCGTGTTTATGCCTCACGGTGGAAAATATCAGATGACGGAAACTCAGGCTATGGTAGCGAAAGTTCCCGTTATGAAGGGAAAAACAGATACTGTAACTATGATGAGTTACGGTTTTGATCCTTATGTTTCAAGCTGGAGTCCATACCATGGAGCTGTGTACGCAGTGGTAGAATCTGTGGCACGTATCGTGGCAAATGGTGGAGATTACTCCAAGATCCGTTTCACATTCCAGGAATATTTCCGCCGTATGACAGAAGATCCCAGTCGTTGGAGTCAGCCGTTTGCAGCGCTTTTGGGTGCATATTCCGCACAGTTGGGATTTGGTCTTCCTTCTATCGGAGGAAAAGACAGTATGTCCGGAACCTTCAATGAAATTGATGTTCCGCCTACCCTGGTATCCTTTGCTGTGGATGTGGCAAAACAGCAGGAAATCATCACACCGGAACTGAAAAAAGTGGGAAGCAAGCTGGTATGGTTCCGTCTGCCGAAGGATGCATATGATCTTCCAGAATATGAGAAAGTGATGGATCTGTATGGAAAACTTCACAAAGACATTGTAGACGGAAAAGTACTTTCTGCGTATGCTCTGGATCGTCATGGTATTGCGGCAGCAGTGAGCAAAATGGCATTTGGTAACCGGATGGGCGTAAAGATTGAGCATAATCTGGATGAAAGAGATTTCTTTGCACCTGGATTTGGTGATATTATCTGTGAAGTTCCGGCAGAAAAGGTAAGCCAGTTATCCGCTTCCTATACTGTGATCGGTGAAGTTACAGATAAAGATGGATTTGAGTATAAAGACGGTTTATGTATTTCCATGGAAGAGGCTTTGCAGGCATGGACAGGAACTCTGGAAAAAGTATTCAAGACAAAAGGCACAGATAACATGGAAAAAGTGGAAAGTCCTCTCTACAAGGCAGACAGCATCCATGTATGTAAAAATAAAGTGGCTCGTCCTACCGTATTTATTCCGGTATTCCCTGGAACAAACTGCGAATATGACAGTGCAAAAGCATTCCAGCGGGCAGGCGCAGATGTCATTACAAGAGTATTTAAGAATCTGACAGCAGAAGATATCCGTGATTCCGTAAATATTTTTGAGGATGCAATTAATCAGGCACAGATTATTATGTTCCCGGGTGGATTCTCTGCCGGAGATGAACCGGATGGATCTGCTAAATTCTTTGCTACCGCATTCCAGAATGCAAAGATAAAAGAAGCGGTAATGAAACTGCTCAATGAAAGAGATGGTCTGGCGCTGGGTATCTGTAACGGATTCCAGGCTCTGATCAAACTGGGACTTGTTCCTTATGGCGAGATCGTGGGACAGAAAGAAGATTCTCCTACATTGACATATAATACCATTGGCCGTCATGTATCCAAGATGGTATATACAAAAGTTGTTACCAACAAATCCCCATGGCTGGCACAGGCAGAACTGGGTAAAGTATATGTAAATCCGGCATCTCATGGAGAAGGTCGTTTTGTTGCAAGCAAAGAATGGATTGATAAACTCTTTGCTAATGGTCAGGTAGCTACCCAGTATTGTGATCTGGAAGGAAATGTATCCATGAATGAAGAGTGGAACGTAAATGGTTCCTATGCATCCATCGAAGGTATTACCAGTCCGGATGGTCGTGTATTAGGTAAAATGGCTCACAGTGAGCGTCGTGGCGATGCAGTAGCCATGAATATTTACGGAGAACAGGATATTAAGATCTTCGAATCTGGTGTTGCATACTTCAAATAAAAAGTAATAAAATTCATAACAGGGCTGTCCCGGGAAAAGTCTGTGATATACGGAAGTTTTTCGGGGCAGCCTTATTTAATCAGAAAACAGGAGAAAAGCCATGATAGAACGATACTATAAAGAAATTAAAGTGGGATTTGAAAAACATAAAGTACATATTTACGGGGAAAAATATCTGTATGATTTTCTGGAACAGAAGAGTAAGAAAGATGCATTGGTACTGTCGGAATATATTTTAAAGGAATATAAAAAACTGTATGGAAGAGAATTGGAGATTAGCAGAGATTCCATGGCGGTAGAAATCCTTATTCATGTTTATGTGGATAAATTGCTGAAAAAAGCAGAGGAAAGAGAACAGTCAAAAGATCCGGAGGGAATCCATGGAAAACTGGCGCAGATATGCTCTCAGCTTCAGGTGCATACCGGGATTATTGATTGCGGAGAAAGGGAAGTGGACAGCAATCGAATTGTTTTTGACGGACTAGTGCCATTTAAGGGGATTATTTTCAAATGGTTAGAGTGATGAGAAGTAACTGTGAGGGGACTGAACCGTTACGATGAGAAATAAAAAAAGGAAAGTTTACGAATAAACTTTCCTTTTAGTAGCGAGAGGGGGATTCGAACCCTCGACACTACGGGTATGAACCGTATGCTCTAGCCAACTGAGCTATCTCGCCAAAATGGAACCTACAGGGCTCGAACCTGTGACCCTCTGCTTGTAAGGCAGATGCTCTCCCAGCTGAGCTAAGATTCCATGGGTCTGTTGAATTAACAACTGTTTGATATTATATACAAGTTATAAGAAAAAGTCAAGAAGAAATTTTCTTAAATAGCGAGAGGGGGATTCGAACCCTCGACACTACGGGTATGAACCGTATGCTCTAGCCAACTGAGCTATCTCGCCATGTTCGTTCAGATTACCAACCGCAACCTGCTTGACCATTATATAAAATTGTCGAAAAAAAGTCAAGAACTTTTTGAAAAAAATTGTTTGGAAATTTATTTGTATCTTTTTACAAACTGAGGTATGATAAAACAAGAAAATAATGTCAGGAAACAGGAACACAGAACAGGGAAAAGAGAGGAAAAAGCTATGAGAGTGGGTATGGGATATGACGTACACAAATTAGTAGAAGGAAGGAAATTGATTCTTGGAGGAGTGGAGATTCCGTGGGAACTGGGACTTCTTGGGCATTCGGATGCAGATGTGGTGGTTCATGCCATCATGGATGCATTGCTGGGGGCAGCGGCACTGCGGGATATTGGCAGACATTTTCCGGATACAGATCCTCAGTATAAGGGAATTTCCAGTATTCTTCTTTTACAGAAGGTGGGAGGATTACTGAAAGAGAAAGGCTATGAAATCATAAATCTGGATGCTACGATTATTGCTCAGAAACCGAAACTTTTGCCGCATATTGATAAAATGATTGAAAACGTGGCAAAAGCTCTTGAGATTTCCACAGATCAGGTAAATATTAAGGCTACTACAGAAGAAGGGCTTGGATTTACAGGTACTATGCAAGGGATTTCTTCCCAGGCGATATGTGCGATCAGGGAAATTTCTGATTGACAAAAATCATTTTTTTGCATACACTAAGTAAGAACAGAATTGTTAAGAAAAGGCATAGATTGGAAAGAGTATCTGTCGGCAGGGAACACAGAGAGGGAAGGTCGTCGGCTGGAAGCCATCCCGGGACTAAGGCAGAGAAGTGCATCCAGGAGCTGATTGAGTGAAGGTGTTTTTTACGTGGGTAAGAGATATTGGGTAGCTGAATCCGTGAGCAGACGTTACAGGCATAGAGGGAAAGATGCACAGGCATTTTTAATCAGAGTGGAACCGCGGATATACTTCGTCTCTTAGACAGAGTATTTCCGCTTTTTTATTTCATAGGAAATTACTTCCTATGAGAAATATGAGGTTAAACAGGAGGAGTTCACTTGAGTTTTATTAAACATTTAAAGGAAGAGTTCCAGGTTATACAGGAAAGAGACCCGGCAATTAAAACCCCCCTGGAAGTATTGCTCTATCCCAGTTTTCGGGTTATGATCAAATATAGAAGAGCACATAAATTATATAAGAAAGGTCATTATTTTCTGGCACGACTGATTTCACAACGGGCAGCGAGAAAGACAGGCATAGAGATTCACCCGGGAGCAACAATCGGAAAGGGACTTTTTATTGACCATGGAAGTGGGGTAATTATTGGAGAAACTACGATCATCGGAGATAATGTTACCATATATCAGGGGGTAACTCTGGGAGGTACGGGAAAAGAAACAGGAAAACGGCATCCCACCATAGGAGATAATGTGATGATCAGTGCGGGAGCCAAGGTGATCGGTTCTTTTACCGTGGGAGCTAATTCCAAGATAGGCGCCGGTTCTGTGGTGTTAAAAGAAGTGCCGCCGAACTGTACGGTAGTGGGGATTCCGGGGCGTGTGGTACGCCAGCAGAATGTGAAGATTCCAAGAGATAATATGGATCAGTGCAATTTGCCGGATCCGGTACAGGAGGATATCAGTACTCTGAAACAGGAAAATGCAAGACTGGAAAATCTGGTGGGCGAGCTGGAAAGAGAATTACACAGTTGTCGGGAAAAAAGAGACAGAGAATTGCGGGAACGGGAAATGAGAGAAAAGCAGTGCTGTTCTCAGCCGAAGACGATAGAGAAGTGAAAGAAATAGCGATAGAGAGGAGATTTATCATGAAGCTGTATAATACGATGACAAAAAAGAAAGAAGAATTTGTACCCTTGGAAGAGGGAAAGGTAAAAATGTATGTGTGCGGTCCTACCGTATATAATTTCATTCATATCGGAAATGCCCGTCCCATGATTGTATTTGATACTGCCCGCCGTTATCTGGAATATAAAGGATATGAAGTGAATTTTGTGTCTAATTTCACAGATGTGGATGATAAGATCATTAAGAAGTCTGTGGAAGAGGGTGTTCCGGCGGAAGAGATTTCTGAGAGATATATCAAAGAGTGTAAAAAAGATATGGCGGATATGAATGTGAAAGAAGCCACCACACATCCGCAGGCCACACAGGAAATCGATGGCATGATTGATATGATTCAGACTCTGATGGAGAAAGGCTATGCTTATGCAGTAGACGGTACTGTATATTTCCGTACAAGAAAATTTGATGAATATGGGAAATTATCTCACAAGAATCTGGATGACCTGCGTTCCGGTAATCGTTCTCTTCTGGTATCAGGAGAAGATCAGAAAGAAGATCCCCTGGATTTCGTTTTGTGGAAACCAAAAAAAGAAGGAGAGCCTTATTGGGTATCGCCCTGGGGAGAAGGTCGTCCGGGCTGGCATATTGAGTGTTCTGTAATGTCCAAGAAGTATCTGGGAGAAGAAATTGACATTCATGCCGGCGGAGAAGATTTGATATTCCCTCATCATGAAAATGAGATAGCACAGAGTGAGTGCTGTAATGGGAAGACCTTTGCCCGTTACTGGCTGCATAATGGATTTCTGAATATTGATAACCGAAAAATGTCAAAATCTCTGGGCAATTTTTTTACCGTAAGAGAAATCGGGGAACAGTATGATCTTCAAGTGCTTCGTTTCTTTATGCTTAGCGCTCATTATAGAAGTCCTATTAATTTCAGCAGAGAAATTATGGAATCCTCAAAAAATGCTCTGGAAAGAATTGTCACAGCAGTAAGTAATCTGAAACATCTGGGAGAAGCTGCCGAAACTATGCAGTTGACGGATGAGGAAAAATCTCTTCTGGAAGAAATGAGAAGTTTCAGAACTAAATTTGAAGAAGCAATGGATGACGACCTGAATACGGCGGATGCAGTTTCTGCTATTTTTGAGCTGGTAAAATTCGCAAATACAAATGCAGGAGAAAAATCCTCAAAAGAATTTGTGGAGACTGTGAAAACAGAAATTATCCGGTTGAGTGATATTCTTGGACTGCTTGTAGAAAAGGAAGAGGAAAATCTGGACGGTGAAATTGAAAAACTGATTGAAGAACGTCAGGCAGCCAGAAAAGCAAGAGATTTTAAGCGGGCAGATGAAATCCGTGACCAGCTTCTGGCACAGGGAATCATTCTGGAAGATACCAGAGAGGGTGTAAAATGGAAGAGAGCATAAAGTATCTGAAAGAGCAGTTTGGTCTGTCGGATCCGGATATCAGATCCTATTCTCCTTTGACACTGGCTTATATCGGAGATGGGATTTATGAACTGTATATCAGGACGATCCTGATTAAACAGGGAAATTGTCAGGCCAATAAACTTCATAAAAAAGCCAGTCGCCTGGTGAAAGCTCCTTCTCAGGCGGCTATGGTAGAGGCTTTGGAACCGCTGTTTACTCCTGAGGAGGAGGCAGTGTATAAAAGAGGAAGAAATGCAAAATCATATACTACGGCAAAGAATGCCACAACAGGAGAATACAGAAAAGCAACAGGTTTTGAGGCGGTAATGGGATATCTGTATCTTACGGAACAGTACTGCAGGATGATAGATCTTATCAGGATTGGATTGGAGGTTCTGGATGACGGAAAATAAAATAGAAGGCAGAAATGCCGTTCTGGAAGCATTTCGTTCAGGTAAAACAGTGGATAAACTGTATATTTTGGATGGATGCCAGGATGGGCCGGTGCGTACTATCGCCCGGGAAGCAAGAAAGCATGATACGATTATTCAATATGTAAAGAAAGAACGACTGGATCAGCTTTCAGAAACAGGAAAGCATCAGGGTGTGATCGCCGTGGCAGCATCTTATGAATATGCTTCCGTGGAAGATATTTTGAATAAAGCAAGAGAAAAAGGAGAGTCGCCATTTATTTTTCTGCTGGATAATATTGAAGATCCCCATAATCTGGGGGCAATTATCCGTACTGCAAATCTGGCGGGAGCTCATGGAGTTATCATTCCCAAAAGGAGAGCAGCGGGACTTACGGCAGTGGTCGCCAGAACTTCTGCAGGAGCTTTAAACTATACGCCGGTTGCAAAGGTGACAAATCTGAAAACAGTTATGGAAGAACTGAAAAAAGAAGGTATGTGGTTTGTATGTGCGGACATGGGAGGCACACCTTATTATGATTTGGATCTGAAAGGTCCGATGGGACTGGTGATCGGAAATGAAGGAGAGGGTGTAAGCCGTCTGGTGAAAGAAAATTGTGATTTTATTGCATCCATTCCCATGAAGGGGGATATTGATTCTTTAAATGCTTCTGTTGCAGCAGGAATCCTGGCTTTTGAGATCGCGCGTCAGAGAGGATAACAGACGAAAAAATGAGAGATTATACACCGTATACAGATGAGGAGCTTCTGGACATGCTGGAAAAGGGAGAAGAGGATGTGACAGAATATCTCATTGAAAAATACAAGCCGATGGTTCGTCAGAGGGTAAGAGTTTTATACTTGATGGGAGGAGATCAAGACGATCTGATCCAGGAGGGAATGATCGGTCTTTTTAAGGCAGTCAGAGATTACCAGAAAGACAAGGCGGCATCGTTCCATACCTTTGCTCATCTTTGTGTGGACAGGCAGATTTATCGGGCGATTCAGTCCTATAGCAGGCAAAAACATCAACCTTTAAACAGTTATGTCTCTCTTAGCGCAGACATCTGGGAGATGGAACCCTATCGGGAAGCAGGACAGAATCCGGAGAGTATTATCATTGACCAGGAAAATGCTGTTCATATGGAAAAAAATATTCGCCAACAGCTTAGTAAATTTGAAAATCAGGTGTTGGAAATGTATCTTGATGGGGATAACTATCTGGAAATTGCACAACAGTTGGGGAAAACTCCCAAATCCATAGACAATGCATTGCAAAGGATTCGAAACAAAGTAAGGGAATACCTGGAGAACAAGTAAAAAGACCAGCCGCTGCCGGAAGATAGAGGAAGGCAGCGGTTGGGGTTCTTGGGAATGATAAAAAATAAAAGTGACAAAAAAAGAAATTATGCTTGACTTTTATATATATGTTTGTTAGAATATCTAACTGTAGCAGGAAATGAAAAAGAAATTTCCGATGCAGTATAAGTGCTGATGTGGCTCAGAGGTAGAGCACTTCCTTGGTAAGGAAGGGGTCACGGGTTCAATTCCCGTCATCAGCTTGACGAAAGGTCTTGAGAAATCAAGATCTTTTTTTGTGTACAAAAAGAGAAAATGGGATATGAAAATAAAGTGTATAGATTGAGTAATCGGTTTTTAAAAGCAGGAGTGTAAATGGTCTTGATTGGGCAATGAGGTTCAGCAGTATCGCACCATTTAAAAGTATTATTAAAAGCTGGAATTATCAGTGTGAGGCGTGAAGGAACCAAAAATTATTATTTTATTGATTTCAATGATACAACGGTAAAACCGGTTATTCTTTTTTGGCAACAGGCAGAGCCTATGTTAAAGCGTTGTATTCAAGAAAGAGAAAAGAGGTTATAAGTATGAGTGTATATTCAATTTATTTCAGTCCGACAAACAGTACGAAAAAAATAGTCAATTTAGTTGCAAACGAACTGGGAAGCTATCAGGAAATTGATTTGAGTAAAAGAGAGGATATATTTGATCAATCATTTGATAAAGAAGATATTTGTATTATTGGTGTTCCCTCTTATGGCGGAAGAGTTCCTTCGATTGCGTTGGAAAGAATGAAAAATTTCAGGGGTAATAATGCAAAAGCTGTTCTGGTAGTCTCTTATGGTAACAGAGCCTATGAAGATACGATCAGAGAACTGGCAGAATGTGTAACAGATAAAGGTTTTTGCTGTATCGCAGCTATTACGGCTGTTGCAGAACACTCTATTATGCATCAATTTGCAACAGGTCGTCCTGATGAAGAAGACAAAAAGAAACTTATAGAATTTTCAAAAAAGATACTTGATAAGGTGAAAAATACTTCAGTATATGATGAATTAAAGTTACCGGGTAACTATCCATATAGGGAATATAAAGGTGTTCCATTAAAACCCAAGGCAGGGAAAAAATGTATAGGCTGCGGCTTATGTGCGAAAGTATGTCCGGTAGGAGCTATTTCAGTTCAGGAGCCGAAAAAAACAGACACAAAATTATGTATATCCTGTATGAGATGTGTTGATGTATGCCCTAACAATTCAAGAAAATTAAATCCTATTTTAGTGAAAGTAGCATCCAAAAAAATGGAAGCAGTTTGTGAAAAGAGAAAGGAAAATGAACTTTTTATATGATGTAAGATATGCCATCGTATATCCCAAATCTGCGTGTATTTAATGAGTAATATGGATGATGTGTTAAGAGATACCATGTAAGTGTGCTGGTATCTCTTTTATATTGTCAGGAAGGTCGGTAATCCAGATCAGGAGAATCAAATAATTCTTTTGCGGGAGTATTCCCGTGGAGAACAGTGATACCATTCTTTGAAATAACGGGAAAAATGCTGCATATTGGTAAATCCGCAAGCCTGAGCCACCTGCTGGATCTGCAAGGCTTCGTTAGTCAGCAGATAACGGGCTTTTTCCATTCTTGCCTGAAGGAGTTCAGATTTTGGGGTGGACTGGAAAAATAATTTGTAATAATGATAAAATTGACTTTTCTCCATATTTGTTTCCCGGCACAGTCGTTGGATAGACCAGTCTTCTTCACAGTTTTTCAGCATGGTCAGCCGTATATTCTGAAAGGATTTTAAAAGATCAGAATCGGAAGGAAGATGACCATAAGAAGGCTGGTGAAGAGATCGGGATAAAAGAAGAAAAAGTTCTTCCGTCAGATTACATAGCCGTTTTTCCCAGTGAAGATTTCTTGAGAGATATTCCTGTTGGATTTCCCGGAGAATATTTTCTGTCTCCTGTACATTTGCAGGGTAAAAAAGTTTATTGACAGGTATCTGATAAGTCTGTTCAAAGGCCAGGTCGGTGGAAAAGTGAATGTAGCTGTTTCTGAATTTTCGCACAGCCTGGTAATCCTGAGAAATTCCCGGAGTATAGAGCATACAGGCATTTTCCCGGGAAATGATCGTGTGTTCTTCCAGGTGGAATTTCATAGGAGTTTTCAATAGGAGAAAGAGATAGTCTCCGCTGCCGCCGGGACGGTAAATGCGGTCACAGTCAGAGTTGGAACGATTAAATTCACAATAATTTACGGTAAACATAGGCGCCTCCCAAAAGATAAAAATTCGCCAGGCATCTTTTGACCTCATCATATATAAATGCGTTAGAAAAAGACTACCATAGGACCGGAAGAAAAGTCAAGTTTTGCGGAAGAAAGGAGATAGAAGAAATGGGGAAAATTCGATAGAATAGAGCTATAGAAGCGGCAAGAGTGTGAAAATATCGAAAAGCTGCAAAGGAAGAAACAGGAGGACTGAGGTAATGAAAAAAGCGGAGATTATTACAGATAAACATTTTCTTGTAAGCGAAGTAGACAAAAGAATTTACGGTTCATTTATCGAACATCTGGGACGGGCAGTATATGAAGGGATATATCAGCCGGGAAGTCCCTTTGCCGACGAGCAGGGACTGAGAAAAGATGTGATTGAACTGGTGAGAGAATTGCAGGTTCCTGTAGTACGTTATCCCGGAGGAAATTTTGTCTCCGGTTATCACTGGGAAGATGGAGTAGGACCAAAAGAAGAAAGACCATCAAAAGTTGATCTGGCCTGGCAGGTGATTGAAACCAATGAATTCGGGTTGAATGAATTTGCCACATGGGCAAAAAAGGCAAATTCTGATGTGATGATGGCAGTAAATCTGGGAACCCGTGGTGCGGAGGATGCAAAAAATATTCTGGAGTACTGTAATTTTAAGGGAGGAACCTACTACAGTGATTTGAGAAAGAAACATGGATATCAGGAACCCCACAATATTAAATTATGGTGTCTGGGCAATGAAATGGATGGTCCGTGGCAGATGGGACATAAAACAGCCGAGGAATATGGACGGGCAGCAGAAGAAACGGGACGTCTTATGAAAATGTTAGATCCGTCCATCGAAACGGTAGCATGTGGAAGTTCCAACCTGGATATGCCTACCTTTGGTACCTGGGAAGATACAGTGTTAGGAATTTGTTATGACCAGGTGGATTACCTTTCTCTTCATCAGTATTATGGAAATCGGGACAATGATACGCCGGATTTTCTGGCCAGCAGTGTGGGAATGGATGAATTTATCTCTTCGGTAGTGTCTATCTGTGACTGCGTAAAAGCGAAACGGAGAAGTAAAAAGAAAATAAATCTGTCCTTTGACGAGTGGAATGTGTGGTATCATTCCAATGAAGCGGATGAAAAACTGGAAAAATGGGTAAAAGCGCCGCATCAGCTGGAAGATGTTTATAACTTTGAAGATGCTCTTTTAGTGGGAAGTATGCTGATCACCCTGCTTCGTCACGCAGACAGAGTAAAAATAGGATGTCTTGCTCAGCTTGTAAATGTTATCGCCCCTATTATGACATCGGATACGGGAGCGTGGCGACAGACTATTTTCTATCCTTTCCGCTACACAAGTCAATATGGACGGGGAACAGTGCTGCATACAGTGATAAAAAGTCCTGTATATGAGAGTAAGACCTATGGAACAGCTCCTTATCTTGACGGTGTTCTCGTATGGAATGAAGCAGAAGAAGAGCTGGTGCTTTTTGCAGTAAATAAATGTCTGGATGAAGATATGGAAATCACCTGTGATCTGCGGCAGTTTGAAAAATTCCAGATAGAAGAACATGTGGTTTTGAGTCATCAGGATATGAAAGCTGTTAATACAGAGGAAAATCCCCAGACAGTATCGCCAACGGCAGGAGATACCGTAAAACTGGAAGCAGGAAAGTTATCCGGTATTCTGGGAAAACACAGTTGGAATATGATACGTATGAAACGTAAATAAATTGAAAAGATTGGGAATCATAAGATTCCCAGTAATCTAAGGTTCAGCTTTCGAACTAACAGTACCGAGTCAATCCCATGTTCGGCGGCAGCTTCTTCCAGTGTTTCACCGGCAGAGGCTGCGCAGCCGACACAATTCATTCCTGATTCCATGAGAATCTCAGCTGCTCGTGGATCCATTTCTAAAAGTTCTGGTATGGTAGTGTCTTTTGTAATCTTCAAATTATATTCTCCTTCTTTATGGCATATGATGTTAAGGTCGGAAGAAGACCTTGCATCATTTTATTATAGAAAATTTGATTTAGGATGTCAATACGTTACTATGAAAAAGTAAATGCACAGATAGAAAAAACAAATGTTTTTGATAGAAAGACGAAAATTACAGAAAACTATTGACAAAGATAAAAGTTGAGAGTATATTGTAAAATAATTTACGGAAAGCCTATAAAGAATGGGCGGAGGGAGGAAAAAGTTATGAAAAATTATAAGAAAGTGACAAGTATATTACTGGCATCCGCATTACTGGTTACTTCTATGACAGCTTGCGGAGGTTCTAAAGAGGAAGGCGCTGATCAGGCAGCAAAAGGTGATACGTTTATGATCGGAGGCATCGGACCGATCACCGGTGATACAGCAGCATATGGTTCCGCTGTTAAGAATGGTATCCAACTGGCAGTGGATGAGATTAATGAAGCCGGTGGAATTGCAGGAAAACAGATTTCTTATAAGTTTGAAGATGATGAGAATAATCCGGAAAAATCAGTGAATGCATACAATTCTCTGAAAGACTGGGGAATGCAGATATTGATCGGTACAACAACTTCAAAACCATGTACAGCAGTTGTAGAAAAAACCCATGGAGATAATATGTTCCATCTGACACCTTCTGCTACAGCAGTAGAAAGTATTCAGTATGACAATGCTTTCCGTATGTGCTTCTCAGATCCGAATCAGGGTACATCTTCCGCAACATACATCGGCGAGCATCAGTTGGCGTCCAAGGTTGCTGTGATTTATGACAGCTCTGATCCCTACTCCTCCGGTATTTATGCGAATTTTACCACAGAAGCAAAAAATCGTGGAATTGAAATTGTAGCAGCGGAAGCTTTCACAGCAGATAATAGGACAGATTTTACTGTTCAGCTTCAGAAAGCAAAGGATTCAGGAGCAGAGATGGTATTTTTACCTGTTTACTATCAGGAAGCTTCTCTGATCCTTACTCAGGCAGATAAGATGGGATATAAACCGAAGTTTTTCGGCTGTGACGGTCTGGATGGTATTTTGGATGTAAAGAACTTTGATGTAAGTCTGGCAGAAGGAGTTATGTTGTTGACACCGTTTACTGCAAACGCAGAAGATGAAAAAACACAGACTTTCGTAAAAGCTTATACAGAAAAATTTGATATTGCTCCGATTCAATTTGCGGCAGATGCTTATGACTGTGTTTATGCAGTGAAAGCAGCGGTGGAAAAGGCAGGTGTCACACCGGATATGTCAGCATCTGATATGTGTGATAAGTTAAAAACAGCTATGACAGAGATTACGATGGATGGACTTACAGGAAGCGGAATTTCCTGGTCAGCAGACGGTGAGCCATCCAAAGAGGCAAAAGCTGTAGTGATTGAAAATGGTGAATATAAGTTGATGTAAATCTGGAAAGAATGTAATAGAAGTGAAAAAAGAAAAATCATCATCCTATTATCAGGGATTGATGGTTTTTCTTTTTTGTATGGCAATAAAGAAAAACTTTTACATATTATTCAAGTAAAATGTTGAAGTGTAAAAATAATCATGATACAATAAGGAGAAATACGTAGCTGTTGCAGATTTTGCCTGTACAGGCGGAAATTTTGTAAACAGTGATAAAAAAACAGAAATGAGAGGGTGTGCGTATGAGTTTTATTTCCTATTTAATTAACGGACTGAGCCTGGGAAGTGTATATGCGATCATCGCACTTGGTTACACCATGGTATATGGTATTGCAAAGATGTTGAACTTTGCCCATGGGGATGTCATCATGGTAGGCGCATATGTAGTGCTGATGTGTATGACAAATGCAGGATTATCTCCGATTCTTGCAGTGATCAGTGCAGTGGTTATCTGTACGATACTGGGAATAGTGATTGAAAAAGTGGCTTATCGGCCTTTGAGAAATGCAGCTTCACCGCTGGCAGTTCTGATTACTGCCATTGGCGTCAGTTATCTGCTTCAGAATCTGGCGCTGCTGATTTTCGGTGCAAATGCGCAGTCTTTTCCTACAGCAGTAAAATGGAAAGGATTTTCTCTGGCAGAGGGAGCGTTAAATATTTCCGGAGAGACGATTGTAACGATTCTTGCCTGTATTGTAATTATGATCGGGTTGTCTCTGTTTATAAAGAAAACGAAAGCAGGGCAGGCGATGCGGGCGGTATCAGAGGATAAAGGGGCAGCACAGCTTATGGGAATCAATGTAAATGGAACCATTGCGTTGACTTTTGCTATTGGTTCTGCTCTTGCAGCTATTGCAGGTGTTCTTCTTTGTTCCGCCTATCCCAGTCTCACGCCCTATACAGGCGCTATGCCGGGTATCAAAGCATTCGTGGCGGCAGTGTTTGGAGGGATTGGTTCTATTCCGGGAGCATTTCTTGGTGGGATTCTTCTGGGAATCATAGAGATTTTGAGTAAGGCATATATTTCTTCGCAACTGGCAGATGCCATTGTTTTTGCAGTGTTGATCGTGGTACTCCTGGTGAAACCTACGGGTATTCTCGGAAAAAATATTCAGGAGAAAGTGTAGGTGGACAGATATGTTAAAGAAGATGAATAAGACAACAAAAGATAATATGATAACGTATGGGATTGTGATTGTGGCTTATCTGGTAATGCAGTCTCTGATTCTGACAGGGAGTATTTCCAGCTTGCTGGAAGGTCTGATGGTTCCCTTATGTACCTACGTGATTCTGGCAGTTTCTTTGAATCTTGTTGTGGGTATTTTGGGAGAATTGAGTTTGGGTCATGCCGGATTTATGTGTGTGGGCGCGTTTGCCAGCGCTTTCTTTTCCAAATGTACCCAGGAAGTGATTCCGGTGGCGCCGCTAAGATTCTTCCTGGCGCTGGTGATTGGAGCAGTGACAGCAGCGATTTTTGGTATTCTCATCGGTATTCCGGTGCTTCGGCTGAAGGGAGATTATCTGGCTATTGTAACGCTGGCATTTGGAGAAATCATAAAAAATCTGGTAAATGTTCTGTACATAGGAAAAGATAAAAACGGTTTTCATTTTTCTATGAAAGATGTAATGTCGTTAAATATGCAGCCGGATGGAAAAGTAATTGTAAATGGTCCCCAGGGAATCACAGGAACACCCAATGACGCCAGTTTTACAGTGGGTGTACTCCTTGTTCTTCTTACCTTATTTGTGATTATCCGTATTGTACACTCCAGAGATGGAAGAGCGATCATGGCAATCCGAGATAATCGTATAGCGGCAGAATCTGTGGGAATTAACATTACAAAATATAAATTGATGGCATTTACAGTATCAGCCGCACTGGCAGGACTGGCAGGCGTATTATATGCACATAATCTGTCCACATTGACAGCTACAACTAATAACTTCGGTTATAATATGTCTATTATGATTCTGGTATTCGTGGTGTTGGGAGGTATCGGTAATCTGAGAGGCTCCATGATCGCAGCGGTAGTTCTTACCTTGCTGCCGGAAATGCTGAGAGGACTGTCCGATTATCGTATGCTGATCTATGCGATTATATTGATCGTGATGATGTTGTTTAACTGGGCTCCCAAAGCCATAGAGTGGAGAGAACGTCATCTGTCATGGAGAAAAAATAAGAAGGAGGTTCAGTAAGTATGGCAGCTACAACTTTATTAGATGTAAAAAATCTGAGTATCTCCTTTGGTGGACTGAAGGCTGTGAATGATTTTGATATTTCCATTGAAAAGGAACAACTTTATGGTCTGATCGGACCGAACGGTGCGGGAAAAACCACAGTATTTAATCTTCTTACAGGAGTATATCGTCCGAATACCGGGCGGATTACCCTGGGAGGAAAGGATATTACAGGGCAGAGTATTATAGAAATCAACAAAGCCGGGATTGCCAGAACTTTTCAGAATATTCGTCTGTTTAAAGAATTGTCGGTTATGGATAATGTAAAAGTAGGACTTCATAATCATCATTCGTATTCTACGCTGGAAGGTATTTTCCGTCTTCCCCGCTATCGGAAAATGGAAAAAGAAATGGATGAGAGGGCAATGGAGCTTCTGAAAGTGTTCGGTTTGGAAAAAGAAGCGAACTATAAAGCAGCCAACCTCCCGTATGGAAAACAGAGAAAACTGGAGATTGCCAGAGCCTTGGCTACAGATCCCCAGCTTCTTTTGCTGGATGAGCCGGCAGCAGGAATGAATCCCAACGAGACAGGAGAATTGATGGATACTATCCGGTTTGTGAGAGAACAGTTCCACATGACGATTCTTTTGATTGAACATGATATGAAACTGGTGGGAGGAATCTGCGAAAAATTGACAGTATTAAACTTCGGGCAGGTTCTGGCACAGGGTGATACCGCAGATGTATTAAATGATCCTCAGGTTATAACCGCATACCTGGGAGAATAGGAGGAACGTATATGGCAATGTTAGAGGTTAAAGATCTGGAGGTATACTATGGTATGATCCAGGCAATCAAAGGCGTATCCTTCGAAGTTAATCAGGGAGAGGTTATCGCTCTGATCGGGGCAAATGGAGCAGGAAAAACAACGATTCTTCATACAATTACAGGACTGCTGGCGCCCAAAAAAGGTTCTGTTTTATTCGAAGGAAAGGATATTACCAAGATTCCGGCTCATAAAATTGTATCTTTGGGGATGGCGCATGTGCCGGAAGGACGAAGAGTATTTGCAGATCTCAGCGTGTACGAAAATCTGAAAATGGGCGCTTACACACGAAAGGATAAAGAAGAAATTGAAAAAAGCCTGGATCGGGTATATGAAAGATTTCCCAGGTTAAAAGAGAGAAAGAATCAGTTGGCAGGTACTTTAAGCGGCGGTGAGCAGCAGATGCTGGCGATGGGAAGGGCGTTAATGTCCCAGCCAAAGATTATTTTGATGGATGAGCCGTCTATGGGATTATCCCCTATTTTGGTAAATGAAATTTTTGATATTATTCAGGAAGTATCAAAAAGTGGGACAACAGTGCTTCTGGTGGAGCAGAATGCAAAGAAAGCATTGTCTATTGCAGATAGAGCGTACGTTCTGGAAACAGGAAAAATTGTGCTGGATGGAAAAGCAGAAACTCTTTTAAATGATGATTCTATTAAGAAAGCATATTTAGGTGAATAGGGGGATTATTTTATGGAGAAGATCATAGTGACTATAGCCAGACAGTATGGAAGCGGTGGAAAAACTATCGGAGCCATGCTGGCAAAAGATCTGGGAATTAATTGTTACAGCCAGGAAATCTTGAAAATGGCATCAGAAGAAAGTGGGATTAACGAGAGGCTTTTCGGACAGACCGATGAAAAACTGAAGTTATCCAGTTGGTTCAAACCTTTGAAACGTCCGTATGAAGGAGAATTGATTCCGCCGGAGAGCAGTGGTTTTGTATCCGATGAAAATCTGTTTAATTATCAGGCAAAGGTGATCAAAGATCTGGCAGAATCGGAATCCTGTGTGATCGTGGGAAGATGTGCGGATTATGTACTGCGTAATTACCCCAATGTGATGAGTGTGTTTATCCATGCAGACAAGGATTTTTGTATGGAAAGAGCGTTGGAGCGAAACAGTATGACCCGGAAGGAAATGGAAAAATTTATCGCAAAGACAGATAAATACAGAGGAGATTTCTACAAATATTATACAGGACGGGAATGGACGGATGCGAGAAACTATCATCTGTGTCTGGATTCAGGGAAACTGGGATTTGAAAAATGTGTAGAAGAAATCAAAGCATATATGAAGATTCGGTTCGAGTAGAAGAGTGATAGATGGAAAGGGAAGAAGCCAAAGAGTATAAACATTAAAAAGTTGGTACTCTTTGGCTTTTTGTCCGTTTTGGCGATGGGGTATTGAAAATACGCATTGACAATCCAGTAGGATTATTATACGATTTTGTTAATTGAAAATAGCTTTATGCAATTGGAAAGTGAATCTTGAATAGGAGGAATGTATTATGGGTAAGCAGGTATATATTTTACCCCAGCCACAGAACAGAAAAGATGGAGAAGGAAGTTTTGTGCTGAAGTTCGATCACAAAATTTTATTAGAGGATTCTTGTGGCAGAGAAAGTTATGAACATGCTGTTTTGCTTCAGAAAGAAGTGGAAGAACAGGCTGGTCTTACTATGGAAATTACAAGAGGATATTCCGCAAAAGCAGGTATTTCTCTGGGAATAGAAGAAGCACAGAAGAAAGAGGAATATCGTCTTTTGATTGATGAAAAGGGAGTAAGGATTCTGGGTGGAAGCAGTAGAGGTTTGCTCTATGGAATCCAGACTCTTCGGCAGATTCTCAGACAGACGGGAGCATACCTTCCGTTTATAGAGATAGAAGATTATCCTCAGATGGAGAACAGAGGATTTTATCATGATGTTACAAGAGGAAGAGTTCCGAAAATGTCATGGTTAAAGAGACTGGCAGATACGTTGAGTTTTTATAAGATGAATCAGTTGCAGCTTTATATTGAACATACCTATCTTTTTGAAGGGTTAAGTGAGATGTGGAGAGACGATACTCCGTTGACTGCACAAGATATTCTGGAGTTGGATGCATATTGTGCAGGTCTGGGAATTGAATTGATTCCATCTTTGTCCAGCTTTGGTCATCTGTACAAATTGCTCCGCACCCATACGTATTGTGGATTATGTGAAATGCCGGATCCGGAGAAAGAACCTTTCAGTATGCATGACCGTATGGCGCACCACACGATCAATGCTTCCCGGGAAGAAAGTTATGAGCTGCTTACCGGACTGATCAGCGAATATATGTCCCTGTTCCGTTCCAATTACTTTAATATTGGCGCAGATGAAACCTTTGATTTAGGTAAAGGGGTGACAAAAGAAATCGCAGATAAATCCGGAGTGGAACGTTTATATATTGATTTTGTGAATAAAATCTGTGAATTTGTGGTATCGAAAGGAAAAATTCCTATGTTCTGGGGAGATGTAATCTGTGGCTTTCCGGAATATATCAAAGAATTGCCAAAGGAAACCATTTGTCTCAACTGGGGATATGCGCCGGATCAGAGTGAAGAAAGCACACAGAAACTGGCTCAGGCAGGCGCTGTTCAGTATGTATGCCCGGGTGTGGGAGGATGGAATCAGTTTATGAATCTGTATGATTCCTGCTATCAGAATATTTCCAAAATGTGTATGTATGGACAAAAGTATCATGCGATTGGTATGCTGAATACAGACTGGGGTGATTTTGGACATGTGAACCATCCTTCACTGAGTATTCCGGGATTGATTTACGGGGCAGCATTTTCATGGAATCTGAATATTCTTCCTATGGAAGAAATTAACCGCCAGATTTCCCGGATTGCTTTTGGTGACCGGAGTGAAAAAGTGATGGAGATTCTGACCGCTTTGTGTGAAAAGAGTGTATATACCTGGTGGAGAGCAGTTATGTACCAGGAAGCAATGGAACTTCACAGAGGAAAAGAGAACGAGTACCTGTTGAATAAAGAGGAACAGGAAAAGGCAGTTTTATATAATCAGGATATTGAGGAACTTGTGGTTCAACTGGCAGGGGTGATGGAACATATGGATGCTCCGCTGCGGAAAGAGTTGCAGCCTTGTTTCGTTGCGGTTGAAGCAATCAGTCTGTTTAACCGTATCGGATTGAAGCTTTCCAAAGAAGAGGGAGAAGATTCTGCTTTGCTTGCAGGAGAACTGGAAGGATGGTTCTATCAGTATAAAAAACTGTGGAGAACGGTAAGTCAGGAATCTGAACTGTTCCAGGTGACACATATCATAAACTGGTATGGTGACTGGCTAAGAGACAGAAAGTAAGGAAAGGGGTACGAAGGTATATGAAAAAACAGTGGATTCACAATGGATGGCAGATGTGTTGTCTAAAAGATCAGGAATGGATGGAGGCTACAGTTCCGGGAGATGTGTATTCTGATCTGCTGGCAAATGGAAAAATGGAAGATCCATTTTTCAAAGATAATGAATATCAGGCAAAAGCTCTCATGGAAGAAGAATATGAATACCGGACAGAGTTTGAATTTTCGGAAAAAGAATTTGAAAATGCCAGAAAGATTTTCCTGCATTTTGACGGAATTGATACACTGGCAGATGTTTATCTGAATGAGAAGCATCTGGGAGAAACCATCAGTATGCACAGAATCTGGGAATTTTCTGTAAAAGAGCTGTTGAAAGAAGGAAAAAATCAGCTTCGGGTAGTTCTGCATTCTCCGTTGAAATATATGGCGGAAGCATTTGAAAAATATGGAAATATCGGAAATGACGATACGATTGAAGGATTTATGCATCTTAGAAAAGCTCATTATATGAGTGGATGGGATTGGGGAGCGTGTCTTCCCAACGCAGGAATTTTCCGCCCAGTCAGTCTTTTGGGAGTGGAAGAAGCTCGATTTGACAGCGTGTATCTTCGTCAGCGTCATGAAAATGGTCAGGTGACACTGGTACCGGAAGTATCTATGGAATTGTTGGAAGGATGTCAGGACGAACTGACATATGAACTGAAAGTTACTCATCCGGATGGAACAGTTCAGACAGCGGAAGGTTCACCGGAAGAATTGCAGATTCAGAATCCTCAGTTGTGGTGGCCGAACGGACTGGGAGAACAGCCTTTATATCAGGTGGAAGTTTTCCTGAAAAAAGGAGACAGAGTGTTAGATACCTGGTCAGGAAGAATCGGTCTTCGCACTATGACTGTGAGAAGAGAAAAAGATCAGTGGGGCGAGAGTTTTGCTCATGAAGTGAACGGAAAAACTGTTTTTGCTATGGGCGCCGATTATATTCCGGAAGATAATATGCCGGGACGAACCAATCCGGAACGTACAAGAAAACTGCTGGAAGACTGTAAAAGAGCTAATTTTAACGCTATCCGTGTATGGGGCGGCGGATATTATCCGGAAGACTGGTTCTTTGATCTGTGTGATGAACTGGGTCTTATGGTGTGGCAGGACTTTATGTTTGCATGCTCCGTATATGAACTGACGCCGGAATTTGAAGAGAATATCCGTCATGAGTTTACAGATAATGTGAAGAGAATCCGTCATCATGCCAGTCTGGCGCTCTGGTGCGGTAATAACGAGATGGAAATGTTCGTAGACCAGAGATGTTGGGTAACGAAGGATACAGAAGTACGAGATTATCTGTTTATGTATGAGAGAATTATTCCCCGTATGTTAAAAGAACTGGATCCGGATACCTTCTACTGGCCGGCAAGTCCGTCTTCAGGAGGATCTTTTGATAATCCTAACGATCCTGACCGTGGTGATGTGCATTATTGGGAAGTATGGCATGGAAACAAACCGTTTTCAGAGTACAGAAAATATTTCTTCCGTTATGCTTCAGAATTTGGATTCCAGGCATTTCCGTCTGTGAAAACACTGGAGACGATCACTGATGATCCGAAAGATCTGAATCCTTATTCTTATGTGATGGAGAAACATCAGAGAAATTACGGCGGAAACGGTAAAATCTCTCAGTATATGCAGGCGGCTTATCGTTATCCGGAAAACTTCAATGATTTTGTCTATGCTTCTCAGCTTCTTCAGGCAGATGGAATTCGTTATGGTGTGGAACATTACAGAAGAAACAGAGGACGGTGTATGGGAGCTATTTACTGGCAGTTAAATGACTGCTGGCCGGTAATTTCCTGGTCGTCCATTGATTATTACGGAAGATGGAAAGCGCTTCATTATTATGCAAAACGCTTCTTTGCGCCGGTGATGGTATCCTGCGAAGAACAAAGCTGGATGACCGCAGGAGCCAATATGAACCGTCAGCACTTTGAATTTGAAAAATCTATCCGTCTGAATGTGGCGAATGAAACATTGGAAGATCGGAAGGTTCTGGTTCGTTTTGCAGTGAGAAATGCAAAAGCAGAAATTCTTCGTCAGGAAGAACAGTGGGTAGAGGTAAAACATCTGTCCAGTACCTGGCTGAATAAAGTGGAACTTCCGGATATTGATTGCTTCCATGAGTATGTAAGCTATGAGGCAGAAGAAAACGGAGAGATTATTTCTCAGGGAACAGTGATTTTCTCTTATCCGAAATATTTTGTATATGAAGATCCGAAGCTTACTTGCCGTGTGGAGGGAGAAGAAATTATTGTAACAGCTCAGGCATATGCAAAGAGTGTGGAAATTCAAAATGAGTCCGATGATCTGGTTCTTGACGATAATTTCTTTGATATGAACGGAGGCGAGAGGAGAGTACGGATTATTTCCGGAAATCCGGAAGGCTTAAAAGTTCGCAGCGTATATGATATCTAGGAGTTCTTTTATGGTAAATAAAAAACAGTGGCTGGCCGGTGGAAAATTTTTGGTTCTGCTGCTTCTTCTTGGGATGAGTCAGTGGCTTTTGGGAGAAGATGGAAAAGTATTTTTATCATGGTGGCTGGCCATGGTGGTTTTGGGAATAGGAGTTTTCCCTGTGACAGCCCGACTTTTTTCCCGGTTTCGTGACAAAGGATGGGTAGCGGCAAAGGTACTGGGAATTGCCGGAGCAGGCTTTCTTACCTGGCTTTTGGTATGTTGTCGTATACTGTTTTTCACGGGTACGATCTGTATTCTTGTAACCGGAGTTCTGGCGGCAGGCTGTTGGAGCAGTTGGCTGTGGAAGCGGCGAAAGAAAAAAACAGATGGAAAACCATGTGAGATGATTTCTCTTGAAAATATAAATGCTGCTTTGGACGGAGAATTGATTTTTACATTATTTTTCCTGCTATGGACATATGCTGCGGGGTTTCGCCCCGCAGCATATGGAACAGAAAAATTCATGGATTATGGATTTATGATGGCTATGATGCGAAGCAGGGAACTTCCGGCAAAAGATCTGTGGTATGCAGGAGGAACTCTGAATTATTATTATGGCGGTCAGTATTTTGCAGTGTGGCTGACAAAACTCACATCTACGCAGGTGGCGCAGACGTATAACCTTATGCGTACGCTGGTGGCCGGATTTGCTTTTGCACTTCCTTTTACGCTGGTACGTCAGATGATTCTGGACAAAAAACAGCTGCAAAAGAAAGAAAAAGCAGCTATTTTGGGTGGGATATTGGCCGGTGCAGGAGTATCCCTGGCAGGAAATATGCACTATGTGCTGGTGGGAAAAATCCTTCCCTGGGTAAAAAATATATTAGGACTTCCGGCGGGAGATTATACATACTGGTTTCCTAATTCCACCCGGTATATCGGATATTATCCGGAGGGAAATGATAAAACAATTCATGAATTTCCTTCCTATTCCTTTGTTCTTGGAGATCTTCATGCCCATGTGGTAAATGTGATGTTTGTCCTGGCTGTAATCTGTGTGATTTATGCCATGGTACAAAAATACAGGGACAGATCTGAAAATATAGTGAGAAAAAATCTCATCAGTATAAAGGAAAAAGACTGCTTACAAAAAGATTGGAAGAATAGTATCCTTCGTTCTTTGGGAGAACCGTATGTTCTGGTGTTTGCCTTTTTTATCGGTTTGTTCCACTGGACCAATTACTGGGATTTTGTGATTTATTATGTGATGGGCGGTATGGGCGTGATTTACTGTAATTTTCTGCGGTTTGGGGACGTTTCTCAGATGAGAGAAAGACTTACGCTCACCGCCATACACAGTGGGATCCATGCAGTATGGGTGTTTGTGCTGGGAAGTATTTTTGCCCTTCCCTTCACCCTTCAGTTTGAGACAATGGTAAGTGGAATCGCTCTGGCCCAAAATCACTCCCGTCCTTACCAGTGGTGGCTGATCTGGGGATTGCAGATTTTTATGACTCTGTTATTTTTCTGGTGTGTGTTCCGGGAAAAAAAGAAGGAAGATATTTTGCCAGAGTCTGCGGATTTCTTTGGAGTTATCCTGGGAATTTCTGCTCTTGGACTTATCCTGATTCCTGAGATTGTTTATGTGCGTGATATTTATGAAAAAGAATATGCCCGTTCCAATACCATGTTCAAGCTGACTTATCAGGCATTTATTCTGTTTGGAATCTTACTGGGATACGGCTTTGTGCGGCTGTGGATGGAAAGGAAGAGATGGTTTCGAAAAGCGCTGACCACCGTTGGTTTCGTCTGTTTTGCAGGGTGTTGTTGTTATATCGGAACAGCAGTTCACTCCTGGTTTGGTCAAGTATGGGAGAAAGATCTGAGGCAGGGGTTGGATGCCACCGCTTTTTTGGAAACCAGTTTTTCGGAAGATGCATCTGCCATACGCTGGCTGAATGACCATGTAGAGGGAAATCCGGTGGTGCTGGAAGCAAACGGGGACAGCTACAGCGATTATGAGCGTGTATCTGCTATGACAGGACTTCCCACGATTCTGGGCTGGTATGTGCACGAGTGGCTTTGGAGAGGCGGTACAGAGGAACTGAATCTGCGGGGAACGGAAGTGGAAACCATATATACCTCCAAGAATCAGGCACTGGTGAAAAATCTTTTGACTGAGTATCAGGTGGAATACATTTTTGTGGGCAGGATGGAGAGAGAAAAGTATCCCCAGTTAAATGAAGTGATGCTTCAGACGGTGGGAGAGATTGTGTACCGGGATGAAAATACCAATACTTACATTGTAAAGATTTCGTAATAACTATGGCAGTAAAATAATGCAAATAAGTATTGCATTTTCTGGAAAAAATGATAAAATAATGACAAAGAAAAGGGAGTAGCTGCCATTTGAAAGAAGCGTATCGTTCAGATGGTACATGAGAGCGTCAAAACGATAGAAATATCCGCGTCATGTAAGTGAATAGCAAGACTTTTATTTCCGAAAGGGAATAAAAGTCTTTTTTTATCCGATGAGATAAAAAATATTCCGGGGTGATACGTTTTAGATTTTCGAATACAGCCGCCTTTTTTTATATTTTGTAACGGAGGGTTACAACATTTCTTTTTTGAAAGGAGAACATCTATGTGGAAGTATGAAGGAAATAATCAAATGTTTCAAAATTCCCCAGGGAAGGGGGGAAGTCCCTTTAAGATTGTGAAAAAGGTTCTTGCGGGAGGGGCAATTGTTGTGGCGGTAGCGGTATTGGCTTTTGGTTCTTTTTATCAGATTCAGGAGCAGGAACAGGCGGTACTCACCACACTGGGCAAGCCAAAAGCAGTGACAGAGACGGGACTTCATTTTAAAATTCCGCTGATTCAGCAGGTACAGAAAGTAAATACCACAATTCAGGGGTTTGCTATCGGTTATGTGGAAGAGGGGAATGATGTGGTGGATCCTGAGGGAATTATGATTACAGAAGATTACAATTTTATCAATGTAGACTTCTATCTGGAATACAGGATTGCCGATCCTGTCCAGTATCTGTATCAGTCTCAGGAGCCGGAAGAGATTTTGAGAAATATAGCTCAGGGAGATATCCGTAGTGTCATCAGTACATACTCTGTGGACGAGGTGCTTACTACCGGAAAGAGTGAGATTCAGTCAAAGATTAAAGAAGATATTATGGAAGATTTGGAGAAACAGGATATAGGTATTCAGTTGGTGAATATTACCATACAGGATTCTGAGCCACCAACTGCGGAAGTGATGCAGGCATTTAAAGCAGTGGAAACTGCAAAGCAGGGAAAAGAAACAGCCATCAATAATGCCAATAAATATAAAAATGAGAAGCTGCCGGAAGCGGAAGCCAAGGCGGATCAGGTAATCAAAGAAGCAGAGGCAAAAAAAGAGACAAGAATTAATGAAGCAGAAGCGCAGGCAGCCCGTTTTGAAAAGATGTATCAGGAGTATCAGAAAAATCCTACGGTTACAAAACAGAGAATGTACTTTGAAGCTATGGAAGATGTGCTTCCCGGTTTAAAAATCGTGGTGGACAATGGAAACGGAGTACAGAAAATGTTGCCATTGGAACCATTTTCATCAACAAATGAGCAGGAGGGTGAAGCCGCTTCCCAATCCCAGAATCAGGGAACACAGCAGTCTTCCGCTAATAATCAGCCGGAAAATACAGAAGGATAAATTTTGAAAGAATGGAGGAAAAAGCTATGAAAAAACGAACAGTAATCGGTTGTATCGCTGCAGTGGCAGTGCTTATCATAGGAGGCTCATCAATGATCGTAACCCAGCAAAATGAGTATAAGCTGGTGCGTCAGTTTGGAAAGGTGAATCGTATTATCGACACACCGGGAATCAGTTTTAAGATTCCTTTTATTCAGTCGGCAGACACACTTCCGAAAGAAACGCTGTTGTACGATATGGTTCCTTCTGATGTGATCACCCGGGATAAAAAGACGATGATCAGTGACAGTTATGTATTATGGAGGATCGAGGAGCCTTTGAAATTTGCTCAGACTCTGAATTTTTCACTGGCAAATGCAGAAAGCAGAATTAATACGGTGGTTTATAACGCTACAAAAAATGTGATCAGCAGCATGAATCAGGATGAGGTGATCAGCGGAAGAAGCGGCGCTTTGGCAGAGGCAGTGATGAAGGAAGTGGGAAGTAACATGGACCAGTATGGAATTAAAGTACTTTCCTATGAGACAAAGCAACTGGATCTTCCGGATGACAACAAAGCGGCAGTATATGAGCGAATGATTTCCGAAAGAAATAATATTGCGGCAACCTATACAGCTCAGGGCGAGGCAGAAGCAAAGGTGATTCGAAACAGTACCGATAAAGAAATTGCCATTAAACTTTCAGAAGCGGAAAAACAGTCAGAGATACTGGAGGCAGAAGGAGAGGCGGAATATATGAAAATACTGGCAGATGCCTATTCTGATGAAAATAAACAAGATTTTTACTCGTTTGTTCGTAGTCTGGATGCACTGAAAGCATCTATGACAGGAGAAAATAAGACAGTTATCCTTTCAGAAGATTCTCCTATCGCTCAGATTTTTGAAGGAAGGTAAAAAGCAGAGATTTTTATTGCATTTTATAAAGAGGACTACTATAATGGGGATGTTAAAGAGGAATAACTGGGATATGGAAAGGATACGCTCATTATGTTAAAGGGAAAAACAGTAGTTCTGGCTGTTACCGGAAGTATTGCAGCTTATAAGATTGCAACCTTAGCCAGTCAGCTTTCGAAACTTCACGCGAATGTTCAGGTGTTAATGACGAAAAATGCTACGAATTTTATCAATCCGATTACTTTTGAGACACTTACGGGCAATAAGTGTATGGTAGATACATTTGACAGAAATTTCCAGTTCAGTGTGGAGCATGTGTCTCTGGCAAAAATGGCGGATGTGGTTATGATCGCGCCTGCTTCTGCCAATGTAATAGGGAAGATAGCTCACGGGATTGCAGATGATATGCTGACAACAACGGTAATGGCATGTAAATGCAAAAAGATTCTTGCTCCGGCAATGAATACAAATATGTTTGAGAACCCTATTGTACAGGATAATCTGAAAACTCTGGAAAGATATGGATATGAAGTGATTCAGCCGGCGGTGGGATTACTTGCCTGCAGAGATGTGGGAAAAGGCAAGATGCCGGAACCGGAGGTGCTTCTTGAGTATATCCTGCGGGAAGTCGCATATCCCAAGGATCTGGTAGGAAAGAAAATACTGGTAACAGCGGGACCTACGCAGGAACCGGTGGATCCGGTACGGTATCTTACCAATCATTCCACCGGAAAAATGGGATATGCCATTGCCCGGGTGTGCAGTTTCCGAGGGGCAGACGTTACCCTGGTTACGGGAAAAACCAGTTTATCCCGTCCTTTATTTGTGGATGTGGCGGAAGTTACAACAGCCAGAGAAATGTATGAGGCGGTGACAGAAAGATTTTCTGACCAGGATATCGTGATCAAAGCAGCGGCAGTGGCAGATTACCGCCCAAAAGAAGTAAGCAGTGAAAAAGTGAAAAAATCAGACGGCGAGATGGTGATTGAACTGGAACGCACGGATGATATTTTAAAATATTTGGGAATTCACAAAAGAGAAGATCAGTTTTTATGTGGATTTTCTATGGAAACGGAAAATATGTTGAGTAATTCCAGAGCAAAGCTTACAAAGAAGAACCTGGATATGATCGTGGCTAATAACCTGAAAGTACCGGGAGCCGGATTTGCAGGCGATACCAATGTGGTAACTCTGATTACACAGGATGGGGAAGAGGAACTTCCATTGCTCAGCAAGGAAGAGACCGCAGTACGTATCCTGAATAAAATTCTGGAGGAAATCTCCGGGAAAAAGTAACCCGTTTACCTGAGTCTGTAGACTCGCTCATGTATTGTATCCTTAATAAAAAAGGAATAATAACAAGGAGAAAAAACAATGAAAAATCTATCAAGAACAATGCAACTGACAATCCTGGGCCTTATGACGGGCGTATTACTGCTGATGGCATATACTCCTCTCGGTTATCTGAATATAGGACCGCTGGCTATTACCTTTAACATGATTCCGGTGGCAATCTGTGCAATCACACTGGGACCGGTGGGAGGCGCAATCGCAGGAGGAGTATTTGGTCTTACTAGTTTCCTTCAGTGTATCGGGGTAGGTGGTACCAGCGCAATGGGTGCTGTACTTTTTGGCATCAACCCATTTCTGGCGTTTATTCAGAGATTCGTTCCCAGATTACTGGATGGTCTGTTGATCGGATTTATTTTCCGGGCGGTGAGAAAGCGTGGAAACTCCTATGTAGCCTGTGCTGTAACAGGATTCTTTTCAGCGTTTTTGAATACGGTGCTGTTTATGGGATCTTTGGTGCTGCTGTTTGGAAATACAGAGTATGTGCAGGGGTTGATGGGAGGCCAGAATGTGCTGCTCTTTATCTGTACATTTGTGGGAATTAATGCAGTAATGGAAATGATTTCTTCTACTCTGATTACAGGTGCAGTAGGCGCGGCATTGATCAAAGCACGGGTGGTACCGGTGCAGGTTGGAAAAAAATCCCTGTCATAATTACAAAAGTTGCCAGTTCCGAAAGGGATTGGGCAGGCAGGACGGGGGCATAGAGAAAGAGAGTAAAGTATGATTTTAGCTATTGATATAGGAAATACAAATATTGTAATCGGATGTGTGGATCAGGAAAAGACTTATTTTATAGAGAGAATTTCCACAGACCGGAGTAAAACAGAACTGGAATATGCTATTATGATTAAAAATGTTCTGGATATCTATAAAATTGCCTCTAAAGATCTGGAGGGAGGAATCGTCTGTTCTGTAGTGCCGCAGATTACGCAGATTGTGCGTATTGCCGCAGAGAAGATTCTTCAAAGAGATGTGATGGTGCTGGGACCGGGAATCAAAACAGGAATGAATATTCTCATGGATAATCCGGCACAGGTGGGAAGCGACCTGATCGCGGATGCAGTGGGAGCTATCAGTGATTATCCGGCGCCGTTGATCATATTTGATATGGGAACAGCTACTACAGTCTGTGTGGTAGATAAAAATAAAAATTACATCGGTGGAATGATTCTTCCCGGCGTTCGTACCGCCCTGGATGCGCTGACAGCCAGAGCAGCCCAGCTATCAGGAATCGATCTGGTGGCGCCGAAACGAACGATTGGTAAAAACACTACGGAATGTATGAAAAGTGGGATTATTAACAGTAATGCCGCCAGTGTGGACGGAATCATTACCCGGATAGAAGAAGAGCTGGGAGAGAAAGCTACGGTGGTAGCTACCGGAGGCCTGGCAAAATGTATTATTCCTCATTGTCATCAGGAAGTCATCATGGATGAAGACCTGTTGTTAAAAGGACTGCGAAAGATATACGAAAAGAACAGATAACGAGGTACAGAAAATGAAGCTGATTGAGGGAGAAACAGGGAAAAGCTATGTAGTAGAATCCATGGAACTGCCAGTTCAGACAGGAAGACGTCTGGAGGCTCTCGGTATGACAGAGGGAACTCAGGTGACGGTGATGAACCGTAAAAAAAGAGGAGCGCTGATCATTAAAGTGCGAGGCACCCGGTTTGCCATAGGAAGATCTATCGGTGAAAATATTGAAATCAGAGGAGGAGAACAGTTATGAGAGAATTGCATGTAGGATTTACAGGTAATCCCAACTGTGGAAAAACCACTCTGTTTAACGCCTATACAGGCGCAAATTTAAAAGTGGCAAACTGGCCTGGGGTGACAGTGGAAAAAGTGGAGGGCGTGTATAATTATAAAGATTACCATATGAAACTGGTGGATTTACCAGGTACATACAGTCTGACTTCTTATACTATGGAGGAAAAGGTAGCGCGCCAGTATATCTACAGTGATGATGTGGATGTAGTGGTAGATGTGGTAGATGCTTCTACTCTGGAGAGAAATCTCTATCTGACTCTTCAGCTTATCGAATTGGGAAAACCTGTGGTTATCGCTTTGAATATGATGGATATTGTGGAAAAAAGAGGAATGGAAATCGATCTTCACCGTCTTCCGGAAATGTTGGGAGTACCGGTAATTCCTGTCAGCGCCAGAAAGAAAAAAGGTCTGGATATCCTGATGCATGCGGTGGTACACCATAAAGATTTTTCTGAACAGGCTCCGTTGATTCATCATCATGAGGAAGAAGAAAAGAAAAGTAATCATGCTCACGATCACCACAAAGATATGGTGATGGTATACAGCGATGAGATTGAAGACAAGATTGATATGGTAAAAGATGCCCTGAAAAAGAAATATCCGGATATGCAGAAGTATCGGTGGCATGCCATTAAACTTCTGGAGGGCGACGAGGAGATGAAAGAAAAATATCCTCTGGAGCTGCCGGGAATTTTGGATGTGAGCTGGGAAAAACAGATTATTAATGAAAAATACGATTTTATTGAAGAAATCATTGCTGAGGTTCTGGTAAATAAAAGCGCTAAGGAAGAGAAAACAGACAGAATTGACCACTGGCTCACCCATCGGATTTGGGGATTCCCTATTTTCCTGGGCATTATGGCGCTGGTATTTCTATTTACTTTTACCCTGGGTGATTGGCTGAAAGAATATTTTGCCATGGGGATTGACTGGATATCTTCGGGATTGCGGACAGTTCTGGAATCTGCCCAGGTACATCCCGGAGTGATTTCTCTGGTGGTGGATGGAATCATTGCGGGAGTGGGAGGTATCCTTACATTTTTGCCGAATATTTTTATTCTGTTTCTTGCTTTAGCTTTTCTGGAGGACAGCGGATATATGGCAAGGGCAGCGTATGTAATGGATGGGATCATGGGAAGACTGGGATTGTCCGGACGTTCATTCATCCCTATGCTTCTGGGATTTGGCTGTACAGTTCCGGCGATCATGGCTTCCAGAGCTTTGGAAAATAAGCGGGATCGGATGAAAACCATGTTGATCACGCCTTTTATGTCTTGCAGCGCCCGGCTTCCTATTTATCTGTTGTTTTCTCAAATGTTCTTTGCAGAACATGCCATGCTGGCAGCGTATTCTATGTATGTTCTGGGATTGCTGACCGCAATATTAGTGGCTTTTGTTCTTCATTTGATCGATAAAAAGAAGGCAGATAACAGCCTTTTGATTGAATTGCCGGAATATAAGGCTCCCAGCGGTCATACCGTGTGGATTTATGTGACGGAAAAGGTGAAAGATTATCTGACGAAGGCGGGAACTACCATATTTGTAGCATCTATCATTATGTGGTTTATCCTGAATTTTGGCGTTCACGGATATGTGACAGATATCAGCGAAAGTTTCGGAACGCAGATTGGAAAATTTATTGTGCCTGTATTCAAACCCCTGGGATTGGGATATTGGCAGATCGTTGTAGCGCTGATAGCCGGAATTTCTGCAAAAGAAGTGGTGGTATCCAGTTGCTCTGTATTGTTCGGCGTGGGAAATGTAACCTCTCATGCAGGTCAGGCTACTTTGATGGGTATTCTGGGGGGCGCCGGATTTGGCGCATTAAACGCATATTGTCTTATGGTGTTTAGTTTGTTGTATATTCCCTGTCTGGCTACTCTGGCAACGATTAAAAGAGAATCGGGAAGCAGAAAATGGACATTATTTACAGCTCTGTTTCAGTTGGCGGTAGCCTGGGTGATAACATTTATAATTTATCAGGTGGGAAGTCTTCTATAAAGGAAATGCTTGCATTTCCTTTTTTTTTCGTCTAAAATATGGGGCATAGGTAAATTTTAAAATTCATAAAGAAAAAGGTGAGTAACAATGAAAAAAGATACAATCTGTGTACAGGGAGGATGGGAACCGAAGAATGGTGAACCTAGGGTACTTCCTATTTATCAGAGTACTACATTTCGCTATGAGACAAGCGAAGAGATGGGAAAATTGTTTGATCTGGAAAAAGAGGGATATTTTTATTCCAGACTGCAGAATCCCACCTGTGATATGGTAGCAAAAAAGATCTGTGATCTGGAGGGAGGGGTGGCAGCTATGCTCACATCTTCCGGTCAGGCGGCTACCATGTTGGCAGTGACCAATATTTGTGAAGCCGGCGATCATGTGATTTGTGCTTCCAAGGTGTACGGGGGAACATCCAATCTTCTTTCTGTCACTCTGAAAAGATTTGGTATTGAGACCAGTCTGGTAGATCAGGATCTTCCGGCGGAAGAACTGGAAAAATATTTTCAGCCGAATACTAAGGCAGTGTTTGCTGAGACAGTTTCCAATCCGGCAGGCGTTGTTCTTGATATTGACAAATTTGTTCAGTTGGCACACAGCCACGGTGTTCCCATGATTTGTGATAATACTTTTGCAACACCTATCAATTGCCGTCCTTTTGAATTTGGCGTGGATATTATCACACATTCCACTACAAAATACATGGATGGTCATGCCACATCTGTGGGAGGCTGTATTGTGGACAGCGGCAATTTTGACTGGGAAGCTCATAAGGAAAAGTATCCGGGGCTTACCACACCGGACGAATCTTATCATGGTATTATCTATACACAGAGATTTGGCAAGGGCGCTTATATTACAAAAGCAACGGCACAGTTGATGCGAGATATGGGAGCGTGCCAGTCACCTCAGAATGCATTTTTGACCAATCTGGGACTGGAAACTCTTCATCTGAGAGTTCCCCGCCACTGTGAGAATGCGTTAAAGGTGGCAAAGTTCCTGGAAAATCATGAGAAAGTAGCCTGGGTAGAATATGCAGGTCTGGAAAGCAGCAAATACTATCCATTGGCACAAAAATATATGCCGAAGGGTGTGTGCGGCGTTTTGTCTTTTGGTCCGAAAGGGGGAAAAGATGGGGCAATGCGGTTTACAAATGCACTGAAATTGATCGAGATTGTTACTCATGTGGCAGACGCCCGTTCCTGTGTGCTTCATCCGGCAAGCCATACCCATCGTCAGTTGAATGAAGAACAGCTTCTGGAAGCAGGAGTTCTTCCGGATCTGATTCGTTTGTCCGTAGGTATTGAAGATGCAGATGACATTATCGCGGACTTGGAGCAGGCTCTGGCAGCAGTATAAAATATATAAGATGCCAGAATTGTGGAAGTGGGCAGCACGAAACAATTTGTCAGGCATTTTATACTTCAACATGAATAATAGAAAGAAGGCAGAAAAATATGGTAACAGAGATTTTAAACAACAGAAAATTGGACGCAATGGTAATTACCGATCCTTTTAATATGAGATATGTCAGCGGCTTCCGGGGAGGAGAAGGAATACTTTACGTTTCTGCAACCCAGAAAGTACTGATTACAGATTCCCGTTATACAGAGCAGGCAGAAAAAGAAAGTGATTTTACTGTTGTGGAAGAAAACAGCGATCATCCGAGAAACACAATTTTGAAAGAGTGTATTGAAAAAGAAGGAAAAGCAGAAGGATTCCGCATGGGATATGAAGATCAGTCTTTGCTTTGCTGTCAGTTTGATAAAATGAAAGAAGCATTGGCTGTGGATGAATGGGTTCCGGTACATGGAGATGTGGATGATCTTCGCCAGATCAAAACAGAAGAAGAATTGTCTTATCTTGCAAAGGCAGAAGAGATTGGCGATATTGCTTTTGAAAAAATTCTTAAAATTCTGAAACCGGGAATGACAGAACTGGAAGTGGCGGCAGAACTGGAATATCAGATGAAAAAAGCAGGAGCAGAAAACTTTAGCTTTTCAACTATTGTAGCCTCCGGTCTGAATTCTTCTATGCCTCACGCTATTCCGGGAGAGAAGAAGCTGGAAGAGGGAGATTTTGTAACCATGGATTTTGGATGTACTTACAGAGGTTACTGCTCCGACATGACACGTACCGTTGTTTTGGGAAAAGCCAGCGATAAACAGAAAGAGATTTATAACACTGTTTTGAAAGCGCAGTTAGCTGCTTTGGATGCGATTAAAGCAGGTGTTACGGGAAAAAGCGTAGACAAAGTGGCGAGAGATATTATCACAGAAGCCGGATATGGCGATTGCTTTGGTCATGGCTTGGGACACAGCGTAGGTCTGTTCATTCACGAAGAACCAAGATTGTCACCAAAAGGTGAGACTTTACTGGAAGAGGGAATGATTGAGACTGTAGAACCGGGTATTTACGTTCCGGGATTTGGAGGTGTTCGTATTGAAGATATGGTAGCTGTGACAAAAGATGGCTGCATAAACTTTACCCATTCTCCTAAAGAATTGATTGAGATTCCTGTATAAGCAAAAAAGGGGCTGTTTTTGACAGCCCCTTTTAAATAGGTATTTATTCCAATGTCTCTTCCACCAGCTTTTCCACCACTTCTTCTTCAAATTCAATTTCAGGAAGCAGTTCAAAGTAAAAATCCGTATATTTTTGAGCAAGAGCAGCAATACAGCGGCTTTGGAGCATTTTTAATTTCCTTACAGATAATTCATCTTTTTTCAACATGATATAAGCGCTGATCCACAGCTTTCGCCCTGTTCTTACAATTTCATAGGATATTTCAGAATAGGGACATTCTTTTAATTCCGGTTCGATCAGATCTTTAATCTCCTGCACAGTTTCTTCTTCGGGACAAATCAGCAGCAAATCCCGAAATCCGGTAATTACGGTTTTGATAGGAGTGGGCAGCATAATCATGGACAAAATAATAGTGAACAAAGAGTCAAGATAAGGAACAAGACTCTGGAACCAACTCCATGGTACGACAATCGGAAGCAAAAATGCGGCTGCCATACCAAGAGAAATCACACTGTCAATAATCCATCCCTGCATTTCTGTTGTGATCAGTGGAGAATTCAGATTTTTATTTTTCCGTTTCAGATATAGAGCTACAATAATACCCAGAACACAGGCAAATAATTCAAACCATGCAATGGTGTCGAAGGCTATGATCCGTCCGCCGTGAAAAAGAATATTGATACTGTTGGCGACCAGACCGATAGTTACGGCGGTCATGGTGATGCCTTTCAGGATAATGAAAAGGGTTTCTACCTGCATAAATCCAAAAGGATATTTTTCATTGCTGGGTTTATAGAGAAGAGGGATGAGGAACACAGAGGGAAGCAGCATTACAAATTCTACCCCGTCGTAGACTGCATCCAAAAGTACTGCCTGAGAGCTGGAGATAATAGCGACAACCAACTCAACAATGACAAAGAAGAGATTTCCATAGAGGGAAACTGACATCGCCCGTTTTTCTTTTTTGGGACTTTTTTTTCCTATGCGCATAAATATTCCTGCCTTTCTGCTCTTACCTTATCACAGAAAAATAGAAAAAGCAAATTTTGCACAGATTAACCTTGTAAAAAGCTGCTCTGTGGTTGTAAAATAATCATAACCATGAGAAATGTAAAAAATTGGGATTTAGTCTGAACTATAAGCAGGAGGAAAAATTTTATGGGAGAAAGCGTACAAAATATTATACAGGATATTCAGGAGGGGAGAACCAGTCTGGGGATAGAGCTAGGTTCTACCAGGATAAAAGCTGTGCTGATCGGGGAAGATCATAAGCCTCTGGCAGCAGGAAGTTATGACTGGGAAAACAGGTATATAGATCAGATATGGACCTACAGTCTGGAGGATATATGGGAAGGGTTGAAAAGCTGTTATAAAAGTTTAAAAGAAGAAGTTCGGAAAAAATATGGGGTTGTTTTAAAAACAACAGGTTCTCTGGGAATCAGCGCCATGATGCATGGATATATGGCATTTGACCGAGAAGGAGAATTGTTGGTTCCTTTCAGAACATGGAGAAATAATATTACAGAAGAAGCTACAAAGGTTCTGACACCGTTGTTTGGTCAGCAGATTCCCCAAAGGTGGAGTATTGCTCATTTGTATCAGGCGATTTTAAATGAAGAAGAACATGTGAAAAGGCTGGATTACATGACCACGCTGGCAGGATATATCCATTGGAAACTGACAGGTAAAAAAGTTCTGGGAATCGGAGATGCTTCCGGAATGTTTCCTATAGATTCTGAGAGAAAAGACTACCAGCAGAAGATGGCAGATCAGTTTGATGCGTTGATTCAGGAGAAGAATTATCCGTGGAAAGTAAGAGAGATTCTTCCCGGAGTTTTGACGGCAGGGGAAGATGCAGGATGTCTTACCCAGGAAGGGGCAAAGCTTCTGGATGATACGGGAGATTTGGAAGGAGGAATTCCTCTTTGTCCGCCGGAAGGAGATGCAGGTACGGGAATGGCAGCTACCAACAGTGTGGCAGAGCGTACCGGTAATGTTTCTGCGGGAACTTCTGTATTTGCCATGATCGTCCTGGAAAAACCTCTGTCAAAGGTATATCCGGAAATTGACCTGGTAACTACGCCGGATGGAAGTCCGGTGGCGATGGTACATTCTCAGAATTGTACTTCTGATCTGAATGCCTGGGTACATCTTTTTGGAGAAGCGCTGGAAAGTTTTGGTGTAAAGCCGGATATGGATACTCTTTACGGAACTTTATATCGAAAAGCGCTGGAAGGAGACAAAGATTGCGGAGGATTGCTTTCCTACTGTTATTTTTCGGGAGAACATATCACTCATTTTGAAGAAGGACGTCCTTTGTTTGTGCGCCGTCCAGACAGCAGATTTACGTTGTCCAATTTTATGAGAACTCATCTGTATACCTCCCTGGGAGCTTTAAAAATGGGAATGGATATTCTGTTAAAAGAAGAGGGAGTAACGGTGGATAAGATTCTCGGTCATGGCGGATTCTTCAAGACAAAAGGTGTGGGACAAAAAGTGATGGCAGCAGCTATGAAAACTCCGGTTTCTGTAATGGAGACAGCAGGAGAAGGGGGAGCCTGGGGGATTGCACTTTTGGCAGCCTACATGAGAAGGAAAGCACAGGGAGAAACTCTGGCTGCTTATCTGGACGAAAAAGTATTTTCTTGTGGAGTATGTGTACAGGAAGAGCCGGATCAGGAAACAGCAGAAGGATTTGAAAAATTTATGGAAGACTATAAGGCAGGTCTGGCAATAGAACGGACGGCAGTGGAAAACCTTTAAAAATGGAGGGAAAAGTATGTTAGAATCATTGAAAGAAGCAGTGTATGAGGCAAATATGCTATTGCCCAAGCATCATCTGGTGACATTTACCTGGGGGAATGTCAGTCAGATAGACAGGGAAACGGGATATTTCGCTATCAAACCAAGCGGGGTGGATTATGAGAAGCTTACGCCGGAAGATATGGTGATTATGGATCTGGAGGGAAATAAAATAGAAGGAAGATACAATCCTTCATCGGATACCCCCACACATCTGGAATTATATAAGGCTTTTCCCCAAATAGGAGGAATTGTTCATACGCATTCTTCCTGGGCAACCAGTTGGGCGCAGGCAGGAAGAGGAATTCCCTGCTATGGAACCACTCATGCGGACTATATATATGGAGAAGTTCCTTGCCTTCGTTGTCTTACAAAAGAAGAAATAGAAGATGCATATGAAAAAAACACAGGACTTTTGATTGCAGAGTATTTTCAGGATAAAGATTATCTGGCAGTTCCCGCGGTACTGTGCAAAAATCACGGTCCTTTTACCTGGGGAAAGGATGGATACGAGGCAGTACACCATGCTGTGGTTTTGGAAGAAGTGGCAAAGATGGCTGCTAGATGCGAGATGATTTATCCACAGGTACAGCCTGCACCACAGGAATTGCAGGATAAACATTATAACCGAAAACATGGAGCAAACGCTTATTACGGACAGAAATAATAACTCATAGAGAATGGGTAAAAGCGAAGAGAGGAATGGAACATGATACATAAAGTAATCAACATTCAGGTGGATTATAAAAAAGTAGAAGCAGTACAGGATGGATATCAGCCTTTGTTGTATACGTATATTCAGGAGTATTCAAAAGAACTGGTGATTTCAGGAAAAAGACCGGCAGTAATCATTTGTCCGGGAGGAGCTTATCGCTTCAAATCAGATCGGGAAGCAGAAGTGGTGGCTCTTCGATATCTGGCGGCGGGGATGCAGGCTTTTGTACTGCAGTATAGCGTGGCGCCCTCCCGTTATCCCAGCGCCATGCTGGAACTGGCTGCCAGTGTGGCGTGGGTAAGAACTCATGCAGAAGAATACTGGGTGGATCCGGACAAAATTGTGATTGCGGGATTTTCGGCGGGAGGTCATCTGTGCGCCTGCCTGGGAAATCTTTGGGATGAACCGGTTTTGGAAAAAGCATTGGTAGAAGCATATCCGGTGGAAACAACAGGAAAGCAGGATAATGTGAGAAAAAAACTCTGGAAGCCAGACGGCATGATTCTCAGTTATCCGGTGATCACCATGGGAGAATTTACACATGAAGAATCCAGAGAGTTACTTCTGGGAGAAAATTTCACCCTGCAAATGACAAAAGATCTGTCTATGGAAAATCGCGTATCCGACAAAACCGTACCTGCCTTTCTCTGGCATACCTGGGAAGACGATGCTGTTCCGGTGGAAAATACTCTTCAGATGGCAACTGCATTGAGAAAATATCACATTCCTTTTGAGATGCATATTTATGAGAAAGGTGTTCATGGTCTGTCGCTTTGCGACGATACTGTAGATGATAAGGTGAGAGAATTCCCGGAGGATAACCGAAACTGGATAGATATGGCTATTCGCTGGCTAAAAAGGTTAGGGTTGAACAATTACGACAGAATTTGACAAATACCTGTCACGGTGGTATCATTCTAAACTATAATGCGAAGAAACGATGGGAGGTTCGTCGGAATGTCAGAGCATGACGAAGATCACAGTAAGGAACAGAATTTTTCGGAGGAACAGGTATCTTCGGAAAATATAAAAAAGAAAATGTCGAAAAAAAAGAAAGCGGCAATTGTGGGAGTGGTAATTCTTGGTATACTGCTGGCAGCGGCAGGTCTGGTATATTATGTAGGACACCGTTATTATGCCAAGACGAATTACGTGACCGATGAAGAAGCAACCCGACAGATTGAAGAACAGAAGAAAAAGCAGGAAGAGGAACAGAAACAGCAGGAAGAAGAAAAAGAAGAGGTGGTAGATCCGGAATTGCTGGAAGCGCAGAGGAATATGGAAAGATATGCTTCCACGGAACCAATTACCACAGATGGAAATGTATACAATGTTCTTTTAGTAGGTCTGGATACCACAAAGGATAACTGGGTAGGAAATTCGGATTCCATGATACTGATTTCTGTGAATTATCGCCTTCATAAGATTTCTATGATTTCTTTTATGCGAGATCTTCGTGTGAATATTCCGGGAGTAGGGTACAGAAAATTAAATGCTGCATATCCCAACGGCGGCGGTCCACTGCTCACACAGACCATAGAAGAAAACTTTAAAATCGATGTGGATCGATATGTGACAGTTGACTTTGGCGCTATGATTGATATTATTGATGAGATTGGAAAGATAGAGATTACATTTACGCAAAAAGAAGCGGAAAATGCCAATAAAAGTATCAAGCAACAGTGCAGAATTCTGGGAAAAAAGACAAAGAAATATCTTATTCCCGGAGAAGGAACTTATGAATGTAACGGGATGCAGGCGGTTGCCTATGCCCGGATACGAAAAGTAGGAAATTCTGACTACCAGAGAACAGAGAGACAGCGGGAAGTTCTCATGAAACTTCTGGACAAGGTAAAACAGATGAGTCTGGAGGATATGGACAGACTGGCAACAAGAATTTTGCCTATGCTGACTCATAATGTTACGGAAAGTGAGTTCTGGGGATTGTTGGCAAAAGCCCCCACACTTCTCAATTATAACATTATTCAGGACAGAATTCCCTATGACGGAATGTTCCACAGTTATAACGGAAATCTGGTTCCCGATTCAGAAAGTACTGTCCGTAAGTTGAAAGAAACAATATATGGGGCAGATATGCTGGATGAGGAAGGAAATGTGATTACGCCGACACCTTCCGTTTCTCCACAGACCACAAATCAGCCATCTTCTGAGGACGGAACAGTTACGGTAACGCCGGAACTTCCACAGAATCAGGAGGGAGAAACAGAGAATCCGCAGGTGATTACTCCGGAAGTGGGAACGGGAGACCCTGCAGCACAGTTGTCAGCGGGAACCGAGAGGGATCGCCTGGCACAGGAAACATTGGCGCCGGAGAAAAAAGCTGCCGTTATTGCTGATAATGTACAGGGGATTGCAGAAGAACAGGAAAATATGTTGGAAAAAGAACCGATAAGGAATCCGTATGAGAGTCCTGTTTTTGTGCTGAAAGTACCAAATGCGCCGGAAGAAAGACACAGAACACTGGTGAATGGAAATTATCAGTGGATGAAGAAAAAAGTGAATCAGGGATTTTAAAATGCGAAGGAGTTGCTGTTTAAAACGGCAACTCCTTTTGTGTGGTGCAGAATCTGTTGTTTTGTTTGAAAAAAGTAAAAACCACACAAAACCAATAAGAAAACCAGGGAAAAACCAACAAAAAACCACGAGGAAAGTGTTGGGTTTTGTTGACTTGGAAGATAAAAAAGGGTATAATAAAAAGAATAATATGGATATAGTAGAGGAGTCCAACATTATATAATAGAGGTTGCGGTGAAAGGAGTATTATGAAACAGTTTGATAGCAGAGAGATAGAAAAGTCTCCGAGAATTTCCCGTTTGATTGATCGTTTGTTTGAAAAGATGCCGGTAATTGAGTCGGCAAGAGCGATTCTTTTAACAGAATCTTATCAACAGACAGAGGGAGAACCAATGATTGCCAGGAGAGCTAAAGCATTTGCTCATATTTTGGATCATATACCGATTATCATCCGGGAAGAAGAGTTGATTGTGGGCAGTACAACGATAGCCCCTAGAGGATGCCAGACGTATCCGGAATTTTCTTTTGAATGGTTGGAAGCAGAATTTGATACGGTAGCAACAAGAGAGGCTGATCCATTTTACATAGCCCCTGAGACAAAAGAAGAATTACGGAAAGTTCATACTTATTGGAAGGGAAAAACTACCAGTGATTTGGCTACTTCTTATATGGCACCAGAAGCGATTCGGGCAATAGAACATCATATATTCACACCGGGAAATTATTTCTATAATGGTGTGGGTCATGTGACAGTGCAGTATGAGAAAGTTTTGGAAAAGGGTTATCTGGGAATTATTTCTCAGGCTTCGGAAGAACTGGAAAAGTGTAGTGTGGCAGATGAAGATTACGCCAGAAGAACACAATTTTTAAAGGCTGTAATTATAAGTTGCGAGGCGGTTATACGTTATGCTGCAAGATATGCAAAACTAGCCAGAGAAATGGCGGAAACATGTAGTGATCTGCAGAGAAAAAAAGAATTGTTGCAGATTGCAGCCAATTGTGAAAAAGTACCGGCTCACGGAGCGGATACTTTTTGGGAAGCTTGTCAATCTTTTTGGTTTGTACAGCAGCTTTTGCAGATAGAATCCAGTGGGCATTCCATATCACCAGGAAGATTTGATCAGTATATGTATCCTTATTATAAAAAAGATATGGAACGAGAGTCTATTACAAGAGAGTTTGCTCAGGAATTGATGGATTGTGTATGGGTGAAATTGAATGATCTTAATAAGTGCAGAGATGCAGAGTCGGCAAAGGGTTTTGCAGGATATAGTCTGTTTCAGAATCTGATTGCTGGAGGACAGGATAAAGACGGAATGGACGTAACAAATGATTTATCTTTCATGTGTATACAGGCGTCTATGCATGTGCATCTTCCTCAGCCCTCTTTTTGTGTGAGGGTATGGAATGGAACTCCTCACGAATTTTTGATAAAGGCGGCAGAACTAACTAGAAGTGGACTAGGGCAGCCGGCTTATTATAACGATGAGGTGATTATTCCATCGTTGGTAAGCAGAGGATTGACGTTACAGGATGCTAGAGAATACAATATCATCGGTTGTGTAGAACCGCAGAAAGCGGGAAAAACAGAAGGGTGGCATGATGCTGCATTTTTCAATATGTGTCGTCCATTGGAATTAGTATTTTCAGATGGTGTGGATCAAGGAGAACAAATCGGTATCCAGACGGGAAATGTGGAAGAAATGGAAAGCTTCGACGAATTTTATGATGCGTATAAGAAACAATCTCGTTATTGTATTGAGTTAATGGTCAATGCAAACAATGCTATTGATGTGGCTCATGCAGAAAGGTGTCCTCTTCCTTATCTTTCCTGTATGGTAGAAGATTGTATCCGAAGAGGAAAATCAGTGCAGGAAGGAGGAGCGGTATATAATTTTACTGGTCCTCAGGGATTTGGAGTGGCAAATATGGCAGATTCTCTGTATGCAGTGCGTCAATTAGTTTATCAGGAAAGAAAGTTTTCTATGCGAGAACTGAAAGAAGCACTGGAGTGGAATTATGGAGAAGGATTTGACCATATCACTGCAACTAATGTGGCTTCTCGGATGATACAGGATATGGAGAAGCAGGGGAAAACTGTAAGTCAGGAACAAATCAAAGAGATTGTGAAAACAGTTCTTTCGATGGAACCTGCTCCGGATAAGAAGAAAAGATATCAGGAAATTCGCCGGATGATAGAGGAAATACCTAAATTTGGAAATGATATTCCAGAAGTAGACAGATTTGCCAGAGATGTGGCTTATACGTATACAAGACCACTGGAAGAGTATAAGAATCCAAGAGGAGGTCAGTTCCAGGCAGGACTTTATCCAGTGTCGGCCAATGTACCTCTGGGAGCACAGACGGGTGCGACACCTGATGGGAGACTGGCGCATACGCCTGTGGCAGACGGAGTTTCTCCATCAGCTGGAAAAGATGTGAATGGTCCTACAGCAGCAGCAAACTCGGTGGCCAGATTGGATCATTACATAGCTTCGAATGGAACTTTGTTTAATCAAAAATTTCATCCTTCAGCGTTGAGTGGAAGAGAAGGATTGGAGAAATTTGTGGCTTTGATTCGAGCTTACTTTGATCAGAAAGGAAGCCATATGCAGTTCAATGTGGTGAGTAGAGAGACGTTAGTGGATGCTCAGAAACATCCGGAAAATTACAAACATCTGGTAGTGCGGGTGGCAGGATACAGTGCTTTGTTTACCACTTTGTCCAGATCTTTACAGGATGATATTATCCGAAGAACGGAACAGGGGTTCTGATATGAAATATTGGGAGACAAAAGGAAGAATTTTTGATATTCAGAGATTTTCAATTCACGATGGACCGGGAATCAGGACAATTGTATTCTTAAAAGGATGTGTGCTTCGGTGTAAGTGGTGCTGCAATCCTGAATCACAGGAGTATAGAATCCAAAAGATGATGGTTCAGGGAGAAGAAAAGATAATTGGAAAAGATGTTACAGTGGAAGAAGTAATGGAAACGGTGGAGAAAGATCGGCCTTATTATCAGCGCTCGGGAGGGGGGCTTACTCTTTCGGGAGGAGAAAGTCTTTGTCAGCCGGAATTTGCAAGAGATTTATTGAAAGCAGCAAAAGAAAGAGGTATCAATACTGCCATGGAAAGTATGGGATGTGCCCCGTTTCCAGTGATAGAAGAAATACTGTCCTATTTAGATACGTATCTTCTGGATATCAAACATATGGATGGAGAAAAACACAGGAAATTTGCAGGGCGTTCTAATGAACTGATGGTGGAAAATGCTAAAAAGATTGCGGCTACAGGAAAAACGAATCTGGTAATTCGGGTACCTGTGATACCTACTTTTAATTGCACTATAAAAGAGATACAGGATATTGCTGTTTTTGCTGATAGTCTTCCGGGGGTGAAAAAAATTCATCTTCTTCCTTATCACAGACTAGGGCAGGATAAATATGAAGGTTTGGGAAGAAAGTATGAATTAGAAGACTTAATGCCTCCGGATAATGAGCAGATGGAAGCGCTAAAAGAAGCAGTACAAATGGTGTCGAAGTTAGATTGTCAGATAGGAGGTTGATAAAAAACAACAAAAACCACATGTAAAGTCTCAATAAAACAACAAAAAACCACAGAATTCTGTTGACAAAGTGAAGCCATAAGGGTATTATGTCAATAGAAACCAAAGAAACCAAAATTTGTTTCAGGAGGAAAAAGATAATGATGAACGAATTTGAAATCAAGAAGATGATGTGTGACATTGGAAAACGTGTATACAACCGTAACATGGTCGCAGCAAATGATGGAAACTTTTCTGTAAAGTTGAATGATGATGAATTTTTGTGTACACCAACAGGAGTATCAAAAGGATTTATGACTCCTGAGTATATCTGTAAAGTAAACAGAAAAGGTGAAGTAATCCAGGCAAATCCGGGATTCCGTCCTTCATCTGAAATTAAAATGCATATGCGTGTATATGAGAAAAGACCGGATGTAGGCGCTGTAGTACATGCACATCCTTCTTTTGCAACAAGTTTTGCTATTGCAGGCATTCCGCTGACACAGCCTATCATGCCGGAAGCAGTTATCGCTTTAGGATGCGTTCCGATTGCTGAGTATGGTACACCTTCTACAAATGAGATTCCGGACAATCTGGAAAAATACCTGCCATATTATGATGCGGTTCTTCTTGAGAGTCATGGAGCTCTTACCTGGTCTACCGATCTGATGGCTGCATACCTGAAAATGGAATCTGTTGAGTTTTATGCAGAGCTTCTGTATAAATCCAAAATGTTGGGCGGACCAAAGGAATTTGATAAAGAGCAGATTGCAAAATTGTATGAAATTAGAAGAAAAATGGGTCTTCCGGGTAAACATCCGGCAAATCTGTGTGCAGAATTGAATGGAACAGGCAATGGATGTCATTCTTGCTCAAGCTGCAGCTGCACAGAAACATCTTGTACAGAACCAAACAAAGATGTGGTTGCTGAAATCACAAGAAAAGTTATGGAACAACTGGGAATGAAATAATTCTGGTGAAAAGGGAGGTAATTCTCGTGCCGATAAATGAGAATATGGTTCAGGATATTGTTCAGGAAGTGTTGGCGAAGATGCAGATTCAAGAAACTCCCACAGGGAAACATGGTGTGTTCAAAGATATGAATGAAGCCATTGAAGCTGCAAAAACAGCACAACGGACAGTTAGAAAAATGTCCATGGATCAAAGAGAAAAAATCATTTCCATCATTCGGAAAAAGATCTGCGAGAACGCAGAGACCATGGCACGCATGGGAGTGGAAGAAACCGGAATGGGAAATGTTGGAGATAAAATCCTAAAACATCGTCTGGTGGCTGAAAAAACACCGGGAACAGAGGATATTACCACCACAGCATGGTCAGGAGACAGAGGATTGACTCTGATCGAGATGGGACCTTTTGGAGTAATCGGTGCAATTACACCGTGTACAAACCCTAGTGAAACAGTTCTCTGCAACACTATGGGTATGTTAGCAGGAGGGAATACGGTTGTATTTAACCCTCATCCGGCAGCAATAAAAACATCTATCTATGCGATTAATCTTTTGAATGAAGCATCTTTGGAAGCGGGTGGTCCGGATAATATTGCTTGTACAGTAGAAAAACCTACACTTGAAACAAGTGACATTATGATGAAACACAAAGATATCCCACTGATTGCTGCTACAGGAGGTCCTGGAGTGGTAACAGCGGTACTTTCTTCTGGAAAGAGAGGAATCGGGGCAGGAGCAGGTAATCCTCCGGCGCTGGTGGATGAGACTGCGGATATCAGAAAAGCGGCGCAGGATATTGTAAATGGCTGTGTGTTTGATAACAATCTGCCTTGTATCGCAGAAAAAGAAATTGTAGCAGTTTCTTCTGTTATAGATGAACTGATGCATTATATGGTAACAGAACAGGGATGTTATCTGGCTTCGAAAGAAGAACAGGATGCATTAACTGCAGTAGTTCTTGCAGGAGGTCGCCTAAATAGAAAATGTGTGGGAAGAGATGCAAAAACACTTCTTTCCATGATTGGTGTAGAAGTACCGAATAATATCCGCTGTATTACATTTGAAGGACCGAAGGAGCATCCTCTGATTGCAGAAGAGCTTATGATGCCGATCCTGGGAGTGGTAAGAGCGAAAGATTTTGAAGATGCCGTGGAACAGGCAGTATGGCTGGAACATGGAAATCGTCATTCGGCTCATATTCATTCTAAAAACATTGACAATATTACAACGTATGCAAAAGCAATCGATACGGCTATCCTTGTGAAAAATGCTCCTTCTTATGCAGCATTGGGATTTGGTGGCGAAGGGTATTGTACATTTACTATCGCCAGCCGTACGGGAGAAGGTCTGACAAGTGCAAGCACCTTTACAAAGAGAAGGAGATGTGTAATGTCAGATAGCTTGTGTATTCGTTGATCAGGAGGAGATAACATGGACGCAAATATCAATATTGAAGAGATTGTGAAACAGGTTCTGGCTGGTATGACCAGTAATACTCCTGCAGCAGCACCGGCAGCATCCGTTCCTGCATCTACAGGAAGTATTCCAAAGACTGCACATGTGGCTATGCTGACAGGTCTGGAACATTTTGATGTGAAAGAATATCCTATGCCAGAAGTGGGCGATGATGACATTCTGGTAAGAGTGGAAGGCTGTGGCGTATGCGGTACAGACGCTCATGAATTTAAAAGAGATCCGTTTGGATTGATTCCGGTAGCTCTTGGACATGAAGGTACAGGAGAAATCGTGAAAATGGGTAAAAATGTTAAGAAAGACTCTGCTGGAAAAGATTTGAAATTGGGTGACAAAGTTGTTACATGTATGATTTTCAAAGATAATCCAGATATTACCATGTACGATCTGAACAAACAGAATGTGGGTGGAGCTGATGTATATGGACTTCTCCCGGATGATGATGTTCATCTGAATGGATGGTTTTCTGATTACATATTAATTCGCGGTGGTTCTACTGTATTTAATGTAAGTGATTTGGATCTGGATTCTCGTATCCTGATCGAGCCTTGCGCAGTATTGATTCATGCAGTAGAAAGAGCAAAAACAACAGGTATCTTAAGATTTAACAGTCGTGTTGTTGTTCAGGGCTGTGGTCCTATCGGTTTGATCTGTATTGCAATTCTTAGAACTATGGGAATTGAAAATATTACTGCTGTAGACGGAAATGAGATGCGCCTGGGATTCGCAAAAGAAATGGGTGCGACAGAGACTGTAAACTTTATGGAACATAAAGGAATTGAAGCGTTGACAGCAGCAGTAGAAGCAAGTTTTGGTGGTCATCCGGCAGATTTCGGATTCCAGTGTACAGGTTCTCCAGTAGCTCATGCAAATATTTACAAATTTATCCGCAATGGCGGTGGGCTTTGTGAACTTGGATTCTTCATTAATGGTGGAGATGCAACAATTAATCCGCACTTCGATATCTGTTCTAAGGAATTAACAATGGTAGGATCCTGGGTATACACTCTGAGAGATTATGCAACTACCTTTGATTTCCTGAAGAGAGCGAAAGGAATCGGACTCCCATTGGAAAAACTGATTACTCATAGATTTGCTCTGGAAGATATCAACGAAGCGCTTCAGACGAACCTGGCTATGAAAGGTTTAAAAATCGCAATTGTTAATGATGCGAAAAATAGATAAAAATCCTGTGTATAAAGGAGAGAACAGATGGCAGAAGCTGTAGGAATTCTGGAAGTATTTGGTCTGGTAACTGCATTTGCAGCAGGTGATGCGGGATGCAAGGCGGCTAATGTACGGATGGAAGTATTTGACAAAAATAAACCTGCCAATGCGGACAGCCTGCCAGTTCCGCTGCTGGTTACTGTAAAGTACCGTGGTAGTGTGGCAGATGTGACAGCGGCAGTTGAAGCAGGAGAGCAAGTGGCTAAAACTCTTGGAGGAGTGGTTACAAAACATGTGATTCCAAATCCGGAAGAGGGAACTCGTAAGATGCTCAAAATCAGTGCTTTAGATAAAGACTGATTTGTGGTAAAATAAAAGAATAGAAAAGAAATGGTTTAGATTTCAGGAGGATATTACAATGGCTAAAGAAGCATTAGGAATGGTTGAAACTAGAGGACTTACAGCAGCTATCGAAGCAGCAGATGCTATGACAAAAGCAGCAGAAGTTACACTGGTTGGAACAGAAAAGATTGGTTCCGGACTGGTAACTGTTATGGTACGTGGTGATGTAGGAGCAGTTAAAGCGGCAGTAGAGAGTGGAAGTGCAGCAGCATCCAGATTAGGTGAATTGGTAGCTACTCATGTAATTCCAAGACCGCATGAAGATGTAGAAAAGATTCTTCCGACAGTATAATTATCCAGAGCGAAGCTGGAAAGGAGTTTATCCATGGGAAAATCATATGGCTTTGTTGAGATAACAGGCGTGGTCGCGGCTATTGATGCTCTGGATATTATGCTGAAGGCAGCAGACGTAAACCTGGCTACCTGGGAAAGGAAGCTGGGTGGTCGTCTGGTGACCATGGTGATCGAGGGAGATGTAGCAGCGGTGACTGCCGCGGTGGATGCAGCAGTTAACGGTGCAATCAAGAAACCTGTATTGCATACAGTCATTGCTCGTCCCCATGAAGAAACAGTACGAATGGTAGAAATGAGTGCTAGTCGCTGGAAAAAATAGGGGGACTTACGATGGCAGAAATAAAAAAAACAACATCGAAAGCTCCGGCGCCAAAAAAGGCAGCTCCGAGAACGGCGGCTGCAAGAAAAACAGCCGGAACACGGAAAACTGCTGAGGTAACAACAGCCCCGGCACAACAAAATGTTGAAGCGGTTATTGAGACAACAAGTACAACGAATAATAGAGTCCATAAGGAGGAAAAAAGAATGACACAGGAAGCTTTAGGAATGGTTGAAACCAGAGGTTTGGTAGCAGCAGTTGAAGCGGCAGACGCTATGTGTAAAGCTGCAAATGTTACTTTGGTAGGAACAGAGAAAATCGGTTCCGGACTGGTAACTGTTATGGTAAGAGGAGATGTTGGCGCTGTTAAGTCAGCTGTGGAAAGCGGAGCAAGCAGTGCATCTAGACTGGGTGAACTGGTAGCTACTCATGTAATTCCAAGACCACATACAGATGTTGAGATGATTCTTCCGAAGGTGACAGAATAAGGATCATTTGAACCTGGAAAGTAGGTGTTGTACTTGGATATGCAGAATGTTGAATTGATTACCAGGTTAGTGATGGAAAGTCTGAATAAACAGGAAGAAAAATCCGGTAAGGGTTACATGGTTCCAATTGGAGTTTCTGCCAGACATATTCATTTGACTCAATCTGATCTGGAAGTTTTATTTGGACCTGGATATCAGCTTACAAAGAAAAAAGAACTGATGGGTGGACAGTTTGCATCCAACGAACTGGTTACTATCGTAGGTCTGAAATTGAGAGCAATCGAAAATGTAAGAATTTTGGGACCATGCAGAAGCAAATCACAGGTGGAGATTTCTGCTACAGATGCGATGAAATTAGGGGTAAAAGCGCCTCTTAGAGAATCAGGCGATATTGCCGGATCAGCTCCCATTGCGCTTGTAGGTCCGAAAGGCGCTCTTTACTTGAAAGAGGGTTGTATTGTAGCTGCTAGACATATTCATATGTCACCGGCAGACGCCCAGGCAGCAGGAGTGCATGACGGAGATTTTGTATCTGTAAAAGCGGATAATGAAAGAGGAACCATATTTAATCACGTAAAGATCCGTGTGGACAAAAGTTTTACTTTGGAGATGCACATTGATACCGATGAAGCAAATGCTTCTCAGATTGCAACCGGTATGACAGTTTCAATCGTAAAATAAATAACAGTTCAGCCATACAGTGTACGGGAAGCACAAAACATGCTTGCATGTTTTTGCAAGCGGACATCTGTATGAGCTGAACTATTACTAAAGAAAAGAATGTAACTAACGGAGGGTAACTATGATTGTAGGTAAGGTTGTAGGAAGCATTGTTTCTACCAGAAAAAATGATAAGCTCATTGGCAATAAATTTATGATTGTAGAACCTGTGCATCATATGAAAGCCGATCTCAATCAGATCGTTGCCATTGATAATATCGGAGCCGGTATTGGAGAGTATGTTTTAGTTGCACAGGGCAGTGCAGCCAGAATAGGCTGCGGTTTAGAAACGGCACCCGTTGATGCGGCGATAGTTGGAATCATTGATGACGGTGCAGGATTGGAGTAATCGCATGGATATCAAAGAGTTACAAAAAATCATACAGGAAAATGGTGTGGTTGGCGCCGGCGGTGCGGGATTTCCCACATACGTAAAGATTGATGAACGTGCAAACACCATTTTGATGAACTGTGCAGAATGTGAACCTTTGTTAAAATTACACAGACAGCTTTTGAAACAGCACGCATATGAAATTATGAAAACTTTCCATATGATCGCTGAGACCGTAGGTGCGAAGGAAGCAATTATTGGTGTAAAAAAATCATACAAAGATACGGTGAACGCATTGAACGAGCATCTGGGAGAATTTCCGGGGATGCGGTTATCTCTTCTTGATGAAGTATATCCGATGGGAGATGAGATCGTATTGATCTATGAAGCTACGGGACGTGTAGTAAGACCGGGTGGACTTCCCATAGAAGAAGGTGTTGCAGTATTTAATGTGGAAACTGTTTATAGTATTTATCGTGCAGTTGAAATGAATCATCCGGTTACGGATAAACTGGTTTCTGTGGTTGCAGAAGTAGAACATCCGGTGACCGTTAGAGTTCCTTTAGGGACGCCTCTTTCTGAAGTGGTAGCTATGGCAGGAAAAACAACCGTGAAGGATGCGGTATACTTTGTAGGTGGTCCTATGATGGGAAATATTGGAACTGGCAGTCAGCCGGTGACAAAAACTACAAATGCCATTCTGGTACTTCCGCCAGATCATACCATTGTTCAGAAAAAACTCAGAAAATCATCGATTGATATGAAGCGTGCAGCGTCCATTTGCTGTCAGTGTCGTACATGCACAGATCTTTGTCCGAGAAACAATCTGGGACATCCAATTGATCCGGCATTATTTATGAGAGCAGCCGCAAATCAGGATTTTCAGGATATGAATCCATATCTTAATGCAAATTTCTGCAGTTCTTGTGGGGTTTGTGAGATGTATGCATGTCCTCAGAGTTTGGCACCCCGCTCTCTTTTGGCGGATATGAAGATGGGATTGAAAAAAGCAGGCGTTCGTCCTCCTCAGGGAGTGCAGGCTGCGCCAGTGCAGGAGTCTAGAGAGTACAGAAAGGTACCGGAAGAGAGATTAATGGCTCGATTGGCATTGACAAAATATGATAAAGACGCACCTTTGGATGATCAGGTCGTACCAGTGAAAAAGGTTACGGTAAATTTGAGTCAGCACATTGGCGCTCCTGCCCAGGCAATGGTTTCCATTGGTGAGCAGGTAACAGCAGGTCAGATGATTGCAAAGCCGGCTCAGGGCTTAAGCGTAGCTATTCACGCATCCATTAGTGGTGTGGTAACCAATGTATCAGACAAAGTTGTAGTGATTGAAGCAAGGTAGAAAGGACGTATACTGTATGAGTAAAGCAATCGGAATGGTTGAATTTAAAACTACGGCAACCGGTATTACAGCGGCAGATGCCATGGTAAAAACTTCAGAGGTAGAGCTTATTGAAGCACAGACAGTGTGTCCTGGAAAATATATTGCTATTATTTCTGGAGATTTAAGTGCTGTGAAAGCGGCAGTTGATACAGCTTCCACTCAGTATGAGGAACAGCTTATTGACAATTTTGTTCTGGGAAATCCCCATGAATCCATCTTCCCGGCTATTTATGGGTCAGCGCAGGTGGAGAAGGTAAGTGCATTGGGAATCCTGGAAACTTATGATGCAGCATCCATTATTGTGGCGGCAGATTTGGCAGCCAAGACGGCAATCGTTGATCTGATTGAACTTCGTATTGCCAAAGGTATGTGTGGAAAATCTTATATGCTGATCACAGGAGAGGTGTCTGCAGTGGAAGCATCCATTGAAAAAGCGAAAGAAGCAGTGGGAGAAAAAGGAATGTATCTGGATTCTTCCGTAATCGCTCATCCGGATGCAAAAGTTATCGAAAGAATTTTATAAAGATATACAAGGAGGTGCCCCGGGAAGCATTTTTGAATAATTATAAATGTTTATGCCTGGCACCTCCTTTGCTCATAAGGGAAAAGACATTAAAGGGGGACAAGTTGTATGCTAGCGTTAGAGAGAAGAAATCTTATTCTGGAGAAGCTTCAGGAAGAAAAACGTGTAGTGGTCAGTGAATTGAGTCAGTTATACAACGTGTCAGAAGAAACGATCCGGCGGGATTTGGATAAGCTGGAAAATGAAGGCTATGCTATCAAAAGTTATGGAGGAGCAGTAATCAATGAAAATATGAGTATTGATATGCCCTTCAATGTACGGAAAAACCGGAATGTATTGGGAAAACAAAAAATTGCGGAAATAGTTGCCGATATGATCCGTGACGGAGATCAGATTATGTTGGATGCCAGTACCACGGCTGTTTTTGTTGCCAAAGCGATTAAGGAAAAGCAGAGACTGACAGTAATCACCAATTCTATTGAGATTATGATTGAACTGGCAGATGTATCCGGATGGAATATTATTTCCACAGGGGGAACCATGAAAGAAGGATATCTGGCTCTTTTAGGTTCCAAGGCAGAGGCGGCTCTCAGAGGTTATTTTGTAGATAAGGCAATTGTTTCCTGTAAGGCTTTCGACATGGAACGGGGAATCATGGATTCCAACGATCTGTTTGCACAGGCAAAACAGACAATGATGAATTCAGCCAAAGAAAGTATTCTGGCTGTCGATCACAGTAAATTTGACAATATGTCGTTTTCGAAAGTGACAGATATCCACAATCTGACAGCGGTAGTAACAGATCAGAAACCGTCAGAACAGTGGTTGGAATTTTTGGAAACGCACAAGATAAAATGCTATTATCCGGAATAGAGAAAGGGAAAATCATGGATAGTTTTGGAATAAAGACGCAGATTTATTTTGGAGAGGGCGCTTTGTCCCGACTGAAAGAAATTCCATACAGAAAAGTTCTGGTGATTACAGATCCTTTCGTAGTAGAGAGTAAGATGATTCATCTTATTACGGAACCACTCCGGGAGAGTGGAATTCAATATGAGATTTTTCATGACGTAGTACCGGATGCACCAGTAGACAAGATTTCCAATGGAGTGAAGAAATTTTTGGAATACCAGCCGGAAGCAATTGTAGCGGTAGGAGGAGGTTCCGCCATCGATTCTTCAAAAGCCATTCGGGAATTTTCACTGAAAATCAACAATTATGGTCCTGTGGGATTAATTGCGATTCCCACCACCAGCGGTACCGGTTCGGAGGTTACCTCCTTTGCGGTAGTAAATGATACAGAAGCGAAAATAAAATATCCTCTGGTATCAGAAGGACTTACAGCGGATGAGGCGATTTTGGATGCGGAACTAGTAAAGAGTGTACCTCCTTCTATTACGGCAGATACAGGAATGGATGTATTTACCCATGCTTTGGAAGCATATGTAAGTACAGATCATAATGAATTCTCCTCTGCACTGTCTGAGAAGGCAATTGAAATCTGCGGCGTATTCTTACTGCGGGCATATCTGGATGGAAATGATAGGCATGCCCGGCAGAAAATGCATGTGGCTTCCTGCCTGGCAGGGTTAGCTTTTAACTCAGCATCTTTGGGGATTACACACAGTATGGCGCATCAGTTGGGCGCACTGTTTCATATTCCTCATGGTCGTGCCAATGCCATGCTGCTGCCTCATATTGTAGAGTTTAATGCAAATATCAATAAACATTCAAGAAGTCAGAAAGAATATCTGCCGGCAGTAAAGCGGTATGCCAATATTGCACATATTCTGGGACTTAGCAATTACAATGAAGTGATGAGTGTCCGGTCACTGGTAAACTGGATACAATTTATGCAGAAAGAAATGAATATTCCCTTGACGATACAGGAAATTGGAACAATTACACCAGATGCATACTTTGCGGCGATAGATAAGATGGCAGATGCAGCGCTGGCAGACGCATGTACGGTTACAAATCCAAGAATCCCGTCAAAGGAAGATATCGTTAAAATATATACGAAGCTGTGGTCCTTCTAAAAAGTATACGACACGGAAAAATCAGCCGGGGAGGATCGGTAATGGCTGCTGAGAACGAAAGGGATCAGAATTATGAAATCAAAAAGGATTGAGATACTGGACAACCGTCCGGTAAATAAAGACGGATTTATCGATGAATGGCCGGAAATGGGATTTGTGGCAATGAAAAGTCCTTATGATCCAAAACCCTCCATTCGGATTGAAAATGGAAAAATCATGGAACTGGACGGAAAAGAAAGGAAAGATTTTGATTTTCTGGATCAGTTTATAGCAGATTATGCCATTCGAATCGAGAGAGCGCAGGAATCCATGGGAATTTCTTCATTGGATATCGCCCGGAAAATTGTGGATATCAATGTATCCAGAAAAGAAGTACTGGAGATTGTATCCGGTATTACTCCGGCAAAGATGGCAGAAGTTATCAATGAATTAAACGTAGTGGAAATGATGATGGGGATGCAGAAAATGCGTGCCAGGAAAGTGCCGGGAAATCAGGCTCATATAACAAATCTGAAAGATGATCCGGTACAGATCGCAGCAGATGCGGCAGAAGGAGCGCTGCGAGGATTCAGCGAGGAAGAAACTACCACAGGTGTGGCAAGGTACGCACCGTTTAACGCCATTGCCCTGCTGATCGGTTCCCAGGTAGGACGAAGAGGCGTATTGACCCAGTGTGCAGTGGAAGAGGCTATTGAACTGGAGTTGGGAATTCGGGGATTGACAACGTATGCAGAAACGCTTTCTGTATATGGAACAGAGAAAGTATTTATTGACGGAGATGATACACCGTATTCCAAAGCATTTTTAAATGCTGCCTATGGCTCCAGAGGACTGAAGGTAAGATTTACCTCCGGTTCCGGTTCCGAAGTACTGATGGGAAGCAGTGAGAAAAAATCTATGTTGTACCTGGAATGCCGTTGTCTTTATGTGACAAAGGGAGCAGGAAGTCAGGGAATTCAGAACGGTTCTGTAAGCTGTGTGGGAGTAGCCGCAGGCGTACCGGCAGGTATTCGGGAGATTATCGGAGAAAATCTGGTGGCAGCATTGCTGGGACTGGAGTGTGCATCTTCCAATGACCAGAGCTTTTCTCATTCTGATATGAGAAGAACAGCGAGAACCATGCTGCAGTTTATGCCGGGAACAGATTTTATTTTCTCCGGTTATGCGGGAGAACCCAATTACGACAATATGTTCGCCGGATCCAATTTTGATGCGGAAGATTTTGATGATTACAATGTACTGCAAAGAGATATGCAGGTAGACGGCGGTCTTCGTCCTGTTACAGAGGAAGAAGTGATCCGTGTCCGCCGGGAAGCGGGAAAAGCAGTACAGGCTGTATTTAAATATCTGGGGCTTACAGAAGTGACAGATGAACAGGTGGAAGCAGTAACATATGCACACGGAAGTCAGGATACATTAAAAAGAGATGTGGCTTCTGATTTGATGGCAGCGGATGATCTGATGAAGAGAAAAATTACAGGTGTGGATATTGTGAAAGCACTGGCAGAAAGCGGATTTGACGATCTGGCAGAGAGTATTCTGAATATGCTGAAACAGCGTGTGATCGGAGATTATATGCATACTTCCGCGATTCTGGATGAGAATTTCCAGGTGATGTCAGGAGTGAATACTCCCAATGATTATATGGGACCTGGTACGGGCTACCGGGTGGACGGCAAACGTTGGGAAGAAATCAAAGCAATTCCCCATCGGATCAATGTGAATGAATTTTAAGGAGGCTGCGGGATGGAAATGAATGAAAAATTAGTTCAGGCGATTACCCAGGCGGTGTTGGCGCAGTTGCAGAAGCAGTCTTCTGGGGACAGTCGGGAGGTTTCTCTGGCGGGAAAGACAAGAATGCGTCCTAAGCATTCTTATGAAGGATATCCACAGGCAAAACAGGGGACAGATCCCAAGGAAATTGTGATTGGCGTGGGAGCAGCGTTTCAGGAGGAGATTACCAAGACGATTTGCGGTATTCCTCTGGAGGAGGTGCTGAAAAACCTGAGAGCCGGGATTGAAGAAGAAGGGATGCATTCACGGGTGGTAAAAGTTCTGGATACTTCCGATGTGGCATTTATGGCGTTGGAATCTGCGAAATTGTCAGGTTCCGGTATCGGAATTGGGATTCAGTCCAAAGGCACAACGGTGATTCATCAAAAAGACCTGTATCCTCTTACCAATTTGGAACTGTTTCCCCAGGCGCCGTTGATCACTCTGGATATTTATCGTAAGATTGGGCGAAATGCGGCGAAATATGTGAAGGGAGAAAAGGTAACGCCTATTGAGTGTACCAATGATCCCATGGTTAGAGCAAAATTTCAGGTGAAAGCTGCATTAATGCATATTATTGAGACAGAACAGTTAGATCCTGATAAGAAAATTATAGAATGGGAGGACAGGAAATGAGCAATTATCCATTAGGACAACATGAGGCAGATTCCATTACTTCCAAAACAGGAAAAAAACTTTCTCAGATTACTCTTGAGGAAGTAAAAAGAGGAAATGTTCAGGCGGATGATATTAAAATTTCCAAAGAAATGCTCCATCGGCAGGGGCAGGTGGCGAAGGAAGCGGATAATCCCGCTATGGAAGGAAACTTTGAACGTGCTGCCGAACTGGTAGATGTGCCGGATGAGGTGATTCTTCAGATGTACAATAAACTTCGCCCCAACCGTTCTACAAAACGGGAGCTGTTGGAGATGGCGAAAGAACTTCTGGAAGTTTACCATGCGCCGCATTGTGCAAAACTTGTATTGGAAGCAGCGGAAATTTACGAAAAAAGAGGAATAACGAGGTAAGAACATTGAAACTGGTTGCAGGTGTTGATATCGGAAATTCCACAACTGAAGTATGTATCGGCAGTGTAGAAGAAAATGGTACATTTCATTTTCTTTCTTCTGCTTCTCGAATGACTACCGGAACAAAAGGGACAATCCCTAATGTGCTGGGAGTAAAGGCAGCTCTTTTGGAAGCTATGGAGAAAATCGGGAAAACAATCTCTGATCTGGATCATGTGCGGTTAAATGAGGCGGCTCCTGTCATTGGAGATACGGCTATGGAGACTATTACAGAAACGATTATCACGGAATCTTCTATGATCGGGCATAATCCTTCCACTCCGGCAGGGGAAGGTCAGGCGGCAGGAATACTGATCAGCCTGGAACATCTGTATCAGGCGGAGCCAGAGAAGGCTTATATTGTTACAGCATCAGAAAAATTTTCTTATGAAGTGATAGCAGAGAAAATGAATCAGTATATGCCGGGAAAGAAAATCAAAGGCTTGATTTTACAGGCAGATGAGGCTGTACTGGTGGAAAACAGACTGAAAGAGAAGATTCCTGTGATAGATGAGGTGCGTCATATTGAGAGAGTTCCGGAAGGGAAAATGGCAGCCATTGAAGTTGCTCCTGTGGGGACCAGTGTGAGAATGCTGTCCAATCCCTATGGAATCGCCACGCTGCTGCAATTAAATCCGGAAGAAACCCGTATGGTTACTCCCATCGCAAAAAGTCTGATTGGAAAGCGAAGCGCCGTGGTGATTCGAACACCTCACGGGAATATACAAGAACAGATTCTTCCGGCAGGAGAAGTCTATATGCGGGGGGACAGAAATGTTTCGGTAAGTATTGATTCCGGAGCTGAAATCATTATGGATGGACTGCAAAAAGCAGGAGATATTCGGGATATCTGGGGACAGCCGAATACAAATGTGGGGAATATGTTGCAGAGAATTAAAGAAGATATGGCTAAGGTATCCCGGGAAGAAAAGGAAAAAATCAGAATTACGGACATTCTGGCAGTCGATACCATGGCTCCCGTGGTAATATCCGGTTCTCTGGCAGGGGAAACTTGTATGGAGAAGGCAGTAGGAATCGCAGCCATGGTAAAAACCCGTCACCTTCCCATGCAGCAGATTGCGGATAAGCTGGGAGAAGAACTTCACCTTCAGGGAAAAGTGGCAGGAGTGGAAGCTGTTATGGCGTCTTTGGGAGCGCTTACCACGCCGGGAACTCAGTTACCGCTGGCGATTTTGGATATGGGAGGGGGGTCCACAGATGCGGCATTGCTGCGGGAAGACGGTACAGTGGAAACCACTCATCAGGCAGGCGCCGGAGAACTGGTATCCATGCTGATTCAGACAGAATTGGGATTGCAAAGTCGAAATACGGCAGAACAGATAAAAAAATATCCTCTGGCAAAAGTGGAAAGTCTGTTTCATATGAGACTGGAAAATGGAGCCATGGAATTTTTCCAGGATTCTATTGATCCTCGATATTATGGACATGTAGTTTTGCTGGCGCCGGGAGAACTTCTGAAGATCGAAGAAGATATTCCTATGGAGAAAATCCGTCAGGTACGGCGAGAGGCAAAAAAGAAGGTATTTGTCACCAATGCGGTGCGAGCATTACAGAAAGTGGCGCCGGAGCATAATCTGAAGAAGGTGCCGAATGTGGTATTGGTGGGAGGCTCCGCAGAGGATTTTGAGATTCCGGAGATGTTGACGGAAGCGCTGGCAGAATACCGCATCGTATGTGGAAGAGGAAATATCCGGGGGCAGGAAGGTCCCAGAAATGCTGTGGCAACAGGACTTTTGCTTTCCTGTCTGGGACAGAAGAATCGGGAGGAAAATCGATGGTCGTAAATAAACCGGGGATTCTTATTTATAGCTGGCAGCCGGATCTGGATTATCTGCGGGAAATATGTGCAGGTATCGAAGAAGAGGGAGTTCTCTATGAAATTAGACAAAGTGAAGGAGAACTGGACGAGCTGGCATATACAGCGGCAAATGAATCCATGCTGGGTTCAGGAATCGGAATTACAGGTTCCCGAATGGCAATGCAGATGAGCCGCCTTCCCAAAGGGAAAAATGTGTTTGAGTTAGATACGCCACGATTCTGGCAATGTAGGAATTTAGGCGCCAACAGCGCCCGGGCAATTAAAAAAATGCCTTTTAAGAGCCTGAGTATTGAAATAAGGCTACCGCAATCCCACTGGCTTTAGACGGTGGGTTAAGGTAGCCAAGAGTAGTGGCTTGTGTTATACTTACGCCATGAGAACATGGAAATCAAAAAACAGACACAAATATTTACTCCAATATCATATTAT
>JAXEUM010000045.1:0-27854 GCA_034114925.1 Oliverpabstia sp.
ATAATATGATATTGGAGTAAATATTTGTGTCTGTTTTTTGATTTCCATGTTCTCATGGCGTAAGTATAACACAAGCCACTACTCTTGGCTACCTTAACCCACCGTCTAAAGCCAGTGGGATTGCGGTAGCCTTATTTCAAATGTTTTTCAAATATCGCTTGCACTGTGGGATTATTTGTGGTAAGTATGGTAGTACACGCCTGAAAATAAAGAAAAAATGAGGGAGGAGGAAATATTAGGATGTGGAAAAATATGAGGCAAAAGTTTATCGGAGATAAAGCTTTTTACAAGATGGTTCTGGCGATAGCAGTTCCCATTATGATACAGAATGGAATTACAAACTTTGTCAGTTTGTTAGATAATATCATGGTGGGGCAGATTGGTACGGAGCAGATGTCGGGAGTGGCAATTGTGAATCAATTGATTTTTGTATACAATCTTTGCATTTTCGGCGGAGTTTCCGGTGCGGGAATTTTTACGGCTCAGTACTATGGTCAGAAAGATGATGAGGGAATTCGTCATACGTTTCGTTTTAAACTGTGGATGTCTCTGATCCTTACAGTAGGAGCGATTACTGTTTTGCTGGTGGGGGGACAGAGTTTGATTCAGATGTACCTCAATGGCAGCAGCGATGGGGGAGATCTGGCGGCAGCTCTTGGATATGGACAGAAGTACCTTGTGGTGATGCTTTTGGGTCTGCCGGCTTTTATGGTACTTCAGGTTTATGCAAGTACGCTGCGTGAATGCGGTGAGACAATGGTTCCTATGAAAGCAGGGGTTACGGCAGTCTGTATCAATCTGGTATTTAACTATCTGCTGATTTACGGAAAGTTTGGTTTTCCTCAACTGGGAGTTGTGGGTGCAGCGGTAGCGACTGTTTTATCCCGCTATGTGGAGATGGCAATCGTAGTTATCTGGACTCATAAACATAAAGAAATTAATACTTATATAACAGGGTTGTACAATACTTTGAAAGTTCCCGGTCATCTGGTAAAGAAGTTTCTTATCAAAGGATCTCCGCTGCTTGTAAATGAAGCGCTGTGGTCGGCGGCTCAGGCCATGCTTCTTCAGTGTTATTCAGTGAGAGGACTGAGCGTGGTAGCGGCGCTGAATATTGCAAGTACCATCGCTAACCTGTTCAATGTGGTATTCATAGCCTTGGGAGATTCCGTGGCGATTGTGGTAGGACAGCAACTGGGAGCAGGAAAAATGGAAGAGGCTCGGGATACAGACAACAAGATGATTGCTTTTTCTGTGATGTGCTGTACCGGGGTGGCTGTTGCCATGTTCTTTATCGCGCCGTTATTCCCCAAATTATATAATACAACAGATCAGACGCGACAGTTGGCAGAATTGCTGATTATTGCACAGGCGATTTTTATGCCGCAAAATGCATTCCTTCATGCCGCATATTTCACATTGCGTTCCGGAGGGAAAACACTGGTGACCTTCTTTTTTGACAGCGTATTCGTCTGGTGTGTCAGTGTGCCGATTGCCTACATACTCAGCCGTTATACAACAATGTTTGTGGTGATTATTTTTGCATTTGTTCAGATTGGTGACTGGGTAAAATGTGTCATTGGATTTGTTCTTGTAAAGAAAGGGGTCTGGCTGCAAAATATTGTTTCGCCAGAGGAATAAAAGATTATTTCTTTTTTGTCTGCATTTTTTCCCGAATATACTTTTCCTGCATAAAATCGTCAGTTTCCCGGTCTGTATCGGAACTGATGACCAGGCAGGAGTAAGAAATCAGAGCTACGAGACATAAAAGAATAATAAAAAGTATAAGCATAGACATACTCCTTACAGAATAAAATGTTTTTTTGTATCTTTTGATGTCAACAACATTTTATGCAGAGGAAAGAAAAGTATGCATGGAAAAATAAAAAAAATCACTTGCATTCGCAAAAATTGTATAGTATAATAATCGTCGGTATAAAAAGAGATGGTCCTCTGTTATTTTAGATATTAAGAACATCCGAAAGTAAAGGAGAAAAAAAGATGAACGAAATTATTAAAAACATCGAAGCAGCTCAGATGAAAGCTGAAGTTCCGGCATTTAATGTTGGAGATACTGTAAGAGTTTATGGTAAGATCAAAGAGGGTAACCGTGAAAGAATTCAGGTTTTCGAAGGCGTTGTTCTGAAGAAACAGGGCGGAAGTTGCCGTGAAACTTTCACAGTAAGAAAGAATTCTAACGGTATCGGCGTTGAGAAAACATGGCCGCTGCATTCCCCGAACGTAGAAAGAGTAGAAGTTGTAAGACGTGGTAAAGTAAGACGTGCAAAACTGAACTACCTGAGAGGACGTATCGGTAAAGCAGCTAAAGTAAAAGAGCTGGTAAAATAATCAGAAACACATGAGGGAGCAGGGGCAAATACTTAGATGTACTTGCCTCTGTTTCACATTATTGCAGAGGTTTTCAGGTTGCTGCTGACACGGCCATATTTTTAGAGGTGTGTCGATGTGAACAGTAACATTTTCAGAGGAAAAGGATATGGGTTTTTTTAAAGCAAGGTATGTAAGGGATTATGTGGCGGCTGCAAAAGTCAAATCCGTCCTTTTATGGATTGTGGAAATTATTGCTGTACTTGTACTGGGAGTTTTTCTTGCCGTCGGTTTTGGTAAGACTACGGTGATGCAGGAGGGCTCTATGGATCCTACATTGAATGCAGGGGATACTCTTTTGATTAATCGGACAGCGTACAGGTTCAGTTCGCCTAAGCGGGGAGATATTATCGTATTTAAACTCAGTGATGATCAAAAAGCAAGTACACACATTAAACGGATCGTTGGTCTTCCGGGAGAAACGATTCAGATCAAAGAGGGACAAATCCTGATTGATGGGGAGATTTATCAGGAGAAACAGGGATTTCCCATGATTCAAAATGCCGGTATGGCTGATCGGAAACTCACCTTGAAAAAGGATGAATATTTTGTGCTTGGCGATAATCGAAATAACAGTGAAGATAGTCGTTTTGTGGATATGGGAAATATAAAAGAAAAGAATATTATCGGGAAATTATGGTTCGTTATTTCCCCTAAAGACCGATTTGGTTTTATTTCAGACGGAGATTGACTGCCATGTGCGGGTCAGTTTCCGCCTGTTTTTTTAAAAAAGAACAGAGGTGACAAGGATGATTTTACAGTGGTATCCCGGTCATATGACCAAGGCGAAAAGACAGATGCAGGAAGATCTGAAGCTGATCGATCTGATTATAGAACTGGTGGATGCGAGAATTCCATTGAGCAGCAGGAATCCGGATATTGATGAAATGGGGAAAAACAAATCCCGGTTGATTTTGTTAAATAAATCAGATCTTGCAGATGAGAAATATAATGAGCAATGGACAGAATATTTTCAGCAGAAAGGTTTCTATGTAGTAAAGGTGAATTCCAGATCCGGAGCAGGGCTGAAAGGGATTCAGGGTGTAATAAACCAGGCCTGTAAGGAGAAGATAGAGAGAGATCGGCGAAGAGGAATCAAAAACCGTCCCATCCGGGCTATGGTAGTGGGAATCCCCAATGTGGGAAAATCTACGTTTATCAACTCCTATGCAGGGAAAGCCTGCACAAAAACAGGAAATAAACCGGGAGTGACTAAGGGGAAACAGTGGATCCGGCTGAATAAGTCTGTGGAGCTTCTGGATACACCGGGAATTCTATGGCCTAAATTTGAAGATCAGGAAGTGGGAAAACGACTGGCTTATATCGGATCTATTAAAGATGAAATATTGAATGTGGAAGAATTATCTCTTCTTTTGTTGGAATATATACGAGATAATTATCCGGGACTTCTTGCACAGAGATATGGGATCTCAGAAGAAGGAACACCGTTGTCCATGCTGGAAGGCATTGCGGAAAACAGAAAATGTCTTTTGAGAGGGCAAGAACTGGATTATGCCAAGGCGGCAGGGATCTTGATGGAAGAATTTAGAAATGGAAAAATAGGGCGGATTACGTTGGAGTATCCTCCGACGATGGAAGAAAAGAATGAAGACGATCAGTGAGATAAAACAGGAATTGCAGACAGTAGATGAACAGACAAGAGCAGTTCTTCTGGAATGTTACAAACAGGATTCCAGAAGCGGAGTAGCTTCTCTGGTGAGAAAATATGAAAAAGAATCCGAGAAGCTGGAAAAAGAAAGACAGCGGCTGGAAAAGATGAAAATGTATGAGAAAAAATACGATCATCTTGGATTTGTCTGCGGGATTGACGAGGCAGGACGAGGACCGCTTGCCGGTCCGGTGGTGGCTGGCGCAGTGATACTTCCAACAGATCATGATATTTTGTGGTTGAATGATTCCAAGCAGTTGTCTGCAAAAAGAAGAGAAGAATTATATGATATTATCATGAAAGAAGCGGTGGCGGTGGGAGTTGGTTATGCCAGTCCAGCACGAATTGATGAAATCAATATTTTGCAGGCAACTTATGAGGCAATGAGGGAAGCAGTTTCCAAACTTCCGGTCAGACCCCAGATTCTTCTGAATGATGCGGTAACAATTCCCCGGGTGGAGATCCCTCAGGTTCCTATCATCAAGGGAGATGCAAAAAGTGTGTCCATCGCTGCGGCAAGTATTATTGCGAAAGTAACCAGGGACAGATTGATGGAGGAATATGATAAAATCATGCCGGAATATGGATTTGCTTCCCATAAAGGATATGGTTCGAAAAGTCATATAGAAGCCATAAAAGCATATGGTCCGACGCCAATTCACAGAAGGACTTTTATCAAAAATTTCATAAATGAAGAGCAGAGAGAAGAAAATTAACAAACGACAGACGGGACAGGAGCAGGAAAATCGTGCTGCCGTGTATCTGACAGAGAGAGGGTATAAGATTCTGGAAAGAAATTACAGATGTCGGATGGGAGAGATCGATCTGATTGCTTTCCATCAGGGGTATCTGGTGTTTGTGGAGGTGAAATATCGCAGTGGAAACCGGGCGGGACGTCCGGAAGAAGCGGTGGATTTCAGGAAACAAAAAAAGATATCCCAGACGGCTGTCTGGTACTTGAAAGAGAAAGGACTTTCCTTGGATACTCCCTGCAGATTTGATGTGGTTGCAATTACACCGGAAGAAATTCGTGTATTTCCGGATGCATTTTTTTATCGGCAAAGATAGGAGATAGAAATGATACAGTGGAAAGAAAATCAACAGAAACATACGCGAGTAAACAAAAAAGGAGAAGTTGTATACCTTACCTATCCGCTTCTGGAGGAAACGGGGACTGTAGTACATGGATTTTCTACCCGTCTGGGAGGGGTGAGTAAAGGGGTATGCAGTTCCATGAACCTGAGTTTTTCCCGGGGAGATGAGGAAGAAGCGGTTTATGAAAATTACCATCGGATTGCGGAAGCGGTGGGATTTCCTTATGAGAGTATCGTGTGTTCGGATCAGACGCATACAACAAATGTGATAAAGGTGGGAAAAGAGGATCGGGGAAGCGGACTTTTATTCCCCAGAAGCTATCATGATGTGGACGGATTGATTACCAATGAGCCGGAGGTAACACTGGCTACTTTTTATGCAGATTGCGTTCCGCTATATTTGGTAGATCCAGTGAAAAAAGCCATTGGGTTATCTCATTCCGGATGGAGAGGGACGGTGGGAAAGATAGGAAAAATAACGGTAGAAGCCATGGAAAGAGAATTCGGTTCCAGACCGGAAGACATTCTTGCGGCTATCGGTCCTTCTATTTGTCAGGAATGTTATGAAGTCAGTGAAGATGTGGCAGAAGAATTTCGAAAAATATATTCTCAGGACTTATGGGAAGATATTCTTCTGGATAAGGGAAATGGAAAATATCAGTTAAATCTCTGGGAAGCATGTCGTCAGAACTTTCTGGAAGCGGGAGTTTTGTCAGAACATATCATTCTTCCGGAGATATGTACCTGTTGTAACCCGGAGTTTCTGTTTTCTCATAGGGCCTCTCAGGGGAAAAGAGGTAATCTGGCTGCATTTTTGATGTTGAAGAAATAAAGAAAAAGAAACCCGTGCAAAATTCTGCACGGGTTTCTTTTTCTTTATTTGTTTCTGCTGGATGCCAGAAGTTTATTGATCTTGGCTGTAGTGGAACGAACTCTTTCTACAGAAACATCATGATTCAGAGTATCCATAATACTTGCCAGATATTTACTCATCACAGCCGGTTCATAATAAGGACGGTTGATCAGTTCGTCTGTGCGGTAATTCAAATCGGTGGTGATTACTTTGTGAATATACCCTTTTTCGTAGTATTCATCAAATTTTTTCAGCCCATCAGTGAAAAGACCGAAAGTAGTGCAGACAAATACACGATTTGCATCTCTGTCTTTTAACTGTTTTGCCACATCCAACATACTTTCACCGGAAGAAATCATATCATCGATAACGATCACATCTTTTCCGGCAACGGAATCGCCCAGGAATTCGTGAGCAACGATAGGATTCTTTCCGTTTACTACTGTGGAATAATCGCGACGTTTGTAGAACATTCCCATATCTACACCCAGAATATTGGAGAAATATACGGCTCTTGCCATAGCGCCCTCATCCGGACTGATAATCATAAGGTGTTCATTATCGATAGTAAGATCTGGTACGGAACGAAGCAGAGCCTTTAAAAACTGGTAAGTAGGCATAAAGTTATCGAATCCGTCCAGGGGGATCGCGTTCTGTACACGGGGATCGTGTGCATCAAAGGTAATAATATTAGAAACTCCCATATTCGTCAGCTCCTGCAGCGCCAATGCACAGTCGAGAGATTCTCTTTTGGTACGTTTGTGCTGACGGCCTTCATACAGGAATGGCATGATCACGTTGATTCGATGTGCTTTTCCTGTGGCGGCAGCGATAATTCTTTTCAGATCCTGAAAATGATCGTCCGGTGACATATGGTTTTCGTATCCGTTCATTTTATATGTGATGCTGTAGTTTGTTACATCGCACATGATGAACAAATCCATACCACGGACAGATTCGTTAATCTTTCCCTTGGCTTCTCCGGTACCAAAACGGGGACATTCACAGTCGATCAGGAAGGAATCTTCTGAATAGCCTGACCAGGAAATGCCTGCGGTCTGGTGGGATGCCAGTTCTTTACGAAACTGTACCAGATAACGGTCAACATTTTTTGCCAGCTCTTCGCAGCCTTTTAAAGCGGCGATTTTGATAGGGGCAACAGGAATGGAATTTTCCAATAAATCTAAATTTGCCATAGCAACCTCCGGATAAATAATTTTACTAGAATTTTACAGACATAATAGTTATACCCTAGAAAATCGTTTGCGTCAAGAAATATGTCGAATTCCGGCGAAAAGATAACAGAAAAATGCTTTTTGTTTTCTGTATGTTTGTTATTGCCGTTGACATATTTTGTGGTGAATTTTATAATAACGGTAAAACTTGACAATCGCAGGGATGTTCTATATAGTAAGGAAGCGATGAAATGAGAAATGGAGAACAAAGGGTGGAAAAAAAGAAAAAAAGGCATATCATCAGTAAAGTGCTGCCCCAAAGTATAGGGGAAGAGATGGAACTGACGCCGGGAGATGAATTGATTTCCATTAACGGACAAGTCATAGAAGATGTTTTTGATTACCATTACCTGGTAAATGATGACTATCTGGAAATTCTCGTTCGCAAGGAGAACGGAGAAGAATGGGAGTTGGAAATTGAGAAAGATTATGAAGAAGATCTGGGTATAGAATTTGAAAACAGTCTGATGGATGAATATCGTTCCTGCAGAAATCATTGTATTTTCTGTTTTATTGATCAGATGCCGAAAGGAATGAGAGATACATTATATTTTAAAGATGATGATTCCCGGCTTTCTTTTCTTCAGGGGAATTACGTGACGCTGACCAATATGAGCGATCATGATATAGACCGGATTATTCAATATCATCTGGCGCCCATCAATATTTCTTTTCAGACCACGAATCCGCAGTTGCGCTGCAAGATGCTGAATAACCGGTTTGCAGGAGATATTTTTTCCAAAGTACAAAGATTGTATGAAGCGGGAATTGAGATGAATGGCCAGGTGGTTCTGTGCAAGGGGATCAATGATGGCGAAGAACTGGAACGAACCATAAAAGATCTGACCTCTTATCTGCCTTATCTTAAGAGTGTTTCGATTGTGCCGGTGGGATTGAGCAAATACAGAGATGGATTATATCCGCTGGAACCTTTTAACAAAGAAGATGCAGAAAAAGTTCTGGATATCGTTCATCAATGGCAGGAAAAATTATATCCGAAGTATGGTCTGCATTTTATTCATTGCAGTGATGAATGGTATATTCTGGCAGAAAGAGAGCTTCCCCTGGAAGACCAGTATGACGGGTATCTTCAGTTGGAAAACGGCGTGGGTATGCTCCGCTTGTTGGAAGAAGAAGTGAAAGAAGCTTTGGTTCATAGCGATAAAGAGGCGGTAAAAAGAAAGGTTTCCATAGCAACCGGAAGGCTGGCAGCTCCCTTTATTAAGAAAAATGTGGAGTTGGTTACATCTGTATATGGAGATCTGGAAGTGGAAGTATATCCTGTTCGAAATGACTTTTTTGGAGAAATGATCACAGTATCCGGTCTGATCACAGGACAGGATCTGATAGCACAGTTAAAGGGGCAGGATATGGGAGAGCGTCTTTTGATTCCCTGTAATATGCTTCGTGCCGGAGAGAATGTGTTTTTAGATGATGTAACGGTAGAAATGGTTGAGAAAGAACTGGGGATTCCTGTTGCTGTCGTAGACGAAGACGGAGCTTCCTTTGTTCGGGCGTTGACACAAAAAGAGATTTCAAAGAATCATAAAAGGAGACAAGTATATGAGCAAGCCGATTGTAGCGATTGTGGGACGGCCTAACGTGGGTAAATCTACCCTGTTTAATGTTCTCGCAGGAGAAAATATTTCGATTGTAAAAGATACACCGGGAGTTACCCGGGACAGAATTTATGCAGACGCATCCTGGCTGAATTATAATTTTACATTGATCGATACCGGTGGTATTGAGCCGGAGAGTAAGGATGTGATTCTGGCACAGATGAGAGACCAGGCGCAGATTGCCATTGATACGGCAGATGTTATTGTATTTCTTACAGATGTCCGTCAGGGACTGGTGGACTCGGATTCCAAAGTGGCAGATATGCTGAGAAGAAGCGGAAAGCCAGTGGTGCTGGCGGTAAATAAAGTAGATAATTTTGAAAAGTATATGCCGGATGTTTATGAATTTTATAATCTTGGTATCGGAGATCCGATTCCCGTATCTGCTTCTGCAAAACTGGGTCTGGGAGATCTTTTGGATGAAGTGGTAAAATTCTTTTCTGTAGATGAGATGGAAGAGGAAGAAAATGAAATTCCTCACATAGCCATTGTAGGAAAACCGAACGTGGGTAAATCATCGCTGATCAATAAATTGCTGGGACAAAACCGGGTAATCGTTTCTAATGTGGCGGGAACTACCAGAGACGCCATTGACACAAATGTGATGTGGAACGGTAAAGAATATGTGTTTATTGATACGGCAGGTCTGAGAAGAAAAAATAAAATTAAAGAAGAGCTGGAACGGTATAGTATTATTCGTACTGTAACAGCGGTAGAACGGGCAGATGTGGTGATCGTGGTGATTGATGCTGTGGAGGGAATTACAGAACAGGATGCAAAGATCGCCGGTATTGCTCACGAGAGAGGAAAAGGAATTATCATTGCCGTAAATAAATGGGATGCGGTTGAGAAGGATGATAAAACTATTTATAAATATACAAATAAGGTGAGAGAAACCCTGGCGTATATGCCTTATGCAGAGCTGATGTTTATTTCGGCTCAGACAGGTCAGAGACTGCCCCGGTTATTCGAAACCATTGATATGGTGCTGGAGAATCAGACGCTTCGTGTGCAGACAGGTGTGTTGAACGAAATCATGACAGAAGCCGTTGCCATGCAGCAGCCACCGTCAGATAAGGGAAAACGATTGAAACTGTTTTATATCACGCAGGTGGCTGTAAAACCGCCGACCTTTGTTATTTTTGTAAATGATAAAGAACTGATGCATTTTTCCTATACCCGGTATCTGGAGAATAAAATCAGGGATGCATTTGGTTTTAGGGGAACTTCTTTGAAGTTTATTATCCGGGAGAGAAAAGGAGAAAAATAAAATGCTGGAGCGTTTGGTCTGTATTGTAATAGGATATATCTGTGGCCTGTTTCAGACCTCATATATTTATGGGAAAGCCCATGGGATTGATATTCGCAGTTATGGAAGCGGCAATGCGGGTACTACAAATGCATTGCGGATTTTGGGAACAAAAGCGGGAATCATTACATTTTTGGGAGACTGTTTCAAGTGTGTGGTGGCTGTGTTGGTTGCATGGCTGATTTTTGGAAAATCCCATCCTGATAATTTCCGTCTGTTAGGTTTATATGCGTCAGCGGGAACGATTCTGGGACACAATTTTCCTTTCTATCTGCAGTTTCGGGGAGGAAAAGGGATTGCGGCTACGGCAGGACTGCTGGTTTCTTTTGATTGGAGACTGACTTTGGCGGCTCTTGCAGTGTTTCTTATAGTTTTTCTCACCACCCATTACGTATCGCTGGGATCTTTACTGGTTTATGTGGTTTTTGTGGGGGGGATCGTTCTTATGGGTCAGACAGGTCAGTTTTCCATGAAGCCTGCTGAAATCTATGAGATGTATATTCTAGCAGGAGTATTGGCAATTTTGGCATTCTGGAAACACAGGGCAAATATTGTCCGTCTGGTTCATGGAAATGAAAATAAAACATATCTGAAGAAAAAGAAATAATGGAGGTGTCTTATGAAGAAAATTGGCGTAATCGGTGCAGGAAGCTGGGGAACAGCGTTAGCCTGGCTGCTGGCTAATAATGGACACGAGGTGACTTTGTGGTCTATTATGGAAGATGAGGTAACGATGCTGAATGAAAAAAGAGAGCATATCTCAAAACTTCCGGGAGTGAAGCTTCAGGATACTATTTCGATCACAACAGATCTGGAAGCTGCTATGAAGGGTAAAGATGTTCTTGTACTGGCAGTACCTTCACCTTTTACAAGAAGTACCTCCCATATGATGCAGCCGTTTGCAGCAGAGGGTCAGCTGATCGTGAATGTGGCAAAGGGTGTGGAAGAGACTACGCTGATGACACTCAGTGAGATTATTGAAGAAGAAATTCCTCAGGCTTGTGTGGCAGTACTGTCCGGCCCCAGTCATGCGGAAGAAGTGGGAAAGGGCCTTCCTACTACTTGTGTTATCGGAGCGAAAGACAGAGAAACAGCAGAATATTTGCAGGAGATTTTCATGAGTCCGGTATTTCGTGTATACACCAGTCCGGATATTCTGGGAATTGAACTGGGAGCAGCGCTAAAGAATGTGATTGCTCTTGCGGCAGGTGTGGCAGACGGATTAGGCTATGGAGACAATACAAAAGCTGCTTTGATTACCCGTGGTATTGCGGAGATTTCCCGTTTGGGTATCGCTATGGGAGCGAGAGCAGAAACATTTTTCGGACTGTCCGGTATTGGTGATCTGATTGTGACCTGCGCCAGTGTCCACAGCAGAAACAGAAAAGCAGGTTATCTGATGGGACAGGGTTATACCATGAAAGAGGCTATGGATGAGGTGAAAATGGTGGTGGAGGGCGTGTATTCAGCCAAAGCTGCTTTATCTCTTTCGGAAAAATATCATGTGGAAATGCCCATTATTGTAGAAGTAAATAAAGTTTTATTCGAAGATAAAAAAGCGGCAGACGCAGTAAATGAGCTGATGCAGCGAATGAAAAAAGATGAGATTGTAGTTGATCTTTGGGACAAAATGTAAGAAGTATCTTTGAAACTGAAAAAATGAGAATCTCTCATAAAATATCAGGAGGAAACCCTGGGTTTTATGAGAGATTTTTGTTTTGAAAGCGGTTAACGCAGATCTTCCGGAATGCCGGCGCTTCGGAATTTTTCGTCCAGCGCATCGATAGCTTTCATTTCAATATCGTTCAGTTCGAAATCGAAGATATCCGCATTGGAGGCGATCCGGGCAGGGTTGGAAGATTTTGGAATGGCAGAGATGCCTTTTTGTATCAACCAGCGCAGACCAGTCTGTGCTGGAGTTTTTCCGTATTTTTTACCAATCTGTATAATCGTATCCCGGTTAAAATAAGCGCCCCGGGCTAAAGGTGCGTAGGCTTGAACAGCAATTCCTTTTTCCTGGCAGTATGCTCTGAGTTCAGACTGATTCCACAGGGGATGGTATTCGATCTGGTTTACCGCCGGAACAATACCGGAGATCTGATAAAGTTCTTCCAGATGGTGGATTTCAAAATTACTTACTCCGATAGCCTTTGCTCTTCCGGAAGCATAGATTTTTTCCAATGCTCTCCAGGTATCCAGATAACAGCCGGGTACCGGCCAGTGAACGAGATAAAGATCCACATAATCCATCTGAAGTCTTTCCAGACTTCTCTCAAAAGCGCCTTCAATATTGCCGATTCGCTGGGCTGTATTCCATACCTTGGTGGTGATGAAAAGTTCTTCTCTGGGGATGGAGGAAGCTTTTACTGCCCGTCCCACACCGTCTTCGTTTTTATAGACGGAAGCGGTATCGATCAGGCGATATCCTGCATCCAAAGCAGCGCTGATGGCTGTTTCCACTTCGTTGGGAGCAGTTGCTTTGTAAACGCCCAGACCCAAAAGTGGCATAGTATCCTGTGTATTTAAGGTTAATGAAGGTATTACCGTCATTATAAAGCCCTCCTTGTGTAATTCTGTAAAGAAAAGTAATGATTCAGCAGTCTGCTGTAAAATATTTTTTGTCAGTATATCATGAAAATATGAAGTAAATAAGCGAAAAAGTGTTAAGAAACTTTAACATGAATCATTTCTCTTATTTTTGGCATTTTTTACAAAAAAAACAAATGTATGAAAAAAAATACAGTTTTCTTTACCTGCAAATTGACGGAAGTCTATTGAATATGATTGCAAAATGGAGTATAATAAATCATAATTGACAAAAGAATGTCAGTCCTTATTAGAAGGTAAAAAATATATGAGAAAAGAGGAATGGATATGCATTTGATCAAAGATGAAAACGGCAATGTAATGCCTCATACCCACGGGGATGCGCACACTCATGAGCATACGCATGACGGTGTAACTCATACCCATGAACATACCCATGAGGAAGGACACGGTCATACGCATCACCATGATCATGGTCATACACATGAATGTGAACACAGTCATGAATGCGGTGCGGGATGCGGGAACGCAGGAGAATGTAAGAATGAGACGATAGCTCTTTTGAGTTATATGTTAGATCATAATGAGCATCATGCGGCAGAATTGGATCAGATGGCAGATAACCTGGAAAAACTGGGAATGACTGCAGCAGCAAAACAGATCAAAGAGGCGGTTTCTGATTTTCAGAAAGGAAATCTTCGCCTGAGTCTTGCTCTGACCACTGTAAAAGAAGAACAGAAGGAGGCGTAAGATATATGTGTCTGGCTACTGTATATAAAGAAAGCGATGATACAGTAATCTGCAAAAATGTAAGCAAAATCACTGTTGAAGGAGATACGCTGATTATCCGGGATATCATGGGAGCAGAGACTGCCGTACAGGGAAGTATCCTGATGGTAGATCTGGCTAACAGTATTGTAAAATTAAAATGTGAATAGTTTCAGATGAATCTACAGACCGTAAGGTCTTGGAGATAGAATTAACTACAAAGATAATGTGGAGGTAAGTAACTATGAAATTATCAGAAATGATGAAAGAGAAACAGCTCCTCTCTTTTGAGCTTTTCCCACCAAAGACAGACAAAGGAATGGAAAACCTTCCGGGAACAATTGCAAAACTCTGTGAATTCAAACCTGAGTATATTTCCTGTACCTATGGTGCCGGCGGTACAAACGTAGGAAAGAACATGGATGTATGTAAGATGATTCAGGATGCAGGAACTGTACCGGTAACTCACTTTACCTGTATCGGTAATACTCGTGAAGGAATCAAAGACCAGCTGCAGAATTATCTGGATAATGGTGTTGACCATATGCTGGCTCTGCGTGGAGATCTTCCTTTTGGTTGGACAGGAACAGGTGGAGATTTCAAATATGCCACTGATCTGGTAGCTTACGTTCGCAAAGAGTTTGGCGACAAGATCGAAATCGCTGTTGCAGGATCTCCGGAAGGTCATATTTCATGCCGCAGTCTGGATGCAGACGTTGCTGTTTTGAAACAGAAACAGGATAACGGCGCTGACTATATCATGACACAGTTGTGTTGGGATATGGAACAGTTCAAACGCTGGCAGGATAAAATCGACAAAGCTGGCGTAACAATGCCGGTTGATGTAGGTATCATGCCGATTCTGGATCAGGCTGCAACCATCAATATGGCGCTTTCCCGTAACGCATGTGTAATGCCACGTGCTTTGTGCGAACTGATTTCCAAATACTGGATTTTCCCGAATCCATTTGACAAAGAGCCATTTGATGCAGCTGCTGCTCAGAAGAAAGAAGACTTTAAGAAAGCCGGCATCGAATACACAATCAAACAGATTGATGAGTATCGTGCATTGGGCGTTAATGGTATCCATCTGTACGCATTGAACAAATGGAAAGATGTAACAGATATTATTAACGAATCCGGTATTCGTACACTGGTATAATTTTTAGGAGGTTCCTTGATGGCACATGTAATTGCAGTAGCAGGTAAGGGTGGAGTAGGCAAGACCACATTGTGCGGATTGCTGATCCAGTACCTCTGCGAACAGAAGAAAGGACCGGTTTTGGCTGTGGACGCCGATGCCAATTCCAATTTGAATGAAGTTCTGGGTGTGGAGGTGGAAGCCACCCTGGGAGATATCAGAGAGGAGATTGCTCAGGCGGAGATTTCCAAGAACAATCCGATCCCGCCCGGCATGAGTAAAGCAGATTATGCTGAATACAGATTTAATTCTGCACTGATTGAGGATGACGACTTCGATATGCTGGTTATGGGCAGAACACAGGGAAAGGGATGTTACTGTTTCGTCAATGGTCTTTTGCAGGCACAGCTTGCAAGATTGCAGAACAACTATCCTTATATTGTAGTGGATAATGAAGCAGGTATGGAACATATCAGCAGAGGAGTGCTTCCTGGTATGCAGACTGCTATTCTGGTCAGTGACTGTTCCAGAAGAGGTATCCAGGCGGTGGGCAGAATAGCCCATCTGATCGAAGAATGCAATATGCATCCCCAGCAGATCGGACTGATTGTAAATCGTGCTCCGAACGGGGTGCTGAATGAGGGTACGAAAGAAGAGATAGAACTTCAGGGTCTGAATCTTCTGGGAGTAATTCCTCAGGATGAACTGGTATATGAATTTGACTGCGAAGGAAAACCTACGGTGGAACTTCCGGAAGATTCACCGGTTCGTGCAGCGTTAAAAGAAATCGTTGCAAAATTAAACCTGTAAGGGTGTTTTCCCCTGCGGTTTCTGAGATGGAACCGCAGGAAAAAATGTATGTTACAAACTTTAAGGAGGTTTATAATGAGTGAATTCAAAATGACTACCGTTGAAGAGATGGAAGCGGCTACCGCCCGCCTGCTGGAAACGGGAGCAAAAGTAGGAGCTGACTCCTGGCAGCTTCGTGTTAAAAATCAGACACCACACTGTAAATTTGGCGAGCAGGGTATCTGCTGTAGAATCTGTTCTATGGGACCTTGCCGTATTACCCCGAAGGCTCCGAGAGGAATCTGTGGATGTGATGCTCATGGTATCGTAGGACGTAATTATTTGAAATTTACAGCAGGCGGAGCTTCTGCTCATTCTGACCATGGACGTGAGATCTGTCATACACTGCATTGTGCAGCGGCAGATGGAAACTATAAGGTAAAAGATCCTGAGAAACTGCTTCGTATCGCAAAAGAATGGAATATTGAGACAGAAGGAAAAGATTTATATGATCTGGCTCATGAAGTGGCTGAAGTTGGTTTGATGGAATACGGTAAACCATTTGGATATCAGAAATTTATTAACAGAATGCCACAGTCACAGATTGATATGCTGACAGAAAATGAGATTATGCCTCGTGCTATTGACCGTGAGGTTTCCTCTTCTTTACATATGACTCATATGGGATGTTCTTCTCTGCCGGAAGCGCTGGTAAAACAGTCTCTTCGTTGTGGTCTGGCTGACGGATGGGGCGGTTCCATGATGGGAACTGAGTTCTCTGACGTACTGTTCGGAACTCCGAAGCCGGTTGATACAGAAGCTAACCTGGGCGTAATGGTAGAAGAAAACGTAAACATCGTTGTTCACGGACATGACCCCAGCCTTTCTGAGATGATCTGTGAATATGCAGATGATCCTGAGATGATCGCTTACGCAAAAGAAATGGGAGCAAAAGGAATCACAGTATCCGGTGTTTGCTGTACTTCCAATGAAGTAGCTATGCGTCGTGGTATTCCAATGGCTGGTAACTTCCTGCAGCAGGAGAACGTAGTTCTCACAGGCGCATGTGAAGCTATCGTTGTAGACGTTCAGTGTATCTTCCCTGCATTGGGACCTCTGAGCAAATGTTTCCATACAAAATTCGTGACAACTTCTCCTATCGCTCAGATGCCAGATTCTGAATTCATCCGTTTCAGCGCTGAAACAGCAGGAGAAAATGCAAAAGCTATCGTTAAGATGGCTATTGAAAACTTCAAAAACAGAAAACCGGAACTGGTTCACATCCCGGATATGAAACAGAAAGCTACAGTAGGTTATTCTGTAGAAGCTATTGTAAAAACTCTGGATGGCGTTACCAATACACAGGTTGATGTAACAGGAACAACAAAACCACTTCTGGAATGTATTACTTCCGGTGTTATCCGTGGTGCGGTTGCTATGGTTGGATGTAACAATCCGAAGATTCGTCCTGACTACGCACACATCGAGCTGATGAAAAAATGTATCGCAAACGATATTATCATTATTGCTTCCGGATGTTCTGCACAGGCGGCTGCAAAAGCAGGTCTGATGGACAAAGAAGCTAAGAATCTTTGCGGTGCAGGTCTGAAACGTGTTTGTGAACTGGCTGATATCCCGCCGGTACTGCATATGGGATCTTGTGTAGATATTTCCCGTATGATGGTTCTGGCAGCAGAACTGGCAAAAGATTCCGGTCTGAGAATTAACCAGCTTCCTGTTGTTGGATGTGCTCCTGAATGGATGTCTGAGAAAGCTGTTTCCATCGGTAACTACGTTATCGGTACAGGTATCGATACTTACTTGGGTGTTGATCCTTATGTATCCGGTTCCGATCAGATGGCTCAGATTCTGACAGAAGGCACAAGAAAATGGTGTGATGCTGCATTTACAGTTGAGACCGATATTGAGAAATTAGTAGACCTGATGATTGCAAGAATCGAAGAAAAGAGAGCAGCTCTGGGAATCTAATGACAGGTTCCCGGTGTGTTACCGGTTTTTGAATACAGGCAAATATTTATTTAAGGTGGATGAGAGAATATGAAAATTGCAGTTACCGGCAAAGGCGGCGTGGGCAAGACAACATTTGCTGCGACTTTGGCCAGACTTTATGCGGAAGAGGGCAGACATGTGATGGCTGCTGATGTAGATCCGGACGCTAATCTTGGACTGGCGCTGGGATTTTCCGAAGAAGAACTGGACAGTATTGTTCCCATCAGCAAGATGCGGAAACTGGTGGAAGAGAGAACGGGTGCAGGACCGGATAATCAGTACTATAAAATCAATCCTAAAGTGGATGATATCCCGGATGCATACGGTAAAGTATGCAACGGAGTAAAACTTCTGGTGTTGGGTACTGTGGAGACCGGTGGCGCTGGCTGTGTTTGCCCGGAACACGTGATGCTTCGAAGAATCATCAATAATCTGGTGCTTCATCGGAAAGATGTGGTGGTTTTAGATATGGAAGCAGGACTGGAGCATATGGGACGGGGAACTACAGAGGGCATGGATCAGTTTATCGTAGTGATAGAACCAGGTTCCCGCAGCATCCAGACTTATAAGAACGTAAAGCGTCTTGCCGCTGACCTGGGGGTAAAACAGGTTCATGTGGTTGCCAACAAAGTCCGTGATGAGAAAGATGAGGAATTTGTAAAAGCACATATTCCGGCAGAGGATCTGTTGGGATTTATCCACTATAATACGGAGATCATGGATGCAGACCGTCAGGGATGCTCTCCTTACGACTACAGCAAGTCTGCAGTAGATGAGATTCGTAAAATAAAGAAAAAGATCGATAAAATCGATGATTGCAATGAATAGGAGGAAAAGACATTGACATTATTTGAAAGAGTATTTAATGGAAATGATGCTGTATATGGTCTGACAGAACAGGCAATTGATGCAGCAATCGCCCAGCACGGCGAAGAGAAAGCTGTCAGTTTACCTGAAACTGCATACGGCTTACCTTGCTACTATGCTGTAACAGGTGTAAAAGTAACAAACTTAAAAGAATTAAAAGAAGCTCTGGGAGTTGTAAAAACTCTTATGACAAGAGAGCCTCGTCTGAACGATGCATTTATGTCCGGTGTTGCAACCGCTTTGTGTGCAGAATTTATTGAAGCTCTTAAATATATTGATGGTGCAACACCATACGAAGCTCCTCTGGCTGGACATCTGCCGGATGCTGCAATTCGTGAACTTGGTGTGCCGCTGGTAACAGGCGATATCCCTGGCGTAGCAGTTATCCTTGGTTCTGCTCCTTCTGTTGAAGAAGGTGTAGCACTGGTAAAATCTTACCAGGCACAGGGTATTCTGGTAACACTGGTTGGCGGAATCTGCGATCAGGTTGCAGAAGCTGGTATGTCCACAGGTGCAAACGTTCGTGTTATTCCTCTGGGCAAAGACGTTACAGCTGTTATCCATGTAGTATCTGTAGCTTTGAGAGCTGCCCTGATCTTTGGTAACATCAAACCGGGTGATGCAGCAGCGCTGATGGAATATACATTCAAACGTGTACCTGCATTTGTAAACGCATTTGCTCCTCTGGATGATGTGATCGTAGCTTGCGGTGCAGGCGCTATTGCACTGGGATTCCCAGTTATAACCAACGAGACAGAAAATATCTTCCGTGTACCAAAGAGCCTGATCGTTCAGGAAGATGTAAGCAAATTCAATGCAACATCTCTGGAAGCACGTGATATTAAGATTAAAATCACAAATATCGATATCCCTGTAGCATTTGCTTCTGCTTTCGAAGGTGAGATTATCCGTCGTGGCGATATGCAGGTAGAGTTTGACGGTTCCCGTGTAGACTGTGCTGAGCTGGTTCACAATGTAGAGATGAACGAAGTAGAAGATCACAAGATTACAATCATTGGACCGGATGTTGATGAGATGGAACTGGGAAGCAAGAATAACATTGCTTACGTTGTAAAAGTTGCAGGAAAAGCAATGCAGCCTGACTTTGAGCCTGTTATCGAGCGTAAATTCCATAACTACATCAACTGTATCGAAGGTGTATACCATACCGGACAGAGAGATATGCAGCGTATCCGTATCAGCAAAAATGCATTCAATGCAGGTTTCCGTCTGAAACATATCGGAGAAGTTCTGTATGCATCTGTTAAGAATGAATTTGAAGCAGTTGTTGACAAATGTGAAGTTGTAATTTATACAGATCCTGCTGAATGTAAAAGAATTCGTCACGAAGTGGCTATTCCTACATTCAACAAACGTGATGACCGTCTGAGAACTCTTACAGATGAGTCTGTAGATGTATATTACAGCTGTATCCTGTGTCAGGCATTCTCCCCAAGCCACGTATGTGTGGTTACACCGGAACGTCTGGGACTGTGTGGCGCTGTTTCATGGCTGGATGCAAAAGCTACAAACGAGCTGGATCCAAACGGACCATGTCAGGTAATCACAAAAGAGCGTGTCATCGATGAGAGAATTGGTGAGTACGAAGACGTTAACGAAGCAGTTCGTAAACTGTCTCAGGGTGCATTGGAAGATGTATCTTTGTATTCTATCATGGAAAAACCAATGACATCCTGTGGATGTTTCGAGTGTATCTGTGGTATCGAGCCATTCTCCAACGGTGTATGTATCGCTAACCGTGAGTACGCAGGAATGACTCCTCTGGGAATGACTTTCCCTGAACTGGCTTCTATGACAGGTGGTGGAGTTCAGACTCCTGGATTCATGGGTCATGGAAAACACTTCATCGCTTCTAAGAAGTTCATGAAAGCAGAAGGCGGTATCGAACGTATCGTATGGATGCCAAAAGAACTGAAAGATTTTGTTGCTGAGAGACTGAACGAGACAGCAAAAGAACTGTATGGTATTGAAAACTTTACAGATATGATCGGTGATGAAACAATCGCAACAGATCCTGAGACACTGGTAGAATTCCTGACAGAAAAAGGACATCCTGCACTGGGTCTTGATCCAATGATGTAAGATGCCAGGGTCAAAAGGTCATAAAACACGTTGTGCTTGCACATAAGTGTTTTTATGCCTTTATGACCCGCCCCAATATGAGGATAAAAGTGGGGCGATTGCCCCACGATATCCGAATTTAGGGCGGAATTGTGGGAGTGCGGAGCACGAAACAATTCGTCAGGCATCTTTTGACCCCAATATCTGATGTAAGAGAATAATACAAAAAAATTACCGATAAAGTCTAAATAAGTGAAAGATGGCTGCCAAAGGCCCGCACGCATTTGGTGGAAGATTGGCAGCCATGAAATAAATAAAAGGGAGGCTAATGAGAATGCCGTTTAATCGTAAACCACAGAAGTTTAATGCATCCATTAAAGAAGTTACTATCGGATGCGGTGAAAAAGCAGTCACATTAGGAGGAGAGAATGTATTTCCTTTCTACACATTTGACGGAGAAATGAAAAATGCACCAAAAGTAGGCGTGGAAATTTCTGATATGGGAATTCCGGCAGTTGCAGGACTGAAAGCGTACTACGAAGGATGTACTACCATGGGCGAAATCGCTAAAAGAGCAGCTAAAATGGAAGGTGCTGATTTCATTTGCCTGCGTTTGGAAGGCGGAGATCCAAACGGAGAAAACAAATCTGTAGAAGAACTGGTAGCAATTGTAAAAGAGGTTGCAGATGCTACTGATATGCCTCTGGCTGTAGAAGGCTGCAAAAACGTAGAGAAAGATTCAGAACTTCTGGCTAAAGTTGCGGAAGCTTTACAGGGTAAAAATGCTCTGATTCTGTCTGCAAGAGAAGAAAACTACAAAGCCGTAGGCGCAGCAGCAGGTCTGGCTTATGATCAGAAAGTAGGCGCTGAGTCTGCAGTAGATATCAACCTGGCAAAACAGTTGAACGTAGTAACAACTCAGTTGGGTGTTAAACCGGAAAGCATCGTTATGAACGTTGGTTCTGCAGCAGTTGGATATGGATATGAGTATGTAGTTTCTACTATGGATCGTATCAAAGCAGCAGCGCTGGCACAGGGTGATGCTATGCTCCAGATGCCTATCGTTACACCAGTATCTTCTGAAACATGGAGTGTAAAAGAGTCCATGGCGTCCGAAGAAGATATGCCGGAATGGGGACCAGTGGAAGAACGTGGTATTTCCATGGAAATCATGACTGCAGCAGCAGACCTGGCTTCAGGTTCTGATGCAGTAATCTTAATGCATCCTCAGTCTGTAGCAACCATTTCTAAAATGATCAAAGAATTAATGTAAGTGTAAGCGATAGAACAGGAGGATAAAAACTATGGCATTATCAGGTATTCAGATTTTTAAGATGTTACCAAAAAAGAACTGTAAAGAATGTGGATGTCCTACTTGTATGGCATTCTCCATGAAAGTAGCACAGGGTGCTATGAAAATTGAGCAGTGTCCTCACGTTTCCAGTGAAGCAATGGAAGCACTGTCTGAGGCAACTGCACCGCCAATGAAGACAATCAAAGTTGGAACTGGCGAAGGCGAATACACTCTGGGTGGAGAAACAGTTCTGTACAGACATGAAAAAACTTTCGTAAACAAAACAAGATATGCAGTTTCACTGTGCAGTTGCATGGATGATGCTGAAATCGATGCTAAAATTGCAGCTATTCCTGCAGTAGATTATGAACGTATCGGTGAAAGAATGGTAGTTGAAATGGTATACGTAAACTACGATGCAAACGCTGGTGCAGACAAATATCTTGAACTGGTTAAAAAAGCAGCAGCTACAGGAAGAACTCTTGTACTGGGTTGTGATGATGTAGAAGTTGCAAAAGCAGCTCTGGAAATCTGCAAAGATGGAAAACCGGTTCTCAACGGTGCAAATGCTTCCAACTATGAATCTATGAACGCTCTGGCAACAGAAGCTGGCGTGGTTCTTGGCGTAGGCGGAGCAGATCTGGATGAGATTTATGATACCGTTGCAGCTTTGGAAAAAGCCGGAAACAAGAATCTGGTAATCGATGCTACAGGCGCATCTGTAAAAGAAGCTTATGCAAATGCAGTACAGATCCGTCGTGCAGCTCTGAAAGATCAGGACAGAACTTTCGGATATCCGACAATCGTAAATACAGCAAAACTGGCTCTGCATGACAAATATATGCAGGAAGCTTTAGTATCTCTGTTCACTATGAAATACGGTTCTATCGTAGTTACAGAAGATCTGGGATACGCACAGGCTCTGGCATTGTTTGGTCTGCGTCAGAACGTATTTACTGATCCTCAGAAACCTATGAAGGTAGAACCAGGTCTGTATCCTCTGAATGGTGCAGATGAGAATTCTATCTGTCTGACAACTGTAGACTTTGCTCTTACATACTTTATCGTATCCGGTGAGCTGGAAAGATCTGGTGTACCGGTGAACCTGGTTATCAACGATGCAGGCGGACTTTCCGTTCTGACATCCTGGGCTGCTGGTAAATTCTCCGGAACTTCCATCTCCAAATATATCCAGGAAAATATTGAAAGCAAAGTAAAATCCAGAAAGCTGATCATTCCTGGAAAAGTTGCCGTACTGAAAGGCGACCTGGAAGCAAAACTTCCTGGATGGGAGATCATCGTAGCTCCTCTGGAAGCTGTACAGCTTGTTAAATTCCTGAAAGATATGAAAGAAGCAGGAGAATTATAATTCGTTTCCAATGGGAGAACTCATCTGATAATTCCTGTTGGTGTTATCAGATGAGACTTCCGTGATAGTAAAGTATAAAGGAGAAAATACTATGGCAAAATTTGTTACAATTGGTGAAAGAATTCACTGTATTTCCCCAGTAATCCGTAGAGCAATGGATGAACGTGATCCGGAACCGATCCTGAAACGTGCAAAAGAGCAGTTGGATGCAGGCGCTACTTATCTGGATCTGAACATCGGACCGGCAGAAAATGATGGTGAAGATCTGATGAAATGGGCAGTTAAACTGCTTCAGGAAAACTTTGACAATGTACCTCTGGCTCTGGATACAGCAAATAAAAAAGCTATCGAAGCTGGTATTTCTGTATACAACAGAAGCAAAGGAAAACCAATCGTTAACTCTGCAGATGCAGGCGGAAGAATCGAAAATATCGACCTGGCTGCAGCGAATGATGCAATTGTTATCGCTCTGTGTTCAGCAGAAGGTATTGCAGCAGACAATGATGAGCGTATGATGCACTGCCAGAACATGCTGGAAAGAGGTATGATGCTTGGTATGGAACCTACAGATCTGTGGTTCGATCCTCTGTTCCTGGTTGTTAAAGGAATGCAGGACAAACAGATGGAAGTTTTGGAAGCAATCAAAATGTTCAGCGATATGGGTCTGAATTCTACAGGTGGTCTGTCCAATAACTCCAATGGTATGCCAAAGAATATTCGTCCAATCATGGATTCCGCACTGGTTGCTATGGCTATGATGCAGGGTCTTACATCTGCTATCGTTAACCCATGTGACCTGCGTCTGATGGAAACAATCAAATCCTGTGACGTATTCAAAAACAATACACTGTATGCAGATTCTTATCTGGACCTGTAAGATTATCTCAGGCAGATGAGCAACCGGCTGTGCTGATTTTGGCACAGCCGGTTTTGTATGTCAGTAATTGTCAGATATAGAATATTTTCTGGCGCTATCTACGTTACTATTTACATAAAGAAAGAGAGATAAAAACCAGGAATTATTGACGATTTTCATAAAATGTGGTATTTTAATAAGGACATATATGTTATATTCTGCCAGATTTCTGGCAGACCCGAAAGAAAAGAAGAGAGGCTTAGATCATGTTTAAAGTAACGTTTCGTTTTGAGGGCGGTGAGCTGGTAGAGGCATTTGCTGCCGCTGAAGAAAATCTTCTGGAAGTGGCCAGAAAAACAAATGTTGCAATCGACGCTCCCTGTTCCGGAAATGGTTCTTGTGGAAAATGTAAAGTGAAATTATTAAAAGGAACTTTAGATTCACCAAAGACAAGACATATTTCCGATGAAGAATATGCAGACGGGTGGAGATTGTCTTGCTGTAGCAAGATAGAAAGTGATGTGGAGGTAGAAGTACCGGATATCGCATCTGCATACCGCAGCAGAATGAAGGTTGCAGATTTAAGTTCCGAAGAAGAAGTCGCTATTTTCCGTCAGGCAAAGAATGATGTGGAAGAAGCAGGTATTCTCCTGAAAAACGACATGGAGATCATCGATGTGGAAATGGACATTCCCAGTCTGGATGATACCATGCCGGATAATGAACGATTAATGCGGGCAATTAAGAAACAGACGGGTGCGGAGATTGTGAGAATTCCTTACACAGTAATCCGAAAACTGGCAGATGTTTTGCGGGAAAGTGATTTTTCTGTACGCTGTGTGATGGGAAGAACAGGCAATAAGAGAAATATCTTTGTATATGATATTTTCCCCAAAGGACAGGAAGTTGTAGTGGGAGGTCTTGCAATTGACATCGGTACAACAACTGTGTCAGGTCTGTTGATTGACATGATCACAGGCGAGGTGTTGGGAAAAGCATCCGCAGGTAATGGACAGATTCGTTATGGAGCAGATGTCATTAACCGTATTATCGAATCGACAAAACCGGGAGGAAAAGACAAACTGCAAAAGGCTATCATTGAAGAAACTATCAATCCAATGATTGAACAGATGTGCCGGAAAGTAAAATTCCCTAAAAATCGCATTTACCGTATGTGTGTTGCGGCAAATACAACGATGAATCATTTGTTCGCCGGAATCAATTCCGATCCGATACGAATGGAACCCTATATTCCCACATTCTTTAAAACAAATGCTTTGTATGCACAGGATTTGGGAATTCAGATTCATCCGGATGCTCATATAATTATCGCTCCCAATATTGGAAGCTATGTGGGCGGAGATATTACCGCAGGTACGTTGGTAAGTATGATCTGGAATAAACCGGAATTTTCTCTGTTTATTGACTTGGGTACCAACGGTGAACTGGTATTTGGAAATTCTGATTTTATGATGAGTTGTGCTTGTTCTGCCGGTCCTGCTTTTGAAGGTGGGGATATCAGTTGTGGTATGAGAGCAACGGATGGTGCGATTGAAGCTTGTACCATTGATAAGGAAACCATGGAGCCTTCTTTCCAGGTGGTGGGTGATGAAAATCAGAAGCCTATTGGATTATGCGGTTCAGGTATCATTGATGTAATCAGTGAATTGTTTTCTGCCGGAATCATCAATCCAAAAGGAAAGTTTGTAAGAGAAGGTGAACGTATTCGTCGGGATAAATATGGTATGGGAAGTTATGTTCTGGCTTTTGCAGAAGATGCCGGAGCAGATAAAGACGTAGAGATCACGGAAGTGGATATCGACAACTTTATCCGTGCCAAAGGCGCTATTTTCTCTGCAATCCGTACGATGTTAAATTCACTGGATTTTGATGTGTCCATGATTGAAAATGTTTATGTGGCAGGCGGTATCGGAAGCGGTATTAATATGCGTAATGCAGTCAATATTGGAATGTTCCCGGATATTCCGTTGGAGATGTTCCATTACATTGGAAATTCTTCCCTGTCAGGCGCATACACCATGTTGCTGTCTAAAGAAGCAGAAAGAAAAACCTATGAAGTTGCAGGTAATATGACTTATCTGGAACTGAGTACAGTTCCGGGATATATGGATGAGTTTGTGGCGGCTTGTTTTATTCCGCATACAGATACCACCATGTTTCCTTCTGTAACAGAATAGCATTTTAATAAATATCCTGTGATTCCTGGATAAAGGTTCAGGAATCACAGGTATGTAAAAAACTGTGCAGATCAGGAAGGCAACAGATAGAAACATAAAAAGATCAGGAGATAGCATCATGGAATTACAGTATGACAAAGACAGTAAAGAGAGAATTCCTTACGAACATTATTTACAACTGTTTCAAAGTGCAGATCCACTGGAGATGAGTCAGCGAAGTGGGATTCCTTATGATTCAGAGAAGCAGATATTTACCCTGCAGCTTATGGGAGTAACTTATGATATCAAATATCCGGAATATACGGTTTCTCACAGAGAAGAAGAGGTTATCTGTTATTATCCTCTGGAATCAGCAGTAAATGCACGCATATTAGTTCTTCGTTATCTGGTGGAAGGATGTAAGTCTTTTTCAACCGGAAAATTTCTTACTTATCGGGAAACACCCTGGGGAAATGTTTATTTAAAACAGTTTCAGGGAAGATGTCTTATGCGCTTGGCTTTTGGCTTTGGCAACAAACAGGAATTATTTGCACGTGCCATGGAAAAAATAGGCGCAGAAAAATTAGCGCATGGAGATATAGCTTATGAATTTGAATTTATCAATGGTTATCGTCTTCAGATGATTTTGTGGGCGGGAGATGATGAATTTCCTCCTTCTTCACAGATTTTATTCTCCGATAATTTTCCAAATGCTTTTCAGGCGGAGGATATGGCGGTGGTCGGTGATATCACCATCACCATGATAAAAGCATTGTCACAATAAAATAGAAGATAAGGCATTACACAGACTTGTAAAGGAGAAAACAGATGTGTAAGTATAGTAGAGTAAGCATTACGCGTAAAGTGTCACAGGATGGGAAGTTGCCTGTGGACGAAGGAAACCGTGAAATCTTTCCACGATGTATTGCTGCGTCCGCTACTGCATTAAAGATAGATGATTCAGAGAGTATATTCTCTGCCTTTGGTGTAGTAAACTACTATGCCGAATAAAAGGAGAGATACTCATGAAAAAACTGAATATTAAAACTGTCGTATTTGCAGGTGTTTTAGTAGCAATGAATCTGGTACTGGCGAGAGTTCTTGCCATTAATATCGGTACTACATTGAGGATTACCGTCAGTGCAACACCGATTTATCTTGCTGGATTCTGGTTTGGACCTATTATCGGAGGGATTTGTGGAGGTCTTTCTGATTTGCTGGGATGTCTGATTCAGGGATATGCACCGAATCCGTTTATTTTGGTATCATCCATATTAACAGGTGTTCTTCCTGGATTGTTCAAACATTATGTATTTCACGATAAAATGAACACCTGGAAAATTGCAGTGGTAGTTATTATCCACAGTTTAGTTGGTTCTCTTGGATTTACTACCGTTGGACTTCATATTTATTATGGAACACCATGGGTTGTTCTTTATTCCACAAGAGTCATTCAGACAGTAGCGTTGGCTGCTGCAAATATCGTTCTCGTATCTATTTTACATCAGAGTGTGTTGACGAATATGGTAACACGTACATTTGTTACCCAGGATGCGAGAAAATAGTTATTGTAATCTTTCAGCCAGAGGAGCTGATAGATATAAAAGGAGGTAGATATTATGGGCTACAAAACTGACATTGAAATTGCACAGGAGTGCGAAATGCTTCCAATCACTGAGATTGCAAAAAAAGCAGGTATCGAAGACAAATATCTGGAGCAGTACGGAAAGTACAAAGCGAAAATCGATTACAACTTACTGAAAGAGTCTGATGCACCAGACGGAAAA
>JAXEUM010000046.1:0-36858 GCA_034114925.1 Oliverpabstia sp.
ATAATATGATATTGGAGTAAATATTTGTGTCTGTTTTTTGATTTCCATGTTCTCATGGCGTAAGTATAACACAAGCCACTACTCTTGGCTACCTTAACCCACCGTCTAAAGCCAGTGGGATTGCGGTAGCCTTATTTCAAAAAAATTTTGTGTAACGTTTTGTGTAACGCCCCAAAAAAGATGAAATTTGACTACTGACAAGAAGGTTTTCGATACATAGAAAAACAACGAAAAAACACCGGAACCCCTTATAAATAAAGGATTTTCCGGTGCCCCTGCCAAGGAGTCGAAGCGACGGGATTCGAACCCACGACCTCTGCGTCCCGAACGCAGCGCTCTACCAAACTGAGCCACGCTTCGATTGCTGTTTTTCCATCAGCAATAAATATTATATCTGACAATGCACTATTTGTCAACATGAATTTTTGTTTTCTTTATTCCTTTTGCAGTTCAGCAAAAATGTCTTCATTTTGGAAACTTTAAGATTGATTTTGGTGTGATTTCTTTTTGCTTTGCAAAAGACTCACCAGTTTTTTCCTCAAAAACCGGTGAGTCTTTTTAAAAATTATGTAATTTTTACCCTCTTGGACTCCCAGACTAACCTACCTGATATACATCTGCGTATTTCAGACCAAAGCGCAATGCTTCTGTATGGCTTCCCATAAGAATGTCTACATGACCATACGCTGTCCCTCTGTCCTCTACAGTATAGATTGTTCCATTAATGGAAAGTTTTGTTCCAAAAGGAACTCCACCCATAGCAACTGTTCGACCTGGTGTCGGAGCTGCACCGCTGGCGGTTCCACCGCCTGCCCATTTACCACAACAGATAGAGCATGTACAATATGCGGTCAACTTAAATCGTCCTAAATATTTTCCCTGAGAAGAATCAATTGTCGGTTCCTTTTCCTCGTCTTTCGATGAGGAAGAATTATTATTTCCAGTACCGGAAGACTGCTGGTTTCCTGTACTCTGGGACGGTTTCTGTGTTGGCTTCTGTACCGGTTTTGTTGTTGACTGCTGCGCCTGAGCCTCTTTTTCAGCTTCTGCCTTTTTAGCTGCTTCCGCAGCCGCTTTCTCTTCTGCTGCTTTCTTAGCTGCCGCCTCCTCTGCTGCTTTTTGCGCTGCCAGACGAGCCGCCGCTTCCTCTTCTTTTGCCTGTCTCAACAGAGCATTGATCTCATCTTCCTGTTGAGAAATCATGTTCAAAAGAGTATTTTCTTCTGATTCCTGATTCTGGATATCTGCCTGATATTCCTGAATCTGATTATATGTAGCTGCCACCAGTTCTTCTACTGCCGCCTGTTTATCAGCGCTTTCTTGCTGAAGGACAACAATTTCATCTTTTTCCTTGGCAACTTCCTGTTCTTTTTCTGCTATCTCTTCTTTTGTTTTTTTATAGTTTTCCAACTGTTTCCGATCATATTCGGTCATCTTGGAAATATTATCTGCCTGATTCAAAAAATCTGCAATACTATCGGACTGAAACAACAAAGCTGCGTAATCGTTTGCTGAATTTTCATACATATAACGAATACGAAGTTTCATATCTTCATACTGCTGTTCTTCATCGGCTTTTGCTTGTTCTAATTCTTCCTGAAGTTCTGTCAGTTCCGCCTGTTTCGCATCATAATCTTTCTGAAGCTTTTCCAGACTGACCTTGAGATCATTCAATTGAACATTCAGCTCCTGCAAATAACTTTCTGACTCTCCCTTTTTTCCCTCTAATTCCTCAATTTTTTCCTGGGTTTGCTGCAGGCTTGTCTGATTTTCCTGCTGCTTCGCCTTGGCATCTGAGATTTTCTCCTGGGTAGTAGCTCCATAAGAAACTACATTTCCCATTAACAAAAAAGCCGAAAGTACAATGCTTATAATCGCTCTCTTTTTCATTATAAAATTCCTCTCATTTCTCAGGTAATGTCTATTATACCACAGAACTTTTCATATGTGAAGAATCTTTTTTAATAACTTGTAATACTTGCGTAATATTTATGTCACTCTTCCCTTATTTTAACCGTGTAATCTCCATCCGGATGCATATTTATTTTTCAGGACGCCATTGACCAGTTTTCCCCATCCCAGAGAAAATCTTTCCACGCATACCAGAATCCAGCCTTTATCTCTTGTTGCTTCTCCCGTTTCCACTAAAACAGTTTCTCCTTTCAGATACCGCTGAATTCTCTCGTCATTCTCTTTCAAAGATAGAACCCCCACATAATCTGCACTTTTCAACACCATTGCCAATTGCTGAGACGGCTCAAACCTGTCTTTTTTCAGATCTCCCATATACAAACCATTTCTAAGAAAATGAATTCCTCCCAGTTTCTCCGGCAATTCCGGAACCTGATATACTTTTTCTCCTCGAATTTCCGTCCGTTCCCAATCCGGTTTCCACTGACAATCCGCAAAGAATTTTTCAAGTACCTGTCTGCTTTTTTTATCAATTCTCGGGCATTTTCCCAGTTTCAGATATACGGATTCACTATTCTCCGATTTTTTCAGCAATGCAAGGAAATGACCTTCTCCCTTCATCTTGTGAGGCCAGATCCGGACACATTTTTTCAACTGAGGATTTCCATTTCCCCAGGAGGGATTTCCCTGAGAAAAACCCTCATATGGTTCTATTTCCAGAAGCTCCATTTCCGGATAATTTTCCAAAAGCCAGGAAATGCTCCCCTCATTTTCTACAGGTGCAAAGGTACAGGTAGAGTACAAAAGCATTCCGCCAGGACGGAGCATTTTCACACCATTCATCAAAATATCTCTCTGAAGTTTTGCAAAATATTCCGGTCTTTCCGGTTCCCATGTTTTTATCACCGCCGGATCTTTCCGAAACATTCCTTCCCCGGAACAGGGCGCATCAATCAATACCTTATCAAAAAATCCTTCAAACCTTTCTGCCAAATTCCCCGGAATTTCATTTGTCACAAATGCATTTTCTATTCCAAATATTTCAAGATTTTTCAATAACGCTTTTGCCCGGGAATTACTGATATCATTTGCCACCAGCACCCCTTTTCCCTTAAGTGCTGCTCCCAAAGCTGTAGCCTTTCCTCCCGGAGCCGCACAAAGATCTAAAACCCTTTCTCCAGGCAGCACCTCCAGTCTGGATGCTGGCGTCATAGCGCTTGGTTCCTGAAGATAATAAAGTCCTGCTGTATAAAAAGGATGGCGCGCCGGCTGATCTGCTTCCTGATAAAAACAACCATTTTCTGTCCAGGGAATAGGCTGAAGATGAAATTTCTCCATTTGTTCCAGTTCTCCTCTGGTGATTTTCAGAGGATTTACACGCAAACCATACTGTCGGATATTTTCATAACTTTCCAGATACGCTTCAAATTCATCTCCCAACATTTCCCGCATTCTCTCTTCAAAAACTTTCGGCAATTCCTGACCCATAAATTCCTCCCAATACTCTATAAACAACGCTTTTATGTATTTCTGCCATATCATAGCACAAATCCATTTGATATTTCAACGTAAAAAAGCGGCAACCCCCCAGTCGCCGCTTTTTTTCACGTTACCCCATATATGACAATTGGTTACGCTTCTTCCGCAATAGCATCTTCTGCCATCACTTCATCATACTTCTCCAAAATAATATTTTGGATCCGTTCCCGTGTATCCGAATTAATCGGATGTGCAATGTCTCTATATTCTCCATCTGTTGCTTTTCTACTTGGCATAGCGATAAATAATCCTTTCTCGCCTTCAATCACCTTAATATCATGTACCACGAATTCCTCGTCTATCGTGATAGAAACAACAGCTTTCATCTTACCTTCTTTCGCTACTTTCCGCACTCTTACGTCTGTAATATTCATAATATTGCCCCTTTCATATGCCTTCCTCTAAAGCACCCTGCTGTCAAAGATTAGAGAGCGTAACGCTCATTTTTTTCAACAACCACTTTGATTTCATCTTCTCCGCAATGATAGGAGTTTGCTCGAATTGTATCACGGCTTTCCACAATACAATTTTCGATATGAGTATTATCTCCCAAATATACATCATTGAGGATAATAGAATTCTTAATGACACAGTTGTTGCCCACATAAACCTTTTTGAACAAGATAGAATTCTCCACCTGTCCATTGATTATGCAGCCGCTGGCCACAAGGCTGTTTTTCACTTCACTGCCAGGATTATATTTTGCCGGGGGCAAATCATCAATTTTAGACTGAATAGACGGATACTGATGGAAGAAATAATCACGAACTTCCGGTTTCAGGAAATCCATATTCGTCTTATAATAAGATTCCACTGTGGAAATATTACTCCAGTAATTATCAATCTTATATCCATATATTCTTTTCAGATTCTTGTAGCGGATCAAAATATCTTTTACAAAATCATGACGATCTTCCTGTGCACACCGTTCAATCATCTCAATCAATTGACGGCGGCGGATTACATAGATACCTGTAGATACCGTATGGGAAGTAGAAACCATAGGTTTTTCTTCAAACTCTTCAATACGGTAATCTTCATTCATCTTCAGAACACCGAAACGAGTAACTTCTTCTGCATCATCCATTTCTTTGCAGACAATAGTTACATCTGCCCGTTTTGCAATATGATATTCCAAAACTTTATTATAATCCAATTTATAAACACCATCGCCAGAAGCAATTACCACATAAGGCTCATGGCTTTTTTTCAGGAAATCCAGATTCTGGTAAATCGCATCTGCTGTTCCCTGATACCAGAAACTGTTATTAGGTGTTATGGTAGGAGTAAATACAAACAGACCTCCCTGTTTTCTTCCAAAATCCCACCATTTGGATGAGCTTAAATGCTCATTTAAAGATCTTGCATTATACTGTGTCAATACAGCGACTTTTGAAATATGAGAGTTGGCCATATTGCTCAGTGCAAAGTCGATACTTCTGTAGCTTCCTGCAACAGGCATGGCTGCGATAGCTCTTTTATGTGATAATTCTCTCATTTTATTGTTATTGCCGCCAGCTAAAATAATTCCCAATGCTCTCATTCTATTCACCGTCCTTCTTTACAATTGCACCACCGCTGACCAGTTCTCCATTCGGGTAATCCTCAGGAGTAGTCTCTCCGCTGATGGCTGTATTTTTTCCAATCTTCACATTGGACGGAACCACTGTATTTTCCGCGATTGTAACAAGACCAAAACCATAAACTGCCGGTTTCAATACGTTAGGAGCTTCCTCACCAACGCCCATTACAACATTGTCACCAACAGTAACATGTTCTGCAACAATAGACTTATCAACATGAGTGCCTTCACCAATTACAGATTCTTTCATAATGATAGAATCACGAATCACAGCACCCTTCTTAATTGTAACACCTGGGCCAATAACCGAATTATGTACTTCACCATAAACTTCAGCGCCATCACTGATGATACTGCGATCAATAACAGCTTCGCTGGAAATATACTGAGGACGAATAATATCTCCTTTTGTATATATCTTCCAGAACTCTTCATACAGATTAAATTCCGGAATAATGTCGATCAATTCCATATTTGCTTCCCAATAAGAACCTAATGTTCCTACATCTTTCCAATAACCATTGAACTCGTAAGCATATAAGGATTTTCCATTATCTCTGCAATAAGGTAAAATATGTTTACCAAAGTCGCAGTTTGGCTGATCTTTCAGCGCCAACAAAGATTCTCTCAATGCCGGCCATGAGAAAATATAAATACCCATAGAAGCCAGATTGCTGCGGGGATGCTCTGGTTTTTCTTCAAACTCAGTGATCCGTCCGTTACCGTCTGTAATCATAACACCAAAACGGCTGGCTTCTTCAATAGGAACAGGCATACAGGCAATCGTTACATCTGCCTTATTTGCCTTATGGTAATCAAGCATAACTTCATAATCCATTTTATAAATGTGATCTCCTGAAAGAATCAACACATAATCTGGATTATAGGTCTCCATGTACGCCATGTTCTGGAAAATCGCATTGGCTGTACCTGTATACCAGTCGCTGTTACCGCTTTTTTCATAGGGGGGAAGTACGGTAACACCGCCTACATTTCTATCCAAATCCCACGGAATACCAATTCCAATATGAGTATTCAGACGAAGGGGCTGATACTGCGTCAAAACGCCTACCGTGTCAATTCCCGAATTAATACAGTTACTCAGAGGAAAATCGATAATACGATACTTTCCACCAAATGCTACCGCCGGTTTAGCCACTTTCTCGGTGAGGACACCCAGACGGCTTCCTTGTCCACCTGCCAATAGCATTGCAATCATTTCTTTCTTAATCATGCTATCACCTCTTGTCATATATGATTAAAAATTATAACACACTTTTTCCAAATAGTGAACATCTTTTACATATTTTTATCCTAATTTTTCATCTTTTTATCACTTTTATACAACATCAATCGTTCAATTTTTTTCTTTTTTCTCCACACTTCTACACAATTCTTTCTATTCTTCCAAAATATTACAGTAAACTTCTACTTTTCTCACTTTTTCCTTCTGTTTTCTTTTCTAAATTTCATCATATTTTATAATCCTTACTTTTTCTTCATCAGCAGATTCTCAAAAAGTCCTTTTCATTTTTCATTTTTAAGCATATAATAAAAATGATATGATGTTAAAGTCAGAAGATACCAGACAAAAAACAAAGGAGCGTTTTATGTATACCATTGATTTTAATAAACCTGTTCACATTCATTTTATCGGCATCGGCGGAATCAGTATGAGTGGACTGGCAGAGATTCTCCTTCAGGAGGGTTTCACTGTTTCCGGTTCTGATTCTAAGGAAAGTTCTCTCACAGATCATCTCACTGCCAAAGGCGCCCAGATTTTCTACGGTCAGCGCGCAGCTAATATTATAGAAGGAATTGATCTTGTGGTTTATACCGCTGCCATCCATCCCGACAACCCTGAATTTGCCTGTGCTGTTGAAAAAGGCATTCCTGTTATGACTCGGGCAGACCTTCTGGGACAGATCATGAAAAATTATCAGGTTCCTATTGCCGTATCCGGAACTCACGGAAAGACAACTACCACCTCCATGGCTTCTCATGTTTTACTGGAAGGCGGCTTTGATCCAACCATCACCGTAGGAGGTATTCTTCCCGCTATCGGAGGTAATCTGCGTGTTGGTAATTCCGAAACTTTTATTACGGAGGCTTGTGAATATACCAATAGCTTCCTGAGTTTCTTCCCGAAAATCAGTATCATATTAAATATTGATGCAGATCATCTGGATTTTTTCAAAGATATTGATGATATCCGTCATTCTTTCCGACTTTTCGCCGAAAAGCTTCCCTCTGACGGTACTTTAATCATCAACAGCGATACACCCGCCTATGAGATGATTATCAAAGACCTTCCCTGTGAAGTGATTACATACGGTCTGGAACACCCGGCGGAATATACCGCTGAGGACATTACCTATAACGAACTGGGACATCCTTCTTTTATCTGCAAGAGAAATAACGAAGTGATTGGTTCTTTCTCCCTGTCTGTTCCCGGTATACACAATGTATCTAATGCCTTGGCCGTCATTGCTCTTGGCGTAAAGTTACAGATGACACCGGAAGATATTCAAAAAGGTATCCTGCAGTTTACCGGTACAGACCGTCGTTTCCAGTACAAAGGAAAGATTCAGGACGTTACAATTATTGACGACTATGCCCACCATCCCACGGAAATCAAAGCTACCCTGACCGCAGCGAAAAAATATCCGCACAAAAAAACCTGGTGTGTGTTCCAGCCTCATACATACACAAGAACCAAGGCGTTGCTTCAGGATTTTGCCCAGGCGCTGACTCTGGCAGATCACGTGGTATTGGCTGACATCTATGCCGCCCGCGAAAAGAATACTCTCGGGATTTCCTCCCGGGATTTGCAGGAATGTATCCTGAAACTGGGAACTCCCTGTGAATATTTCCCATCTTTCGATGAGATTGAAAATTATTTATTAGAAAATTGTATCCCCGGTGATTTGTTGATAACTATGGGAGCCGGAGATGTGGTAAAAATAGGCGAAAGTCTTCTGGGTAATTAAGTTATCCACATTATCCACACGTTTATACACATTATGTGCGAAAAAACGTGTGGATTTTTTTGTGCATAATCCTGTTTACATAAAATTATTTTTTAATTCCCTATAATACCCGATTATCTCCTATTTATCGACAAAATTCGGTTTACAAATAACTTTATGCAAAACTTATCCTCCACATTATCCACATTATCCACATTTTTCCTCTCTTTTCCCCTGAATGCGTTTTACTTAAAATGTCTATTTGCTTTCTGTTTTGGATATGTTATAATGCACCTGTAAACCATGGAAATATTTTTTGTTTCCTGAATCTAAAAAAGCAGGTGTATCATGCAATTATCTTTACACAATGGCAGCTCCAGTGGAGTTACCATAATCTCAAACATATTTATTGATTACTACATGCCCCATTCTAACGGGGAATTTGTTAAAATCTATCTTTATCTGCTCCGCTGTCTGAAGGGTGGACAAAGCCATCTGGATCTGGCTTCCGTAGCAGATGTTTTCAACTGTACAGAAACCGATATTCTGCGTACTTTACGTTATTGGGAATCTCAGAAACTGGTGGTTCTTTCCGGAAAAAACAGTCAGACTTCCATTGATTTTCTGGAACCCATGATTCCTGCAGGCGCTTCTGTTCCCCTGGCGGAACGTCCTCCTGCTGTCCTTACAGAGAAATCCGGAGATTCTGCCTCCTTGCCGGAAGCAGCCTCTGCTCTGGAACCTGATTCTGATTCGCAAAAGCAGAAGACAGATGCATCTTCTCCTGCCGATTCTGCAAAAATAATCAGACCAAGTGCAGACCGGCTTCGGGAACTTCGGGAAAATGAAGAAGTACGCCAGATGCTCTTTATCGCTGAACAGTATCTGGGAACTACTCTTTCCCGGACAGTTACAGATGAACTTTTATATATTTACGAAAGTCTTCATTTTTCTGTAGATCTGATTGACTATCTTATCGAATACTGCGTGTCAAAAGGCAGTAAAGATATTCACTATATAAAGAAGGTGGCTTTCAGTTGGTACGAGAACGGTATTGATACCGTAACAAAAGCCAAACAGGAAACTACTACATACCATCGAAATTATTTTACTATACTGAAAGCTTTTGGGATTACCAACCGAAATCCCATCCCCACAGAAGTAAATACTATCAATCACTGGATGAAAGATTATGGATTTACCATGGATATTCTCACAGAAGCCTGCGCCCGTACAGTGGCATCCACAGGGAAGGCGAATTTCCGATACGCAGACAAGATTCTTGCCGGCTGGAAAGAAAAAGGAGTGCGGCACCTTACTGATATTCAGGCGTTAGATACTCTTCATCGCCAGCTTCAGGCAGACAGAGAATTACAAACTCAAAAAAAGAAGTCCTCTTCTTCCAGTAATTTTAATAATTTCCAGCAAAGGGATTACAACTATGCCGAACTGGAAAACCAGTTGTTAAAGTAAAGGAGGCATACTGTGGCACTGAGAAACAGCCAATACGACGCACTGATGCGTTATTATCAGAAGCTGCAGCTTCGCAACAAACACGATCAGGATGAGCGAATCGCAAAAGCATACGCAAAAATCCCCCGTCTTCCTCAGATTGACAGGGAGATTGCTTCTCTTAGTATAAAAAAAGCCCGTCTTCTTCTGGGCGAGGAAAATGGACAGGATTTTGACCTGGCAGAAACGATCCGGCAGCTTTCTGAGGAACGGGAAGCGCTTCTGATATCTCACGGGTTCCCCCGGGATTATCTGAAGATGCAATATACCTGTCCTCTTTGTCAGGATACCGGCTATGTAAACAATGAAAAATGTATCTGTTTCAAAAAAGCAATCAGCGAGCATCTGTATACCCAGTCAAATATCAGGGAATTACTAGAAACAACCAACTTCCAAAACTTTTCCCTGAACTATTATTCCGATGATATCATCAGTGAATCCACAGGACTTACTGCCAAAGAAACTGCTCGCAGAGCGCTTTTGCAAACCCAGGAATTCGTCCGAGATTTTGATACAACCTTCCAGAACCTTTTTCTGTATGGCGATACGGGCGTGGGAAAAACTTTCTTATCTTGCTGCGCCGCCAGAGAGCTTCTGGATACTACTCACAGTGTGATTTATTATTCTGCCTTTGATCTTTTCGAGGCCTTTGCTGAAAAAACTTTTTCCAGTTCCGAAGAATCACAGGACAAAAATGATTATATCCTGGATTGTGACCTTTTAATCATTGACGATCTAGGAACAGAACTTACCAACCGTTTTGTTGCTTCCCAATTCTTTCTGTGTATCAACGAAAGAATTTTGAGAAAGAAATCCACTATTATTTCCACAAACCTAACACTTGGAAACTTTATGGAACGGTACTCCGAACGAGTATTTTCCAGAGTCTCCAGCAATTACACCATGATGAAACTTATTGGCAACGACATTCGCATCCAGAAAAAATTATTAGGAGGAAACGAACATGACTCAAAAAAACACAAATGATCTGCAAAAGCTCCCTGTTGGACGTCTTGGTATTCTCTCTCCCTACAGTTGTGCTGAATTGGGGGCAAAGGTAGATAATTACCTGGTACAGTGGCGTAAAGGCAAATTAGACCAGCAGCATACTGCTATTGCTTTTGAAGGCTATGAAAGAGATACCTATCTGGTGAAATCTGAATTGCCACGTTTTGGCTCCGGAGAAGCAAAGGGAATTATTCTGGAATCAGTCCGAGGTGACGACCTGTATATTCTTGTGGACGTATGTAACTACAGTCTTACCTATTCTCTCAGCGGACAGATTAATCATATGTCACCCGACGATCATTTCCAGAATCTGAAAAGAATTATTGCTGCAGTAGCCGGAAAAGCTCGCCGTATCAACGTGATCATGCCATTCCTCTACGAAAGCCGTCAGCACAGACGTACCGGACGGGAATCTCTCGACTGCGCTCTGGCTCTTCAGGAGCTGGTCAACATGGGCGTAGAAAATATTATCACCTTTGACGCTCACGATCCCCGGATTCAGAACGCTATTCCACTCCATGGATTTGAAACGGTACAGCCTTCCTACCAGTTTATTAAAAATCTGCTGAGAAATCAGCCGGATCTTCAGATTGACAAAGACCACCTCATGGTGATCAGTCCGGATGAAGGCGGTATGGGAAGAGCTATTTATCTGGCAAATAACCTGGGAGTAGATATGGGTATGTTCTACAAACGGCGTGATTATTCCACCATCGTTGACGGACGTAATCCTATTGTTGCCCACGAATTTTTGGGCGCTGATGTAAAAGGCAAAGATATGATTATCATTGACGATATGATTTCTTCCGGTGACAGTATGCTGGAAGTAGCACAACTTCTGAAAGCTCGGGGAGCAAGAAAGATTTTCATGTGTGCAACCTTTGGTCTTTTTACCAACGGACTTTCCAAATTCGACAAAGGTTTTGAAGAAGGTATGTTTGACCGGATTCTGACCACAAACTTAATTTATCAGACTCCGGATCTGCTGAGCCGTCCTTATTATGTGAACTGTGATATGAGTAAATACATTGCTCTTATCATCGATACTCTGAACCACGACGGTTCTATCAGCAAACTTCTGAATCCGGTAGAGCGAATCCAGAAAGTACTTACCAAATTCCGCAACCACGAAAAAATCTGATCTTTTCTATAAAACAAGGGGGACTGATTTCATACCAAATCAGTCCCCCTTGTTTTATCTTTCTAACTGGCGCAGCAGGGCAATTTCTTTTGCATATCCATCCAGTTCATTGGGTGTCTCCAGATAAATGGGGATTCCCCGTAAAAGAGGATGGTTGATGATTCTTTCAAAAGCATCCACTCCCAAAGAACCCTCCCCGATTTTTTCATGTCTATCCTTGTGGCTTCCGAAGGGATTCTTGCTGTCATTCATATGAATCGCTTTCAGCTTGTCCAATCCAATAATTTTATCGAATTTTTCTAACACTTCCTCCAAATGATTCACAATATCATATTCCGCATCGTATACATGACAAGTATCCAAGCATACTCCCATATGGCTTTTCAGTTCCACCCGTTCTAAAATCGCCTGAAGTTCTTCAAAACTTCTTCCCACTTCTGTACCTTTTCCCGCCATTGTCTCTAACAATACCGTCGTGGTCTGTTCTTCCTTCAAAATCCGATTTAGTGTTTCGCTGATCATCCGGATTCCCTCTTTGGCGCCTTGTCCCACGTGGCTTCCCGGATGGAAATTATAACAATTTCCCGGAATATATTCCATTCGTTTCAGATCATCTTCCATCGTCATAAGAGCAAATTCCCTGGTCTTTTCTTCTTTAGAACAAGGATTCAAAGTATAAGGAGCATGAGCCAGAATCTGGCTGATATCATGTTCCCTGGAAAATGCCAGAAATGCTTTCACATCTTTTTCATCAATTTCCTTTGCTTTACTTCCTCTTGGATTTCTCGTAAAAAACTGAAAGGTATTTGCTCCTATTTTTACAGCCTCTTTTCCCATATGCAAAAAGCCTTTGGAAGAAGATAAATGGCATCCGATTCTCAACATACATTTTCCTCCATATAAATTTTATTGATCCTGATTCCCATTCCCTCCAAAAGTTCCATTTCTCTTCGGTGACAGGTAAAAATCAAGACCTGGTTTTCTTGTTTTGCCAGCCAGATCAGCGCCTGCTTCAGTCTTCCTTCATCATACATGGCAAATACATCATCCACCAGTACCGGCATAGGTTCTTCGCACAGTACCTGACTGGCTGCCATTCGCAGCGCAAAGTATACCTGTTCTATAGTTCCTCTGCTAAGCTGATAAACGGGAATCCGTCTGTTCTGCTCGTACAGACTGATTTTCATCTCTTCATCCAGAAAAATACGGGAGTATTTTCCCTCCGTGATCTCTCCTAAAATCTCTTCCATTCGTTTTTGAAGACGATACCCGATTTTTTTCTTCATTCCCGCAGACAATTCGTTTAATGTTTCCAGAGCCAGATCAAGACTGGCTATTTCTTCTTCACAGGAACTGATTTCTTCTGAAAATCCCTCCATCTCTCTAAGATTTTCCATGAGATTGTTCAGCATAATATTTTTTTCTTCCTGCTGCCCCTCCAAAGCTTCCTTCTGTCCCTGGAAACGGGCAATTTCTTTATCGGTATTCTGCCTTCTTTCTTCACGGTATTTTTCTGTTTTTTCTTCCTGCTCTGGCTTTTCAGACGCCACAGCCTTTCTTTTCCTTCTTCCCGGATAAAGCAGAAAAATCCCGCCCAAAACAACAAGGAAAGCTCCTAATATCCAATTCCCACCGAAAAATCCTGCCCCTGCCAAAAACAACAGGAAAATCCCTGCCAGATACCATCCGAAAGAACTGCTTGTTCTTTTATTCCCTTGTTCTGTCACTTTTCTGTCAGGAGTTTCTTCTTCCTGCTTTCTTCTCTCCTTGTCGCTTCTCTGTACGGATTGCTCTTGCATCAGACGGGCTTGTTCTTCCTCCGCTTTCAACTGTTGTTCTTTCAGCTTTTTTATCTCATCCTGCAAATATACCACTTGGTTTTCCTGCTGTTGGCGCTGCTGCTTCCTGCGAATTTCCAGATCTTTCTTCTTTCCGTCCCACTCCCGTCGCTTCTGTCTCAGGTACTGAACTGCCCGCTGTACGTCCACATCTGCGGAACCTCCGTTTTCATAGTTCGCCATATAATTTTGCAGTTCCCGTACCATTCCCTCATCCGTTTCACTGCGAAGTTGTCCTATCGATACGGTATTATCATAAATACTCTCGCTGATATCTCCCAAAAGCATCTGCAAATCGCCCTGTTCAACAGATAGTTCTTCTCCATCTGTTTTACAGATCAGTTCCGTTCTCTCATCTTTTTTATAAAAATTTCTGTGAATCCAAAAATCTTTTTCCTCCACAGAAAATTCCAGGCTTCCGGCAAAATCCACCGGACGCTCCCAGGGTTCATACCGGGTATATGGGTCCGTCTTTGACGCCCTGCCCCGGTATCTGGGCAGTCCAAAAAACATCCCCCGGATAAACCCGTGAAGTGTGGATTTTCCACTTTCATTCGGTCCATAAATCACATTCACACCCGGTTCCAGAGAAATTTCCCGGTTCTTTAATTTTCCAAACTGTTGTATCTGTATCTTTTTTATTTTCATAATTCCGGCTCCATCAAAGCCTGAAGACCATAATACAGGGCTTTCTGTTCCACAGCTCCCTCTTTTCCGTCAAAGCTTCTGATATACTCTCCTATCAACGTTCCCTCCTGCTGCTTTTTCAACTTTTCCAGATTATAACAGGGGCGGGTATCGTCTTTTATTTCCACCACATTTCCCAACTTGTACAATGGCTCTTTCTCAAATTCCATATCCGGATTTCGAAAGCCTTTCAGACGAATCAGATAAATATTTTTTCTCCCCTTCTGTTCTATGGCTTCCCTTATCTTATGTTCCAGTCCCAACTGCGTTGTTCCCGAATGTATGGCAATTTCCAAAGGCAGGTACGATCTGTATGCCATCGGCACAAAACCAGTCTGAATCTTCACGTCTGCTCCCGGAGTGTCTGCATCCCACACTCCTCCGGTTATCTGACCGTAAACCAGTCCTCTGGCTCCCACATCATTCTTCTCCAAAGGTTCCAGACTGCCCGCATATACCATACGGTCAGGAATTATTACCTGCGGCTTGTGGATGTGTCCTAAAGCCACATAAGTAAATCCGTCAGCAATTTCTTTTCCAAAGGGAATGTGCTTTTCATCCCCTCCATGCGCCAACAAAATATGATACCCCGGTTTTCCGTTTGGCCGGATGGAATCATATAATCTTTCGGTAATCTCCCTTTGTTCATAACTCAAACCATATACCCAGGTATGCAGCCGGGACAAATAAAGTATTTCCGGCTGCTGGGAAAAGAAACCGTGTACATTTTCTGCCCATTGGATTTTTCTGTAAGCAGAATCTTTCTTCATGTAATCATGGTTTCCTGCCATCCATACCACCTGCGTCTTGGGAATCCCCGAAAACAGATAATTAATCTCTCGCAATTGACGTAAAAGCGGCTGTCTGTGAAATAAATCTCCGGCAATCAGCAAAAGATCAATGTTCTCTTTTTTCACCAGAGCAACCACCTTTTGAAAGGCTTCCCAGATTTCTTTTTCCCTGGAAGCACTCCAGGGGCAGTCCGAATCCGGAACTGCCCCCAAATGAACATCTGCAATATGAATAAATCGCATAAAAACTCCTATAACTCACAATTGTTAACTGTACGTGGGAATGGAATCACGTCGCGGATATTACTCATACCTGTCAGGTACATTACACAACGCTCAAATCCCAGTCCAAAACCTGCATGACGGGTACTTCCGTATTTTCTCAGATCCAGATAGAAATCATAATCTTCTTTATTCAGACCCATTTCTTCCATACGGGCAACCAGTTTATCGTAATCGTCCTCTCTCTGACTTCCGCCGATGATCTCACCGATACCAGGAACCAGACAGTCTACAGCCGCCACCGTCTTGCCGTCTTCATTCATCTTCATATAAAATGCTTTGATATCCTTCGGATAATCTGTGACAAATACCGGACGTTTATAAATCTTCTCTGTAAGATAACGCTCATGCTCTGTCTGAAGATCGCATCCCCAGGATACTTTATATTCAAATTCGTCATTATGCTGACTGAGGATGTCAATCGCTTCTGTATAAGTTACATGAGCAAATTCAGAATTTACCACATGGTTCAGACGCTCCAACAATCCTTTATCTACGAAAGAATTAAAGAACTTCATCTCTTCCGGAGCATTCTCCAATACATAGCGGATGATATATTTCAGCATGGATTCTGCCAGAATCATATCATCTTCCAGATCGGCAAAAGCAATCTCCGGCTCAATCATCCAAAATTCAGCCGCATGGCGGGTTGTATTGGAATTCTCAGCACGGAAGGTTGGTCCAAATGTATAAATATTACGGAATGCCTGTGCATAAGTCTCGCCGTTTAACTGACCGCTTACTGTCAGGTTGGTGGGTTTGTTAAAGAAATCTTTGGAGAAATCCACTTTTCCATCTTCTGTCTTTGGAATATTATTCAAATCCATGGTGGTTACCTGGAACATCTCTCCTGCACCTTCGCAGTCACTTCCGGTAATCAGTGGGGTATGCACATACACAAAACCTCTCTCCTGGAAAAACTTATGAATCGCATAAGCCACCAGAGAACGCACACGAAATACAGCCTGGAACGTATTTGTTCTTGCACGGAGATGGCTCACAGTTCTCAGATATTCCATACTGTGACGTTTTTTCTGCAAAGGATAATCCGGTGTAGATTCTCCTTCTACTGTGATCTCAGTTGCCTGAATCTCAAACGGCTGTTTTGCCTGGGGTGTTGCCACCAGAGTTCCTTTTACAATAATCGCTGCTCCCACATTCAATTTGGAAATCTCAGCAAAATTATTCATCTGGTCGTGATAAACGATCTGTAATGTCTCAAAAAATGTTCCATCATGGAGCACAATAAATCCAAATGTTTTGGAGTCGCGGATGCTTCGTACCCAACCTCCAACGGTAATCTCTTTATCCAGGAATGCTTCCCGATCCCTGTAAATCTCTCTGACAGTAGTAAGCTGCATGGTGAGCAGTCCTCCCTCTTTTCTAATATTTTGTCTGCCTCACAAAACCTGGCTACAATTTTCACCTATTGTATCACGATTTTCCAGTGAGTTCAAGGCTTCCCGTCTCTACAAATCGATTCTTTATTTCAGATTTTCAGGATTGAGGCATTCCAGTTCCGGAACCACAAATCTTCCATCTTTACGAACCAACACATCGTCAAAATACATTTCCCCTCCACCGTATTCCGGTCTCTGAATCTGCACCAGATCCCAATGAATCGCTGACTGATTGCCGTTGTATGCATCGTCATAACATGCTCCCGGGGTAAAATGAATGGAGCCACAGATTTTCTCATCAAAGAGGGTATCCTGCATTGGTTTTAATACATAAGGATTTACACCAATAGCAAATTCACCCACATATCTTGCCCCTTCATCTGTATCAAACACTTCATTGATTCTTTCTGTGTCATTGGCAGTAGCTTTCACGATCTTACCATTTTCAAATTCCAGACGAACATTTTCATAGACAAATCCATTATATGGTGACGGTGTATTATAAGTCAGTACACCATTCACCGATTCTCTTACCGGAGCTGTGTACACTTCTCCATCCGGAATATTTGCTTCTCCTGCACAGGGAATTGCCGGAATATCCTTGATGGAAAACGTAAGATCTGTTCCCGGCGCTACCAGACGGACTTTGTCGGTACGATTCATATATTCCACCAGATTTTCCATAGCTTTTGCCATCTTTGCATAATCCAGTGTACATACATTATAATAAAACTCTTCAAAAGCCTCCCGGCTGGTTCCGCAAAGCTGTGCCATCGCTGAGTTTGGATAGCGAAGCACTACCCAGCGGGTGTGTGCCACCCGGCGCTCATGATGTACCGGGGTAGAATAATATTTATTGTACATCGCCATATTTTCTGCCGGTACATCGGAAAGTTCTGAAACATTTTCTGAACCGCGAATACCAATATAGCAATCCATAGCATCCATTTCTTTGGAATCAATCTCTGCCATCAACTCCAACTGTTCTTTTGTGGCATGAAGCAGAATTTCTCTGTCCACACGAGGTTCTGTATAGTGTACAAAAGGGATACCTTTTGCCGCATACACTTCTTTGATCAACTGACGGGCAAGATCTTCGGTATCTCTTCCCACATAGTGAATATAAACCTTATCATTCTCCTTTACTTTTACAGAATACTGTACCAGCCCTTTTGCCAGTTTTACAATTCTTTCATCCATCTTTTTACTCTCCTTTACTTGGTTCTCCCATACTGTCCATATATCCGATAAATACATTACCCGCTTCCCCAAAGAGCTTCGTACTGTCCTGAAGTCCATAATACTTTGTCTCCTGGGTGGATGGATAATATAAAATCGTATTAAATTTGTCATATCCCACAATTACCACATTTTCTGTATCAGATGCTTTGGCAATTACAGGATTTCCCTTATTCACCAGATATAAAATACTGTCAAGACTGCATCCGGTGAGATTTAACACATGATATTCTTCTCCCAGCGCCTGCTGCAGCGTATTTTCATCTAAGGTTCCTGAAAGCACTGCTTCCGGCACCTCCTGCGGATTAATCTGGTGACTGTCATCCCGGTTTCCTCTTTCCCAGACGTATTGCTGCTGCCGGTTCAGCACCACGCCCATCTGTTGTTCCGCCCGATTGATGGCTTCACTTGCTTTCGTCCAGGTACTATCCAGGATTCCTTTTGCGTAAACGTAATATATATTGCTCTCCTGGCGGATAATCTCCAGATTTACCGTAGCAATCTTGTCTGCATTCACGAGATGGGAATCTACGAAAAGTACATTATTGTTGGTAACGCTTTTATCAAAATCCAATCCTATTTCTGTAGCTTTTCTCTCTGTGGTAATCAGACGAATACTTACAGTCTCCTCATTTTTCTGAAGATTATTCATAATATGGGAACTGCTTACAGGCACATACATATCATTTTCCCACTGCACCCGTTCCATCTCCACAGAACCTTCTTTCAGATTGATTCCTTTCACCCATACCTGATCTTCATGATATTCTTTCACCACAGTTCCATCAAATTGCTGAATCCTCACAGTAGCCATGGCAAAGGTCACATTCCCCGCGCCGTCTGTTACAATATCCCCCTCGTTCGCCAGTCCATAGATCAAATCCTCATTAATAAAACCTAATGCTTTTATTTTCTGCCCCGGGGACGCCTGAATCTGATTGCTGGTTCCCTCCTCCAGATTCATCACAGTAATGGAGGTGGAAGCATTTTCCTGCATCTCATTCATCCATGCCAGACTTGCCTGGGATTTGGACACCACACAGCAATCCTGTCGGATATTCTCCTGAAGAATCGTATAAGAATTCTTTTTGATATCAATCTGATACAGATCATCCTCCAACATCAGATACAGGATATCATCCCGGGAAATATAGGAGAGCTGCTCCATATCATTTTTCAGGTATTCATAAGAAGTATTCATGGGAATAAACAACTGCTCGTTAATCTGGTTCAGTTCCGCACCGTAGTGATACACTGCAATTCCCACATCTCCCTCATGTACATCTCGATTCATATGTCCGTAAACCACAAAATCAATATCTCCGGATTCCTCCACGCGGACAATTTTGATTCCATGCCTCTGGAGATTTTCCCGATCATCCAGTACATCATCCCGGAATCCAAACACTCTGGTGGTTTTATTGGCACTTCTGTTATAAGACCACAATTCTCCTGCCTGCACAAAAGCCACAATATCTGCATTTTTATTCGACTGATACTGAACAGACTTATCCACAATTCCCAAATTGATACCGGTACTGGTCAGTTCTGTATGCTTTCCGTCAAACAATTCTTCTGCTTTTCTCTCAAAATCCAGCAATCGTACCCTGGACTGGTCGTATCTTAGGCGATAGAAATCAGAAACATTATAGTATTCCTTCTCTTCTTCCTCTTCCTGGTCTGACAACACATACTCCATGGAAATACTACACGTGGTTTCATTCATATCCCTGATAACCGGAATCGCTTTCTTTTCCAGATTCATCTCCATCTCTCCCCAGGTCACCCGGTCAAAACTGGAATGAATATTTAAGGAAGCATACGTACTGTTCGTCTGCGTTTCATCCGGTTCCAGATAAGCAGTCAGTTCAGAAGATGTTTCCTCACTGAGACATTTTTGATAAAAATTCTCTGCAAAATCCAGATAATCATCCAGATTGCTGACTGCTCTTTGTAAAATCCTTGTATAATAATAATACGTTTCTCCATCATTTAGCTTCACATCAAAACGCAGCGTGTATTCCTGATTCATCAAAATAGGAATTTCCAGTTTTACCTTTCCCCGCAGATACTCTCCATCTTCCTCCAGATTGGGGATTTTTCCTGTTTCTACCACTGTAGTTCCATCTGCTGTAGATACCTGATAATTCACCGACTCGATCTTGCTTTCCAGAGGTTCCAGAACCATAGTCAGTTCTCTGGTAGACGGCAACGGCGTAAGTCCATCTCTCATGTACTGCTGCTCCATCTCTCTTGCATACCCATACATGGGATTTATCAGACGTTCTTCCACTTCCATATATGCTACCGGCAGCGTTGCTTCTTCCATCCTTCTTGTTCCTACTGTTTTATCTCTGTTGATAAATGCTGCCGTTCCACTCAATGCGCCCAAAAACAAAAGCAGCAATACTCCCCCTTTTATCAACCCCTTCTTCATTCCTTTATTCCTCCTTCAAATAACAGACCCTCCAATGTAGGATGCACTCCGAAAGCATCCAGGCACTTTCTTAACTCTTTTCCATTTTCTTTTTTCTTTCCTGTATAGACTGCCCGGATCAAAAGATTCTTTGGCGTATGCTCCATATCAATAAACTCCAGAATCTGTGTATCATAACCTGCATACTCCAACATCTGCGCCCGCAGTCCATCCGTCAGCAAAGCAGCCATCCTCTCTTTTAAAATACCGTAAGAAAATACCGGTGACAGCTCTTCATTGGAAATCTGTCCATTCAGTTCATGCTGACAACAGGGTACTGACAAAATAACGGAAGCTCCCCAATTCACCGCTTTTGCCAGTGCGAAATCTGTTGCCGTGTCACATGCATGAAGCGTGACTACCATATCCACCTGCTGAACGCCTTCATAAGAAGCGATATCTCCCCGATAAAAATGCAGCTTTTCATATCCGTATTTTTTACTGAGTTTACTACAGGTGGCAATCACATCTTCTTTCAAATCCAGACCAATGATATTCACATCATATTGTTTCAATTCATGAAGATAATAATACATGGCAAAGGTAAGATAAGATTTGCCACATCCAAAATCCAGAATCGTAATCTCCCGATCCTTTGCCAGTCTGGGAAGAATATCTTCTATAAACTCCAAAAAACGATTAATCTGTCTGAATTTATCATATCTGGAATTTACAATTTTTCCCTCTCTGGTCATTACTCCCAAATCCACAAGAAAATCCACCGGTTTTCCCACTTCCAGAATATATCTTTTTTCCCTGTTATGGGTAAGCTCCCGGCGACGTTCCTCTTCTGACTTTCTTCCCTGAGCCGGACAGGAATTTTTCTTTTCCTTCACTGTGACTTTTCCCTTTTTGCTGGAAAGTGCATTTACACTCCCTTTTTCACTTTCCAACTGAAGCTGTCGAAAATCCTCCCGCAGCCACTCATCGATTTTTAAAAGAGTTTCACTCTTTTTTAAATTCTCATGAAATTCCTTTGGTCCAATGGTTTTCGTACACTGAAATAAAAGTTGTTCCCGAATAATCACCGGACGAATTCTCACTCTGGACACCTGATCTTTTACTCTTGCTCCACTCAGAATAATCTGATGCAGACTCATATCCAGATATCTATCTAAAACACTCTGTAATTCTGTCATTGATTCTCTATTCTCCTGCTAAATAGTTACTATAACATCTCTATTCTAATGGTTTTTCTCAAAAACCACAACACCTGAAACGAAAAAAAATGTAGTTACTATTCCCTCTGTTTTCGACAACAAAATATAATTTTTTTCATTCCGTACACAAAATCCGGAATTCTGTACACAAAAAATGGAAACTTTGAATTCTTCCTTGTTGTTTCAAATAAAATATGCTACTTATATTATAAGATTTCAGGGCAGAATTGTATCTTGCCAAACACGTGCCACTGGCACGCATTTGGCAACGCCCGAAGTGAAACGTAGATGCACAGCACGAAACCATTCGTCAGACATCTTTTCATAAGAAAACAGAAAAAACTAGGGGGGATTTTATGGATAATATGCTGCTTTCTTTGAAAAATATATATCGTTTACTCATGATTCCGGATTTTCCCATATATTCTGATGCGGTATTCACTGAAAAAAACCGACGGGGACTGACTCTTGTAAAATTCTGGCAGTCCTGTCTGGCACAGGATTTTCGTACCGGAAAATACGGAAAAATGATCTGGCGTTCAGAAGGGAAACGAAACAGACATATCTCCTCTGTAATCAACCGTACAGGAACCCGTCCTGCTTATAGCAATTACGAATCGGAATGTATCCAGCTTCTTACGCCTCAGGTTGTAAAACATCAGCAGGAGATTTTTATTGATTTTCTTGAAGAAAGAGACTTTTCTCAAGATGCTTTTTTGCGAAGATTGAAAGCTTATCTGGATTTACTGTATGAAGATCCCTGTCTCAATGCAGAATCTATTCTGTATCTTCAAAACTGTTACAAAACAATCGAAGACAATACAGAAAATAAATATGCTCACAGTCAATACTGTGGATGGATGTTGACGGTACTGACTGTATTTGCACTGGCAGGAAGTCAGATGGGAACTCTCCGGGAACATTCCTGTCTTGTGTTCCTTTCTCCTGTCGCAAACTCATCTTCGGAGAAAAGAAAAATAACTCTGAACTATTTGACAACACATAAAGGCGAATTAGGGAAAAATCCTCTGCCCCATCAACATTTTTTTGGACGGGAACGAGAATTATTTGAACTTCGACAAATGATTCCAACAGGGAAACACTATCTGATTTCCGGTATGGGAGGAATTGGTAAAACAGAATTACTGCGTCAGCTTTTACATATATGTGAAGAAGAAAATCTCTGCGATGCAGTTGCTTTGATTTCCTATGAGACCAGTATGGCTATGAGTTTTGTCACTGCCTTCGGAGAGACAGGAAAAACCGATCTGGATACAAATTTTAAGGAGATTCTCGGACGTATTCGTCTTCTCAAAGGCAAACGCATATTGATTCTCATTGATAACATGAATCATACGGTAAAAGAAGATAAACATCTTCGTGATATTATGGATTTACCCGCAACAGTCCTTGCCACCTCACGGGTGAGAGAACTTCCCGGATTCATCACGTTTGAAATCAAAAGCATCAATAGTGACGCAGGCAGTCTGATTTTTCGCGATCACCATAAAAAAATAATGACTGAAAAGAATCAGGAAATACTTGCTCAATTACTGAATGTGGAAGCTATCCGACATCCGCTGACTCTTCGTTTTCTGGGACGAATCACTGGTTTCGGAAATTGGAGTCTTAGTGAATTAAGCGCACAACTGATACAAAAAAACAGCCTTTCCCTACCGGAAGAAAATTCAATCCCTGTGCTTCTCCGACAAGTTTATGAACAGGTTTATCAGCTACAGCATCTTGGCTGGAAAGATCGTGTGATATTGAATATTTATACCAGACTGCCTTACAACTCCTATTCAGGAAATTTTTTACTGACCTATTTTCTGAACCCGGCTGAAAGCGAAAGCCAAGTGGAAAACCGGCTCAAAACGCTATACTGGCTTGGTTTTCTTGAAAAATCGGGGAAAAATTTTTCCATGCATCCTTTTATTGCAGAATGCTTAAGAGATTCCAATGGAAAACCCAGCAAATATTTCTTTGATCGGGTACTTCAGCAGATACTGAACATTCTGAAAGCCGAAAAGTCCATAAGCAATCTGCATTTTCCTACAGGCTCAGACGCTGAATCTGAGGATTTATCCGGATATCTGGAGGCAGACATCTATACAGATGCTTTTGCAAAAGCGCCTCAACTTGGCGAGCTGTGCCGTATTTTACTGTATTATGAAAAAAGTTTTTCCATCCATAAGTATTCACAGCAGCAGATAGGAATTTTGTTGCTGGCTATCGAAGCGGTTGGAAGAGTATATGGATTTTCCGAGGAAATGTACCAACAGCTATCCTATTTCCGACATCACTATCCAAAGCTGCCTCTTCCCTGGCGTCTTCGCTGCCTGATTTTAGAAGCAACCAGTCTGAAAATGTATTCTTCGGAATACCCTCAGATGTTCGAAGAATATAAAGCATACTGTTCTGAAAACAAACCGCTGAAAGAACTATATGAACATTTTTGTGTTGCTTATATCAAAGTTCTGATGCACGAAACCAATTCAGAAAAGGCGTTGGAAGAATGTAAAAACTTTTTCGAAAAACTGGAAAATCCAAAGCTGAAGCTGGAAATCTCCAAAACCATCATGACCATTCTTTCCAGAAAACAGGCATACAATGAAATCGCACACTGGATTGAGATAAGTGAAACACTTTTAAATCCTGCAGCAGATACAGAAATGTACAGAGAATTTCTGATGCAAAAAGGGCGCTACTATTTTTCTTTGGAACAGTGGGATCTATTTCAAAATATACAGAACGAACTTTGCGCCTCTATTCAGGAAAAAGACATCCGCTGGCAATATGAATCTCTTTACTGGAAAGGAATGGGGGAGTTTACCCGAAACGAAAATGAAAATGCTATCGATTCCTTCCTCTCTTCTCGGGAGTATGCTATGGCATATTGGGGAAAGGATCACATAAATGTAGCTTACCTGGATCAGGCTCTGGGAGTTGCTTTCTACAACCTGGAACAATACGAACAATCCATCTTTTATACAGAGGAATCCTGTCGTATTTTTTCCCTGTACCCGGCAGAAAAATTTATGGAGAGACGATTAAAAAACAATATCGGTCATCTCTATATGACAATCGGAAAACTGGAAGATGCCCGTATATGCTTTACCGAACTGTATGAAGAACTTCTTTCCCAGCCGGAAGATCTGGATGTGGCGATTCTGGCGCTGGTTTGCGACAATCTGGCAAAGACTTTCCATGAACTTCAGAACACAGAAGAAGAACAACACTGGATTGCAGAGACAAACAAATACAATGAAAAACTGGAACACTCTCCAAAATATAATTAAAAGTGTAATAAGCGCGTACACAAAATTTTGTGATGAGCTTGCAACTTTGAAATATGAAATATAAAAAATGAAGGAGCATAATCTTATGAAAGTAGAAAACTCCAAACTTCCGTCAGTAGAAAAACCTTGGTTAAAATTCTATACAGAAGAGGAACTTGCAAAACAACCGGTTAAAGCAACCATATTTGAAAGAATATATAAAAATAATAAAAATCACATGGGTAATATTGCTATAAACTATTTTGGAAGTAAAATCAGTTATGGTTCTATGTTTGAAAACATAGAAAAATGCAAAAATGCATTGGTCAACTATGGAGTAAAACAAGGTGACAAAGTAGCCTTACTTATGACTTCAACTCCTGAACTTGTTTATACAGTGTTAGCTATTTGCAGAATTGGAGCCGTTGCTAATTTAATTAGTCCATTGTTTTCAGAAAAACAAATCATAAATAGAACAAATGAAACAGATGCAGACATTATGTTTGTATTGGATGCATTCTATGGAAAAATCAGCAATGTAACAGAACAAATTTGTATTAAAAATTATGTAATTGTTGAGACTGCGAATAGTATGCCAATAACCACTAAATTACTTGTGTCAAAGAAACTGAATAAACACATAAAATATAATCAAAAAATACTCAAATGGAAAGATTTTATATCAGAAAATCTGAAAGAAACACAAGACTATCAATACATATCGAATTATCCATGTATTATGGTTTATTCATCTGGTTCTACCGGTGCATCAAAGGGAATTGTTCTTACCCATGATGGAATAAATGCAACAGTATCTCACTATACTGATACAAACTTCTCCTATAAAAGAGAAGATACATTTTTACAGATAGTTCCCGTATGGTTTTCTACAGGAATTATCTTGTCAATTCTCATGCCTTTATGTCTTGGATTGACAGTAGTATTAGAACCAATATTTAGCGGTGAGACATTTTCTAGAGATATAAGAAAATATAAACCCAATCTAACATTAGCAGCAACAAGTTTGTGGCTATATGTTTTAGCTGACTCCAAAATGCAAAAGGCAGATCTATCAAAATTTTCATATCCGATTACAGGTGGTGAACAAATATTATCTGAAACTGAAAAAAGAATAAATAATTTTTTACAGAGTCACGGATGTAAAGCACCACTTATTAAAGGATATGGTATGTGCGAACTTGGTAGTACGATTACATCTTCTTCACCCGTACATTCAAAATCCGGAAGTGTTGGATATCCGATAAAAAATGTTATTGTAGGTGCATTTAATGAGAAATATGAGGAAGTCGGATATTATGAGAGAGGAGAAATATGTGTATTATCTCCAGCTCGTATGAAAGAGTATTTTAAAAATCCAGAAAGTACAGAAGAATTCTTTTTTACGGATATGTATGGAAACAGGTGGGGAAAAACAGGTGATATAGGTTATATAGATAAAGATGGGGATGTTTATATTTCAGGAAGATCCACAGATGCATTTATATCCATAAAGGGGAACAAAATTTACAATTTCGATATTGAGACAACTATCCGTGACAATTGTAACATCAAAGATTGTGAAGTGATAGGTTATAATAAAGGAAACCATGAAGTTCCCGTAGGCATATCTGATTATAAATGATAATTATAATGGAAGTAAAGAAAAACTACTTACAGAAATACATGAAACAAATAAGAAAAAACTGGATACAGAACATATTCCAGCAGGTTACAAATTTGTAAACAGCTTTCCAATTAAAAATAACGGGAAAAGAGATATGGATGCAATAAAAAACGATGTAACTGATATTATTTGGATTTAAAAGATGAAATTTACCCACGTACACAAAAATCCTGAAATACCTTCAGATACTTGGCGTTTATTCTAAAATATGCTTTAATAAAGTATAACAGCATTACAATATGAGGAGCTGTCACATTAAGTACTTAATGTGCGGCTCCTTTTCCTTACACAAAAGAACAGGAGAACATATGGCACTTGCAATTTGTTTTCGTTATGACACGAGGGAATATTATGCCGAGATAAATCCCGGAGAGGAACTTAGCTTTGGATGCCACAAAAGTAAATAAATAAAATTCAACTCATAAAAAATGGGTATAAAATCGGCACTTTCTCCATTTTATACCCATTCCCCACCATATTTACGGCAGTACCTGCATATTTACCGCTTCTCCCACACTGGCTTCCGGCACTTCATTTTCCGTTGCTTCTGCCTCATATGCCACATCTCCTGCATTGGCTTCCGGCACTTCATTCTCCGTTGCTTCTGCCTCATATGTCTCATCTTCTGCATAGTTTTCCGGCACTTCAGTTTCCGTTGCTTCTGCCTCATATGTCTCATCTTCTGCATTGGCTTCCGGCACTTCAGTTTCCGTTACCTCTGCGTCATATTCCACATCTTCTGCAATAACTTCCGGTAGTTCAGTTTCCTCCTGCTGTTTCTTTTCAGGCTGTGCCATACTTGCATTTTCACTTTTTCCATATGTTACCGTTACACTTCCCACTCCTAAAACCACCACAAAAGCTGCGAGTATTCCTATTCCTTTTTTTAATCTATTACCCTTCATAATCAATCGTATCCTTTCTTTCATCACATCTACAGTTCCCCCGAATCCGGAAGAAATCACCAAATGTGGATTTTGTTCAAAAGTCATGCAAGATATCATTGTCTGTGTATACCCATATCTGTCTTCCTGGTTCATTTTCTGAATCGCTTTTCTGTCACAAAAAACTTCTATATCACGATCCATTTCTCTCTTCATCAGCCAGATCATCGGCTGATACCAGTACACACAACAAAGGAACAGCGTCAACATCTTTATCACCATATGATGATATTTCAGATGTTGAATTTCATGTTGAAAAATGTAAATAAATTCGCCTCTGGCAAAGTCTTTTTCCGGTAACAACAGATATTTCTTTCTTATCCCTATGATCATGGGGGCGTAAATACACCCTGACCGATACACCGGAATTTCTTTTTTTATCCCTTCTTTACTCAACATATCCTTCCACAAATTCCGTATATCCTGATCCAATTCCGGAAGAGAAAAACGTTTCAACTGCCTCCACTGTCTTTGATAACAAAATACAAAATACAGGAATACACAAAAGAACACACAAATCCATACTGTCTTCCCCGCATACCAGAAGGCTGCACTATTTCCTGCCTCTTTACCAACTATTGAAGAAATCTCCGTACCTGCATGAATTTCTGCCGTCTGCAGACGAATAGGCGCCTGTTCCACTGAAAGATCTGCCGGAATCAGCAGCCGCAGTCCCAAAATCATCCAAAGGTAATACCTCCATGCAGGCTGATACCATTTTCCCAGAAACTTATTTGCCGCCCAGCCAAAGAAAATAATCAAACTACAGAAAGAAGAAATATATATCATTTGCAAAAATAACCCCATTGTTTCACCTCCCATTTACTTAAATGTATCCAGAAAATCCTGCAATTCCTGAATTTCATCTTTGGAAACCTGTTTTCCATCGTAAAACGCAGTTACAAAATTTTTCAGAGAACTTCCATACATTCGGTTTAAAATGGATTTACTTTCCTCTCCCAGATATTCTTTTTTTGAAATTCTTGCACAATAAATATTGGTTTTCCCTTCTTTTTTTACGGACACAAATCCTTTCTCCTCTAAACGGGACAAGAAAGATAACACTGTAGTGGCTGAGACTTTAGGTTCTCTATTCAGTTTTTCTTCAATTTCCATCCTGGTTACCGGCTCATCATAACTCCAGATAGCCATCATCACTTCTAATTCCGAATCCGGTAATCTCTTCATTCCTGTCACCTCCCTTCTGCTGTTTCTTATATTCTACACTTGCCGAATTTAAAAGTCAAGATGTTTTTCGGCATTTGTAGAATATGAAGTAACGTTCAACCGCCCAGTGTACGGGAAGCGCAAAATATGTTTGTATGTTTTTGCTCTTCTGGTACATTGGATGAGCAGATCGCCCGATTATGAGTAAAACAGTGGCGATAGCCACGATAAGCACGAAGTGCGGTTTTACGAATAATGCAGACTGAACTGTTATAACAGAAGCCAGAAAAAGAGCATTCAGATTTTCATCCAAATGCCCCTTTCTTCTTTCTAAAAATACCTCCTGCATCTCCTATGCCTGCATCTTCTTCTGTACATTTCATTAAATAGCAATACGCCAATCAGATCATGTAACTCATTTCCGCCTCGCCTGTTTTGCATTTCCATCTCTTCTTCTGCCCCTGCCAGTTCTTCTTCCAGTAATTCTTTTTCAATTTTTCCACAAAGATGGGCCATCATGAATTTATCCGGATATTCATCAAACATCATACTGCCGTCATATTCCATCCGGTCACATTCTCTCTCTACTTTTTCCTGTATCGCTAAAGCACGACGGGAATAATAAGATTTCATCACTTCCCTGTCTTGTTCCTGTTCCTTTTCCTGTTCAAAGGGAAGCAAAATAGGATAGGGCATATAAAGGGGAAGAGGCTGATCAAATTGCATACGGTCACCTCAAAAGATATTTCATAATACTATATGCTCAACTTTCGGAATGTGTTATAGTTCTTTTATCATAAACATTTACCTTTTATATAAGCAGGAGGTTTGCCATGCATATTACATCTAACGCTTCCCTTTTTCTAATCATTGATGATCAGGTTCGTCTGCTTCCCTCTATCTACGATGCAGAGAAAATGCTCCACAATACCGAAATTTTAATTCAGGGATTAAAGATTTTAAATGTTCCCATGGTTATTACCCAGCAATACACCAAAGGTCTGGGAATGTCTGATTCTTCTATTTATCTTCATACCGGCACAGAAGATTACCTGGAAAAACGCACTTTCAGTTGTTGGAAAGATGAAAATATCCGACACTATATCGAAACTTCCGGCTGCCGCCAGGTCATTCTCTGCGGAATAGAAACCCATATCTGTGTATTGCAGACAGCCCTTGATCTTGTCCATGCAGGATATGAGACAGTTCTTGTAACGGACTGTACCTCTTCCCGAAAATCATCTGATAAAGAAACCGCTTTGCAGCGAATGATTCAGGAAGGCGTCACCTTAACATCCTATGAATCCCTTTTATTTGAGATGATGGAAACCTCCCTTCATCCTCATTTTAAAGAAATTTCTGCTTTGATCAAATAATCAGCAAGCTCTTTGAAATTCTCTCAATTTTTCTTTGGCTGCTGCATTCAGTCCCCGGGGAACCTGAATTTCTACTACTGCATACTGGTCTCCCCGCTGGGATGGATTTTTCATGGATACAATTCCCTTGCCTCTCAAACGAATCTTCGTTCCTGACTGTGTACCTTCTTTCATCATACATTCCACTACGCTTCCGTCCAATGTACGGATTCGCACCTTTCCTCCCAGCGCTGCTGTCGTAAAAGGAATCATAATCCTGGTATATACATCCATGCCTTTCCGTTCATAACCTGCTTTTTCCTTAATATGAACTTTTAACAAAAGATCCCCTGGCATATCCCTTCCTTTTTGCCCTTTTCCTCTCAGACGAATAATTTTTCCCTCTTCAATTCCTGCGGGAATCTTAATTTCCAGCGATTCTTTCTTCCCATTTTCTGGATTTTGGAAGCTAATGGTCTTCTTCCCTCCCAATGCCGCTTCATCAAACTCCACCGTCACATCCGCATTAAGGTCGGCTCCTTTTCCATTCTCCTGAAATCCCGACCATTCTCTTCTTCCCCCATATGTTTTCCTGCCTCCCTGAAACATATCGTCGAATATATTTCCAAATATATCATCCATCTCCGGAGAACTGCCAGTAAAATGATACTCGCGATACCCCTGCGAACCATTACCAAAATCTGACCAGCCTCCACCCGCAGTTCCTCCCCATCCCTGCTCTCCTGTCTCTGGATCAAAGGCAGCATGACCAAACCGATCATACATTTTTCGTTTTTCCTTATCACTCAAAACAGTATATGCCTCTGTGACTTCTCTAAATTTTTCTTCTGATCCGTCGGCGGCAATATTGGTATCCGGATGATATTTCTTTGCCAATTTTCTGTATGCTTTTTTTATTGTTCCCTCATCCGCATCCTTACGCACTCCAAGAACTTCATAATAATCCCTTTTATTTTTCACCATCATCACCCTCCTGTCTCTTTTCAAAAGATACCTGACAAATTCTTTTTTGCTTCACTTTTACAATTCTTCCATACATAAGGAAAAGGAGATCGGAATCAACCGACCTCCTCATCAGTTACGCTGTCATTATCAGCCTTCGATGGAAATATATTTTCTCTCTTCTACTGCCGGTTTCTTTTCTATTTTCGGAACAAACAGCTTCAAGATACCATGTTTAAACTCCCCTTTGATGTCTTCCTGAGTTACCAGATCACCTACATAAAAAGTTCTGGTGCAGGAACCTGCATACCTTTCTCTGCGAATATAATGTCCTGTTTCTTTTTCCTGTTCATCCTGATTCAACCCTTTACATGCTTCAATAGTCAAATAACCGTTATCCAGTGAAACTTTAACCTGATCTTTCTTAAATCCCGGAAGATCAACCTCCAACTGATATCCATGTTCAAGCTCTTTAATATCTGTCTTCATCAGATTACCGGCTCTCGTGCCATATAATTTTTTCTCTGTTCTCCTCATATCTTTATCATCATAAAACGGGAAGTCATTAAAAAACTCATCAAACAAATTCTCTCCAAAAATACTAGGCATCAACATAAGTCATCTCTCCTTTTCATTCTATGCTTTATAACCTTGTTTCCTTGGAACTTGGATGTTAGAAATAGAAGTATATCTTTCGATCTTTTATTCCTTTCCTTTGTTCTAGTTGTAATATAACACTTATTATTAGCCACGTCAAGCCTCGAGTGCCAGATTTTTGTGAATATTTTGTGAAATCCCAAAAAAGAGAACTCATTGAACCAGGCGACAATTTATGTTACTATCTCTATGTAGAAAACACGTAGAAAATTTATAAAGTAGTGGTTATGGAGGAAAAAATGAAAATACTTGTTGTAGGAGGAACACGCTTTTTTGGTATACACATGGTGGAAGAACTACTGAAAAATGGTCATGAAGTAACGATTGCAACACGTGGAAATGCGAAGGATGATTTTGGTCATAAAGTACAGAGGCTTGTGCTAGAGAGGACAGATGCATATAGTATGCAGGAGGTTCTTCAAAATCTTCATTTTGATGTAATTATTGATAAAATAGGTTATTGTTCCAACGATATTAAAAATATTATGGAAGTAATAGATTGTGACAAGTATATTTATATGTCCACGACTGCAGTTTATAACCCTAAACATATGGATACCAAAGAGGAAGAATTTGATGGTATCAGCAAAAAATTAGTGTGGTGTAATAGAAGTGATTTTCCATATGATGAAATAAAAAGACAGGCAGAATGTGCATTATGGCAGGAGTATAGCAACAAAAATTGGATTGCAGTCAGATATCCCTTTGTCATAGGGGAAGATGATTATACGAAACGTATGCTGTTTTATATAGAGAACACCATAAAAGCTGTTCCTATGAATATTGATAATTTAGATTATCAAATGGGATATATTCGCTCTGATGAAGCAGGAAAATTTATGGCTTTTTTAGCAGATATAGACTTCAGTGGAGCAATTAACGGTAGTTCCCATGGAACGATTTCTTTAAAGGAAATTATTGAATATGTAGAGAAAAAAACAGGCAAGAAAGCAATCATTGATAAAACAGGTATCGAGGCACCCTATAATGGAGAACCTGAATATAGCATTAATGTAAATTTAGCAGAAAAATTGGGATTTCATTTTTCGACTTTAAATGATTGGATATATGATTTGATTGATTATTATATAGGATTAGTAAAAGAACAAATGAAGAGAATGTAAGAATAGTTAAGCAAATAAAACGGGCGGAATTTCCGCCCGTTGTTGCTATACCATACGTCGAGTTCTATTACTTCATCTCCACATCCAAAAATCTCTCCGCCTCTTCCTTCTTCAACTGAAACTTCTCCTGTAACTTCTGAAGGATAACTTCCGGCTCGATCTCTAATTCCCTCATTACAGAAACCATGTTGATGATTCCTGCTTCCAGTCCTTTTTCATGTCCTTCTTTCAATCCTTCTTTTAATCCTTCTTTGCGTCCTTTTTGTTCGCATTCTTCTTCCAATTTTCTTAAAGCTGTACACATATTCCCCATTTCTCCTTCCTTGTTCTGTTCCATCAGTTTTGATGAATCGGTGATCTTCCCGATTACCCGGATCAATTCCTGGTTGATATCCCGATCTTTATATTCCCTGTTTATCTTTTCAAAATTCCCCTGAAATATTTCCCGGGATATTTCGAAAACTGTCCGTACATCCTCATTGTGGAACATATACTGGCCACTGTCTCTCACCTGGACAAGATTCATCTTATAATCCGAAAAAATTCTCTCTATCTCCTCCGGCATCTCCACGATCATATCTTTCAGGCACATCGGTCCATCCCACACATACTCGGAATAATAGATCACAATAGTTATGATCGGATGCAAGCGATCTTCTTTCCTCATTCCCGAAAGGAATTCCTCCTCTGTCCATTTGCCTTTTTCTTTCTTCATAGACTGGGTGATCTCCCGGTACTCTTTCAAATACCCCATCCCATCATACAGCATGGTTCGAAGCGGCATGGCATAGTGGATTTTCTGCTGGGATTCAATTCCCAAAACAACAAACTCCACACCGAATGCCATCTTTTTCACCACATCACGCACCCGCACAAGTGATTCTTCATGCTCTCTGAACCGGATAACGCCTGACATATCCGTGTCCATCTCCTGAAGTTCTTCTGCTTTTAACACTTCTTTTCCCTGAAAAATCACTGCATTAAACAAATCTGCAAATCTTTCATTCACCCGCCAGAAATCCTTCAACAGTACATCTGTCCTGACTTTATCTGCCATATGGCTTTCCTTTCCTGTTTCGTTATGTATCGTTCTCTTATGTACTTTCAGAAATCAAAAAAATCCTATAAGAAAACCATACCATAATCCCACTGCAAACACCACATAAATTTTTATAGCAAATATAAAATTAAAATAAATAAATACAAACTATATATTTGCATTTCAAATAAATATTTTCTCTACTCATCGTTTTTGTAGGTAATCTACTTTCGACTATATTTTTTGTTTTAGAAATGATACAATATCATAAAAAGCCAGGAGGTATATTTGATATGGTTATCGGAAATAATGAAACACTTTTAATGATCGGAGATTCTGTAACCGATTGTGACCGCATCCGTCCCATAGGGGAAGGGGATGGAAATATGGGAAATGGATATCCCAGAAATGTTCAAGCTCTTTTAGACATGAAATATCCAGAAAAACACATCCGTGTAATCAATATGGGAATCAGTGGAAATACCAGCAGGGATTTGAAAGAACGCTGGCAAAGTGATGTGTTGGATCTGAAACCGGACTGGGTCAGCATCATGATAGGAATCAATGATATCTGGAGAAAATATGATCAATGTCTCCACCCGGAAGCTCGTGTTGATTTGGAAGAATACGAAGAAAATCTTCGCTGGATGCTGGAAAAAACACTGCCCTCTGTTAAGGGAATTATTTTAATGCCTCCTTGCTATATGGAACAGAATCATCAGGATGCCATGCGGGCAGATGCTGATCTCTACAGAGCAAAAACAGAAGAACTGGCCCGGGAATATCATACCCTTTATGGCGATGCCCAGGCAGGTATGGATGCTTATTTCCAACACTATCCCGCTATTTATATGTCCTGGGATCGGGTACATCCTAATCAGGTAGGTCACATGATTATAGCAAAAGCTCTGGTCGATGCACTGGAATTTCAATGGTAATACATAAAAAAATCTCTCATAGAAATCAGTGTTTTTCACATCTGTTTTTCTATGAGAGATTCTTGTTGTTGCAAATTTTACAGTTTCCCAGAATACTCAGCGTATTTACAACAAATCGGTTTCCGATGCAACAGACCGACAGACTCTTTCGCCTTATTCTATTTTATTTGTACAAATATTTCTCGTTCTCTTCCAGATCGATATTCTCCCCATCTATCCACTGATATCCGGCATCCACAAAAGTATCATTTTCCATATCCAGAATAGCCCGGGTTCCGGCTACCACGGTAGCATACCCCATTCCATATGGATTCTGACTTACCACTCCTGCCAGTTTTCCGTTCCGAATAGCCTCTTCCTGCATCTGTCCCATATCAAAGCCTACAACCTGAATCCCTCTGTCTGCATAATTTCCCAATACGTTCAAAGCTTTTACACCCATGGATTCATTTGTGCAGAAGATTCCTTTTAACTTGGGATATAACTTCATAATCGCATCAATAGATTCTTCTACCGTTACCTCTCCTTCTTTCTGCGGTTCGTAAGCCACCTGTACAATTTCTACCTGGGGATGGTTCTCAGCGATTTCATCCTGAAATCCTTCTACCCTGCTCTTACTGCTTTCTCCCAACTGAAGATGAGAAATAATTGCCACTTCTCCTTCATCTCCAATCTTCTCACAAAGCTTTCTTGCCGCTTCCTGACCGGCTGCATAATTATCTGTAGCACAGACAGAATAAATAAGTTCACTGCTGTCTACACCAGAATCCAGAATGATCACAGGAATCCCATTTTCCTGAGCCGCTTCCAACTGTGCCACACAAGAACCCATATCCACCGCTGCCAGACATAAAACATCTGGATTTTCTGATACCACCGCATCCAGCGCATTCACCTGGGCATCCACATCTGTCTCTGTTTTAGGTCCTTCAAAAGTAAATATAATCTTATCTTCATCTGTATAGCCTAATGTCTCATTCAAATCATCCACAGCCTGTTTTACGCCCTGGCGGACCGCCTTCCAGTATCCGGTTTCCGTACTTTTCACCACAAAAGCAATTCGTGTTCCTTTTTCCAGAATCAAACCGTCCACTGACGTATAATCTGCTACAAGTTCCTGATCATCTGGAAGATCAATCTCATGCTCATTATTTTCTTCTGTATTCTCAGCTTCCTGCGTCGGTTCTTCTGTCGGTTCCAAAGATGGTTCCTGCGTGGGAGTTTCTGTCACCTTCGGCGCCTGGGACTCTTCCTCTGCTTTTGAAGATGATTTATCTGTATCTTTACCGCCACAACCGATCAATAACATTCCTGCCAAAAGCAATGTTCCCAGTCCTTTTATTTTTCTCATTTTTCTACCCCTTTATATCTGTATTCTGGAATTCCCTGAAATCCCTGATCTTCTATATGTTTTCCTTTTCATTATACATGACTGAAAAAAATAGTCTATAGCCGAATCTTAAGATTTTTGTGCTTTTTTTCCGTCTTTTTTATTTAATTTTTACCTGTTTTTTACCTTGTCGTCACGGTTTAATTCTTCCCACACTGTCTGCATCACCAAAACAGTAACAGGCCCCAGCAAAAAACCGGCAAACCCATAAATAAAAAATCCCCCATAGACAGAAATCAACAGCAAAGCGGGGTGCATTCCCATTTCTTTTCCTACAATTCGCGGCTCCGCAAACTGTCTGGTGAGATTCGCCGCCAGAAAAAGAATAAAATATCCCAGTCCGGTCATATATTCTCCCTGCAAACACCACAAAATCGCCCAGGGAATCAATACTGTCCCCACCCCAATCAGCGGCAGCGCATCTAAGATACCTACAATCAACCCTGCTACCACAAAATAAGGGTTTTTCAAAATCCAGAATCCCCCCATACATACCAGAGCCACAAGACACATAACCAAGAACTGTGCCTTGATATATCGTCCCCCTGCCCGGCAAATTCTTTGCCCGATTCCAAGAAGTCTGCCCCTCACCCTTCCGGCTCCCATCCATCTTCTTATTTCTTCCAGATCTTTTACCAGTAAAGTTCCAAATAAAACAGCGATCACCATACCTCCTGCCAGTGTAACAATTCCTTTGGTCACTGTCACCGCATACCCCAGCCAGGCTGTACTCATTTTCTGCTGCACTTCTTCCTGTAACTTTCCCACGTGATATATCAGAAAT
>JAXEUM010000047.1:0-25002 GCA_034114925.1 Oliverpabstia sp.
GCTATATACGATTTCTGCTTGTTGATAACGAAGAAATTTTCTTCTAAGTCGACGGGCTTCTTCTTTTACCTCTGAACGCTTCTGTTGGTTATAGTACATATCTTCTGTTTTCAAATCTGTTTCTCCTTTCAGCTTTTACTCAACCACAACGGACATTGTTAATGAATAAAAAAAGGGCACTCTCTGAAAGATTTTTCTTTCAAAAAGTGCCCTCAACAATCCATATTGTTGGAGTAGTATTACTGACAACTAATCACCATTCTTCATGATGATTCATGTTGGAATACAAATTTGTTGTCAAATTGCGAAGTATTTTTACTCACTTAGTACAACTTTGCTCCTGCCGGAATCTTATCATCAAGGATCAGAACATTCAGTCCTTCTCTTCCTTCCACAATATGTGTAGCAGAGATAATCATACCGCAGGAATCAATTCCCATCATCTTACGTGGCGGCAAGTTTGTGATTGCAAGCAATGTTTTTCCAACTAAGAATTCTGGCTCGTAATAATCGTGAATTCCACTTAAAATCACACGATCTACACCGCTTCCATCGTCTAATACGAACTTCAGAAGCTTCTTAGATTTCGGAACTGCTTCACATTCTTTTACTTTTACAGCTCTAAAGTCAGACTTACTGAATGTATCAAAATCAACCATATCTTCAAATAATGGCTCAACTTCCACATTAGAGAAATCAATTTCCACTTTCGCCGGAACAGCTTCAGAAACTGTCTCTACTTTCTTCTCAACTACAGGAGCATCCTTCTCAACTTTGCTGTCTGCCTTCTTCGCATCCAGAGATTTCATTGTTGGGAAGGCCAGCACATCACGGATTGCTGCTGAATCTGTCAACAGCATTACCATACGGTCAATACCGAATCCGATACCACCTGTAGGCGGCAAACCGATCTCCAGTGCATTCAGGAAGTCTTCATCTGTAGTATTTGCTTCTTCATCGCCCTGAGCAAGCAGTTCTTCCTGTGCTTTAAAACGTGCTCTCTGGTCGATAGGATCGTTCAGCTCAGAATAAGCATTTGCCATTTCCCATCCATTCATGAAGAACTCAAAACGCTCTGTATATTCCGGATTCTCCGGTTTTTTCTTGGTCAGAGGAGAAATCTCAATCGGATGATCCATAACAAATGTAGGCTGAACAAGATGTTCTTCTGCAAATTCTTCAAAGAACAGAGCAAGAATATCACCTTTTTTGTGACGTTCTTCGTATTCTACATTATGTTCTTTTGCTACTGCTCTTGCCTCTTTCAGAGTATGAATTTCATTAAAATCTACACCTGCATATTTCTTAACGGCATCTACCATGGTAATTCTCTCAAATGGTTTTCCCAGATCCATTTCAATTCCGTTATATACAATCTTAGTAGTTCCCAGAACTTCCTGCGCCACATATCGATACAGATTTTCTGTAAGATCCATCATTCCATTATAATCTGTGTAAGCCTGATACAGCTCCATCAAAGTAAATTCCGGATTATGTCTTGTATCAAGTCCTTCGTTACGGAATACACGACCAATCTCGTAAACTCTCTCCAGACCTCCTACGATCAATCTCTTCAGATACAGTTCCAGAGAAATACGCAGTTTCAAATCTTCATTCAATGCATTAAAATGTGTTTCAAATGGTCTTGCTGCTGCTCCGCCGGCATTCGCTACCAACATAGGAGTTTCCACTTCCATAAATCCCTGAGCATCCAGATATTTACGGATAGCGCTGATGATTTTAGAACGTTTGATGAAGGTATCTTTCACTTCCGGATTCATGATCAGATCCACATATCTTTGACGGTAACGGATATCTGTATTGGTCAGTCCGTGGAACTTCTCCGGAAGTACCTGCAAGCTCTTGGAAAGCAGAGTCACAGCAGATGCATGAATAGAAATTTCCCCGGTTTTGGTTTTAAACACTTCACCGGTAATACCAACAATATCGCCAATATCCATTTTCTTAAATGCTTTGTATTCCTCTTCTCCAATGCTGTCTCTTGCTACGTAAGACTGAATGTTTCCCTTCAGATCCTGCACATTGCAGAAAGAAGCTTTACCCATCACACGTTTGGACATCATACGGCCTGCGATAGAAACGCTTTTACCCTCATAAGCCTCAAAATCGTCCTTTAATTCTGCACTGTGATTGGTAACATCATATTTTGTAATTTGAAACGGATCTTTTCCGTTTTCCTGAAGTTCTGCCAGTTTTTCCCGGCGCACCTTCAATAACTGATTAATGTCCTGTTCCTGAACCTGCTTCTTCTGTTCTGCCACCTTTTTCACTCCTTATCTTATTTAAAATTAAATATTTCTCTCAATTTTCAGTACTTTATACTGCATTACATCGCCGTCAGCCATTTCCACATCTACCACATCTCCCTGTTTTGCACCAATGAGTGCTTTTCCTACAGGAGATTCATTGGAGATTTTACCCTGCAGACTGTTAGCTTCTGTAGAACCTACCAACTGGAATTCCATTTCCTCATCATATTCCATATCCAGAACTTTAACTTTACATCCCACATTGATTTTTTCATAATCTACTTCGTCTTCTACAACGACTTCCGCATTCTTCAAAATCTTTTCGATTTCTTCAATACGTGCTTCGATATCTCTCTGTTCATCTTTCGCTGCATCATACTCTGCATTCTCAGACAAATCACCCTGTTCTCTGGCTTCTTTAATCTTATCTGCAACTTCTTTTCTTCTTACTACTTTTAAATCATGCAGTTCATCTTCCAGTTTTTTCAGACCTGCATATGTGAGAATATTTTTCTTAGTTTCCATCTTTGCTCCATCCCTTTCTGAATATCACCCTATATTATCATCCTGTGTAAAAAATTCTGCTGTATTTATGTCATAACAATCACTGTATTATAAAGGAAACCCCCGAAAATGTCAACCATTCCAGCGGTTTTCTTCTATTCTCAATCCGTCCTTAAACTTCCCAACCTTCCAGCAAATCAAACAACTGTCCCATGGTTTCGATCTCATTGACAGCTCCTCTCAGCCGGGCAGAATGGGGAAAGCCTGCGGTATACCAGGCTACGTGTTTTCGCATCTCCCGCATCCCGGTATATTCTCCTTTATAGTGAAGCTGAAGTTCTGCGTGACGGCGAATCATCTTCTTTACTTCCTCCAGTGTAGGACGGGGAAGTAACTCCCCGGTTTCCAGATAATGAGGAATCTCATGAAATATCCAGGGATTTCCCTGAGCAGCTCTTCCCACCATAATTCCGTCACATCCGGTCTCTTCTACCAGATTTTTAGCTTTCTTGGGAGAATCCACATCTCCATTTCCGATAACCGGAACAGACACCGCTTCTTTTACCTGACGGATAATATCCCAATCTGCCTTTCCGGAATAATACTGCTCTCTTGTCCTTCCATGAACTGCTATTGCGGCTGCGCCACTGTCTTCTATGATCTTAGCTATTTCTACCGCATTGACAGAATCCTCTGTAAATCCTTTCCGGATTTTTACTGTCACCGGCTTTTTTATTGCCTTAGATACCGCCGTAACAATCTCTCTCACCAATTTCGGATTTTTCATCAGTGCAGATCCTTCCCCGTTATTTACTACTTTGGGTACGGGACATCCCATGTTAATATCTAGGATATCAAAAGGTCTCTCCTCGATTCTTTTTGCCATTTCACTCATAATCACCGGATCTGAACCAAAAAGCTGAAGAGATACGGGACGTTCTTCTGGCTCTATCTTCATCAGTGTTTCTGTATTTTTATTGTTATAGTAAATCGCTTTTGCACTGACCATCTCCATACATAGCAGTCCTGCTCCCTGTTCTTTACAAAGCAGACGAAATGGCAGGTCGGTTACTCCTGCCATCGGAGCCAGAATCACATTGTTTGGCAAAATCACATTTCCGATCTGAAGCTTCATTCCTCTGCTCCTTCTTCCATCTCTTCTCCCAGAAAAAATACTTTATAATATAATTCCAGCGCCTCCAACAGTTCTGTTTTCGTTTTCTGAAGTTCTTTGATCCGCAGCACGCTTCCTATATCGTCATACATGGCATCCGCTTCCAAAGCTTCTGTTTTAAATTGCAGACTGCCCTCCTCATCAAATTCCAGTGTGAGAATACCTCCGATTTCCTCCGTATACATCACACACATAATCTGAAGTTCTTCCTTCACCTGTTCCGGCAGAGCCGAAAAATCCTGATTAAAGTAATATTTCTGTTCGTAAGCGCTGGCTCCACAAAGTACAATTTTATCTGAATACATGAATTTTCCCTTTCTTTAGACGTAACTGTAAAGTCCACGGACGGAAACTTCTCCGGCGTAGACCTGCTCGATTCTGTGATCCTCCCGTTCTACCAGAAGTTCACCCATTTCATTAATTCCTCTTGCTATTCCTGTATATTCTTTTCCTGGTTCTAATACTTTTACCGGCTTTTGGTAATTTGCCGAAACTGCCTCATACTCCTTCATAAGTCCGGATAAATCCTGTGTTTTCTCGAAAATAAGATAATTTTCCTCAAAAGTTTTCATGATTTGTGCAATTAATTCTGCTCTGTTTACAGAATGTCCCAGTTCTGCCCAAAGAGAAGTTGCTTTATCCTGCAATTCTTCCGGAAATTCCCGGGTATTGACATTAATCCCCACACCGATTACCAAATATTCTATATAATCAATTTGCGCGCTCATCTCCGTAAGGATTCCCACCAGTTTTTTTCGATTCAAGACCACATCATTGGGCCACTTGATCTGTACCTTCTGTGTACTTTTTTCGGAATCCAGAAGCTTTTGGACAGCCTGTGCCACAGACAGTCCCATCACCAGTGTTAGCATGGAGGCTCTCTGAGGAAGAATATCCGGACGCATTAGAAGGGTCATATATACCGAAGAACCTCTAGGAGATTCCCATATTCTTCCCCGTCTCCCTTTTCCCTTGCTCTGGCAGTCTGTAACCACCAGAGTACCGGAAACAGCGCCTTCCTCTGCCAGCCTTTTCGCCTGTGTATTGGTAGAATCCATTTCTCCCTGAAAGTACACTTCCTGCCCTGCCCACTTTGTGGTCAGACGGCTTTTAATCTCACTTTCTCCTAATACATCAGGCACATCAACCAGGCAGTACCCTTTATTTTGTACTGCCTGAATCTGATATCCCTCTTCTTTTAGCTGTTTCATATATTTCCACACCGCTGTCCGGGAAACACCCAGTTTTTCACATAACTCCTGTCCTGACAAATAGCCTTTCTCGCTGCGCAAAAGTTTTAAAATTTTTGTTTTTGTAGACTCCATGAATCATACTCCTAATGTAGCCGCCATCACTGCCTTGATCGTATGCATTCTGTTTTCGGCTTCTTCAAATACTTTCGACTGAGAAGAACGAAATACCTCATCTGTCACTTCCATCTCAGTCAAATGGAATTTCTCTCCTATTTCTTTTCCAATCTCTGTTTTCAGGTCATGGAAGGAGGGAAGACAATGAAGGAAAATCGCCTGGCTGCCCGCCTGACCCATCACTTCTCCAGTTACTTTATAGGGACTTAATTCCCGGATTCTTTCTTCCCATATCTCATCCGGTTCGCCCATAGATACCCATACATCTGTACAGATTACGTCTGCTCCCTTTACTGCCTCGGCAACATTTTCTGTTAAAGTAATGGTTGCTCCTGATTCCTTTGCAAATTCTTCACATTCTTTCACCAAGTTCTGATCGGGAAAATATTTCTTCGGCGCACAGGCCACAAAATCCATTCCCATTTTTGCACAGGCAATCATGTATGAATTTCCCATATTATAGCGGGCATCTCCCATATATACCAGCTTGATTCCTTTGATTTTTCCAAAATGCTCCTTAATAGTCAGCATATCCGCCAGCATCTGTGTCGGATGATATTCATTGGTCAATCCATTCCATACGGGAACACCTGCGTATTTGGCCAGTTCTTCCACAATCTCCTGTCCAAATCCACGATATTCGATTCCGTCGAACATACTTCCCAGAACTCTTGCACTGTCTTCAATACTCTCTTTTTTTCCAAACTGAGAGCTTTTAGGATCCAGATAGGTGGTTCCCATTCCCAGATCATGGGCAGCAATTTCAAAAGAACATCTCGTCCGGGTACTTGTCTTCTCAAAAATCAAAGCAACATTTTTTCCCCGCAACGTATCCACCAAAATTCCCTTTTTCTTTTTTTCTTTCAATTGTGCCGCCAGTTCCAAAAGATAAGCAATTTCATCTGCTGTATAATCTTTCAGTGTCAGAAAATCTCTTCCCTTTAAATTCAATTTTTCATTCCTCCTCGCTGTTCTTTATGGGTTCATATAGAAAATCATGCCAAAAACCACACAAATACCGGTAACTCCTCAATCCTTTCAGCATCCATCCTGAACAATCGGTTTTTGACTTCTTCTCTGAGCTCCTCTACCGTATATACACGATACTTGGGAACCCGACAAATCTTTGCAGTTGCCTCCAATATCGCCAGATATAACTCTTTATAAGTCCACTCTCTGGAAAGCTTCAATTCCATGGCCACGCCCGGCAGTACATTTTCCACAAAAGCTCTTATCCTGCCTTCACCTTTTTCCCTAGTATGATATCTCTCCAGCAGCCTGTCTCTGGCTTCTTCCGGTATTTGCAATAATTTTCTTAAATAATAGCACTCTTCCTCATTTTCTTCAATATAATATATTTTCCCCTGCAAACCATAAATCATCCTTTGAGCGTCATAATACCCGATTTTCATATTGCGTATGCTCTTTTCAGGATTAAAATCAATGATATTTCCCAGATTGACTCTGGGTTCTATAGTAAAAATCTGAGTTCCTTCCGGAATTTTTACCCTTTTTTCTCTTCCAATCCCAAAGATCCGTATCATAATAATATCCTGATAACCACGATCTACTAAAGAATCCAGCGGTACATTATTAATTGCTCCTCCATCAATATATTTTCTCCCATGAAGCTTCTCATTTTTAAACAACGGATAGATATATGCGCTTGCCAGGAGAAGATCTTTCATATACCCTGGCTCTACGCTCTTCAGATCAATATCCAATTCTTTTAATTCGTCCACACTAAAGGTTTTTATATACAGTTCTCTGGGGGAATTTCGTATTTTTTCTTCATCCACCACTTCCAGAATCAGATTTTTCAATGGAGTAATATCCAATCCTCCTTCTCCCATTCTCTTTGCCACATCGCTGAGAGCCTCCCAAAAAGGCGTATCTCCTTCCAGCAGCCTCTCCATCTTCTGATCTTCCACATCCATCACCTGAGAATAGGTAAGATGGCTCCAGACTCTTTCTGCCATTTCCAGATCATCCATGCACATCATAGCTCCATTTAACGCTCCCACGCTGGTACCAGCAATCCCTTTAATTTTTATCCCTGCTTCCTTCAGAGCTTGCCAGGCGCCTACTTGATATGCTCCTTTTGCTCCGCCGCCTTCTAATACAATTCCATACTCTTTATCCAAATCAATTACCGGCTGCATATTTTCTCCTCCAATATTTTCTTCTATGCTATGTCTTTTCCCGGATACTTATGACAAAACAAGGCTGTGGAAACAGTCTCTCTGTTTCTCACAGCCCCCTTACATTTGTCTTTGTTAATTTTTATCGGTCATAATTTCTTTCAATGAAGTAGCCAGACTTGCCAGACCCTGGATATCAGACGGAACAATAATCTTGGTTGCTTTTCCTTCTGCCATCTGTCCCAGCGCTTCCAAACTCTTCAATGTCAGTACAGCTTCATCTGCTCCCGCTTCTTTCAGGAAACGAATACCGTCTGCATTTGCCTGCTGCACTTTCAAGATTGCTTCCGCTTCACCTTCCGCTTCCTTAATCATCTTCTCTTTTTCTGCTTCCGCCCGGAGAATAGCTGCCTGTTTCTCAGCTTCTGCATCCAGAATAGCAGAAGCTTTCTTACCCTCTGCCACAAGAATCGTAGATTTCTTCTCTCCTTCTGCAATCAGAATGGATTCACGCCGTTCTCTCTCTGCTTTCATCTGCTTCTCCATGGCTTCCTGAATCGCTGCCGGAGGCATGATATTTTTCAGTTCCACTCTGTTCACCTTGATCCCCCACGGATCTGTGGCAATATCAAGCGCTGCTCTCATCTTTGTATTAATGATCTCACGGGAAGTAAGTGTTTCATCCAGTTCCATATCACCGATAATATTACGCAGTGTAGTTGCTGTCAGATTCTCTATCGCCATAATAGGATTTTCCACACCATAGGCAAATAACTTGGGATCTGTAATCTGGAAAAATACAACTGTATCAATCCGCATGGTTACATTATCTTTTGTGATAACCGGCTGAGGCGGGAAATCCACAACCTGCTCTTTCATATTTACTCTTTTTGCAACCCGGTCAATAAACGGCATTTTAAAATGAATTCCTGTGTCCCATGTTTCCTGATACGCTCCCAGTCGTTCCACAACAAAAGCTTTCGCCTGAGGAACCACTTTAATACAGGAAAAAACAACCAATATCAATAAAACAAAAAGCAATCCTAAAATAACCCAAATCATACGTTACCCTTCCTTTCTCCTCACAATGAGTTTTACACCATCAATCTTTTCCACCACCACAACAGTTCCTTTTTCTACATTGGTATGATTATCTGCTGCTCTGGCTGTCCATTCCAGACCATTGATTTGTACCTGGCCTCGCGCACTGAGATTATCTATGCTTTCAGATACCACTGCTTCCTTCCCCACCAGACTTTCCACATTGGTCTTTGTCCGGTTCTTGTTCATAAACCGCATCGCCATCGGTCTGGTAAATATCAAAAGCAAAACAGAAACACCTAAAAACAGAAGCACCTGCACCAATATACTGGCATGACACAAAGCTGCGATACACGCCACCAGGGCTCCTCCGGCGAACCAGATGGTTGTCAGGCCCAGAGTTATAATTTCAAAAACCACCAGCAAAATCACCACTCCCAGCCAAAAAATCGCTTCCATTATTCTCCCTCCTTTGCTCCGAATTCAAAATATTTGTGATTAATTTATCATACACTATTTTTTCTGAAAATACAATATTTTATATGAAAATGTCCTTTCAGTTTTCTTACATTTTCTTTTTATTTTGTAATAAGAAAGACGTACTTTCCTATGAAATAAAAAGCAGGAAGCTTTGCCATACCGGGATATATTCCCATACGCATATGCTTCCTGCTTTCATCCAGTCATATACCTGCCTTTTCAAAACTCTGAACCCCTGAGTTTTCCACAGATGTATGTCTTTTATATATAATACTCCACACTCTTAATAAAAATGCTGATTTCCGATCTGAATTCCTCTTCCGCTTCCACTGTTAAAGTAAAGTGCTCCTCCAACAGGATTGGAACCATTCAACGCTTCCTGCGCCGCCTGATAACAGTCGCTTCTTGCTCCCTGACTCAATACGGAAGATAAAATACCGCTGGCTACCGGTGAGAACTGTCCACTCTGGTAAACCACATCTGTAATCGTATTCGGGAATCTTCCATCTCTTACACGATTCATGATCACTGCTCCTACCGCAACCTTCCCTGTATGACTTTCCCCTCCGGCTTCACACTGAATAATAGCAGCCAGAAGATCCATTTCACCGCTTCCGGCATTTACAACTGTTCCCGTTGTCTGCTGTTCTTTATATTCTTCCATCGTAATGGCGGTTGCTTCCCCTATTTCAATATATTCTGCCGCCACATACGCTTCTGTGTTTCCGTGCTGAATCCGATACCAGTCTCCCTCCTGGCTGAGGATTTCCACAGTACTTCCTTTCTTTTTGGAACCGATCTGATTTCCTTCCAGAGAAGGAGTCTTTCTTACACGAAGAGAACTTGCTGTTACAGTTCCCTGATTCCCGTATGTTTCTTCGTAAATATTTTTAGCCTCTTCAGCAAAAGCCAACAATTCTGTCTTTACGTAACCTTCTACTTCACCGGAAGAAACTTTTGTCCATTCTCCTTCCTGCTCCACAACTTGTGCTGTTGCTCCCTTTGGCATAACTCCGGTTTTCTCCGAATCCGCAGAAGCTTCTTCTCTAACATTTGCATAGGTATTAACATTTGCCGCTGCCTTAGTTTCCCAGGCGCTTGCTTCCAGAACGGAATCAGCAGAATTATCATTCGTAATTTCTGTGGATGTTTCATCTGCCCGTACCAGTGTTCCTGTACTTGCTGATATTGCCAACACGCCTCCCAGGATACCTGCTACTTTCCAAGTTCTATTTTTCATGACTACCTCCTAAAATTTTCGTTCTCATTACGATTTGTTACATAATTGTTAAATTATGTTACGGATGCATTGTAGCAGAATTACGTTTTCCTGTCAACAAATACTTTTCGCCAAAAAAATCCAAAATAAAAGTTTTTTCATTTTATGTAAACCAAAATGCAAACTGTTATCATACCTATGCTTTCCCTCATAAAGCCTTTTTTTATAAAAAATTTTTTTCATTTTTTTTAATTTTTTCTTACGTTTCACCTAAAAAAAGGAGCTATCACTTGGATAGCCCCTTTTTAAGATTGCATTATAAACTTTATAAAGAAGGTACGTCTTTCCTCTTAGGATCCAGAATCTGTGTCGCATCAAACAGGTCACTGGTTCGGTTCTTTTCCCCATGTACGTCATTCCACAGGCGATATCCGTCCAGATTTCTTCTTCCCTGTCTCACGTAATTGTCACGGATCTGGAGGAAATACTGGGTAGAATCCACATTACAATAGAAATGATATCCCTGTCCTTTCAGATACTGGAATTTTTCATTATCTCCACTGTAATCATGCCAATCGGATAAATCCTGACCATGAGCAAAAATAATGGTATCCGTAGGTCCCACCAAAGGTTCTACATAACTTCTCCATTTTTCTGTATCCGTCTGGATTCTTTCCAGAGAAGCATCTCCAATCCGAATATGTCCCCAGGTATGGCTGGCAAATTCCCAACCATCCTCTTTGATGGCTTCTGCAACCTTTTTGGCTTCTGCACACTCGTTATCCCAGTTAAAATCCGGATGAGCATCCAGCCATGCCTGCTGGTCTGCTGTCAGATTTTCTTTCGTTTTATAGGCAATATCTGTACGATATCCCAAAATACCATTGTATCCAGTCAGTGCGATCATTCCCTTTGCACCTTTATAGGAAGCATCCGGATGTTCCGCAATAAACTGATCCAGCAATGGAACACAATCATATGCACCCGTCACAGTTGTACCATCTGCCTGCACATATTCACAGGTTGGTTTCCCGTTTTCATCCAGAACAACTTTGCTGGCAATACCTCTTCCGTCATAACTGTGATAGTAACTAAGATCATCCAGAGACATTACAAAAGCCTTTTTCCCCTGAGGAAGCTTCAACTCTGTATTTGGTGTGAAATGTACTGTTCCATCCTCAGCCGTTGTCTGAGTTACCAAATCCCGAAGACGCACCAACACATATCCATTATCATACATCGCCTGCGTAATCTTATTAAATTCATCCACCGTTGTCATCCACTGTTTAAATCCCGCAGATAAACTGTCATCTCCGGCAAATCCCCGATCCGGATCTACCACCAGAGAATGGTAGAAAATGTGTGTAACTTCATCCATATTGACTGGTACACAACTGTCCTTCGTTGCCTGATATTCAGCCACCTTCGCCGCAATCTCCGAATCATCTGTCGCTCCCTCCAGACTGTTCAATTTCTCGATTGCTCCGTCATAATCATAAGTAGCTGCCAGATATGCAGCTTCTTCCATAACCGCTGCTTTATCAGCTCCCGGCTGCGCTGCCGTATCTTCCGTCGGCTCTGTCCCTTCTTCCGGCGCTGCCTCCGGTGTTACTTCCGGCGTTACTTCTGTCTGAACGTCTTCCTTTTTATCCGAAGACTGTGATTCCTGATCTTTTTTCAGGGTGCGTACAAGGAAGAACACACAGATTCCCAGTACCACCAGCAAAAGTACCAGAACTACAGTTTTAATTATCAATGTACGTTTTTTCTTTTTTTGTTTCAGTTCTTTTTTACTGAGAGATTCCTTACCCATCCTTCATACTCCTTTCCTTAAACATCATAAATGGCATTTCTGCCTTCTATAGATTGTAGCAAATCCCTTCCGGAATGTCGACACATTTCCCGACAATTTAAAATTTTATAAGACTTCTTCTCTGACGAAATGCTTCATACATAAGAATCCCCGCCGCTACCCCTGCATTCAGAGACTCCAACTGACCTTCCATGGGGATTTTAATCCATTTCGACGCCATTTGCGACAGGTGGTTCGACAGGCCATTTCCTTCATTTCCAATAAGAAATGCACATCCCCCGCAATAATCTTCTTCATCGTAATATTTTTCTCCCTGCAAATGGGCCGCATAAGAAATGATTCCCTGAGATGCAAACCATCTCATAACTTCTTCTGTATCTTCCACGCATACAAACGGCATCCGGTAAATAGATCCCATCGTAGAACGTATTGTTTTGGGATTGTAAATATCAACACATTTTTTTGTCATGATAATACCTGTGACGCCTGCTCCCTCCGCAGTACGGAAAATTGTTCCCATATTTCCCGGATCCTGCAAATCCTCCAACAAAAGAAACAGAGGTCTGTCACTGAGATTTTTCCATTGTTCCAGCGTATACTCCTGTTGTTTTACTACGGTAAGAATTCCCTGAGGAGTCAGTGTATCGCTCATCTGCGTAAAAACGGAATCTTTAACCACCTCATAAGAAATCCCCTGTAATATCTCCCGGTGATTTTCATTTTCCAAAAAACTTTCTGCCACATACGTTTTTACCAGGCGGTCTTTAGGAGCTTCCACAAACATCTTAAGACCTTCCACCAGAAACACGCCCTGCTTTTTCCGTTCTCTGGATTTTTTATTTAACTGTATGATCTGCTTGACCTGTGAATTCGAAGCGCTGGTAATCATAGTATTTCCGCCTTTCTTATTTTCATTCTCTGTACTGTACACCCTACATTCACGATTTACTCGGGTGATTTCTTTATCTGAAACAACATCAGGTTGCTGTGAACAGAGTGAACAGTTACAAAATCAGCGGCATACCACATATCCGGCATACCGCTGACTGTTCTTCTGGGTAACTATTCTTTTGATTCCAAGCAATTTCAGCCTCAGCTTTTATTTTTTGTAGTTTGCTGAAAGAGATCTTGCCACCTCATACTGATACTCTGGAATTTCTTTGTGCATAGCCAGAGCTTCATTAATATCGAAGTCCACATATTCTCCGTTCTTATAGCCTACTACTCTCTTTGTTTTTCCCGCCAGAAGCAGATCCACTGCATAAGCTCCCATAATAGAAGCATATACTCTGTCTTTACAGGTAGGGCTTCCACCACGCTGCATATGACCAAGAATCGTAGCTCTGGTTTCAATACCTGTAGCTGCCTCAATTCTTTTTGCCATACTGCCGGAATGACCAATACCTTCTGCATTGATAATAATGTGATGTTTTTTGCCACGTTTTCTGTTATCAATGATATTGTTGATGATCTTCTGTTCATCATAATCATACTTTTCCGGAAGAAGAATATCTTCTGCTCCATTGGCGATACCGCACCACAAAGCAATATATCCTGCATTTCTTCCCATAACTTCAATGATACTGCATCTTTCATGAGAAGTAGAAGTATCACGAACTTTATCAATCGCTTCCATAGCAGTATTTACTGCTGTATCAAAACCAATTGTATATTCTGTACATGCGATATCAAGGTCAATCGTTCCCGGAACACCTACGGTGTTAATTCCCAGATTTGCCAGTTTCTGTGCACCGGCAAAAGATCCGTCACCACCGATAACAACCAGACCGTCGATCCCATGCTTTTTACAAATATCTGCTGCCTGCTTCTGACCTTCTTCGGTTCTCATCTCTGCACAACGTGCAGTATAAAGAATCGTACCGCCACGTGATATCGTATCCGATACATCTCTTGCTGTCATGTCAATGATTTCCTCATTCAGCAGTCCATCATATCCTTTCTGGATACCTTTCATCTTCACGCCTTTAATCAGACCCCGGCGAACAACCGCACGGATTGCAGCATTCATGCCCGGAGCATCTCCTCCACTTGTCAATACACCAATGGTCTTGATTTCCTTAGCCATAACCTTTCCCTCCATGTTGTTTATCTAAAATAATTAAATCAATTGTCATATTATCGTTTTTATTTTAATGCATCTTGCTCTGTTTTTCAATACTCTTTTCTACAACTTTCACGTTTTCTGTGCCATATTCCTTCGTCAACATTTCCACAAGACTATTATTTATCAGCACACTTCGGGATGCGGGAAGCCTTTTCATCATCCTTTCCTTCTTCAAATACACCACTACCTGATCATTTCCATCAGAATAGTTCAGAAGTTCGTAAAGATGGTGAACCTGTTGCTCGTATTCTGTCTTTCCCGCAAATTGTATCCAAAGTTCTTTGGGAATCGCCTCAAAGGAAGATATTTTTTCGCAGATCAGCTTACTGGGTTTGTCATCTTCTGCCGACACTCTTCCCTGAACAAACACCTTGGAATCTACCTCCATCATATGGGCATTTTTCTCATAATCTCTGGGAAATACCACAATTTCCATTGTTCCTACCAGATCCTCCAGGGTAAGAAAAGCCATAATCTTATTATTTCTTGTGTACTTTATGGTCTTTTCTGTAATCATACCGCCCACAATCTGTTTTGACCCATCCAACACATGAGGCTGTCCTGTTTCTTCATCGGGATAAAAATCTGAAGTAACCGCCGATATATTTCTTCTCCAGCTCTGTTCATATTCTTCCAGCGGATGGCCGCTGATATACACTCCCAGAACTTCTTTTTCAAAAGCCAGTTTTGTTTCTCTGGAATATTCTCCCACATCCGGCAATTTTATCTCAAAACTTTTCCTTTCTTCTTCACCCATAATGTCAAATAGGCTCATCTGCCCACTCATGGAAGATTTTTTCTCCTGATTTACCGAATCCAGAATCTGAATGTAAATCATCATAAACTGCTTTCTGGTTCCTCCCAGTCCGTCAAAGGCTCCCGATTTGATAAAATTCTCTATGGTTCTTTTATTCACTTCTTTTCCTGTCAGCCGCTGACAAAAATCCTTCAGCGATATAAAATCCCCCGCCAGCTCTCTTTCTGCTACAATCGCATCCATGACCGGTTTTCCAATTCCTTTTACCGCAGACAATCCATATCGGATCCCACCTTCTTCTACAGAGAAATTTCCCACACTTCTATTAATATCCGGAGGCAGAATCTTAATTCCCATCTGTCGGCAAGTCAGGATATATTCGGAAACTTTTGAAGGATTCTCTATGCAGGAAGTCATAAGCGCCGCCATAAACTCCACCGGATAGTAATACTTCAGCCATGCCGTCTGATAAGATACCACTGCATACGCTGCAGCATGAGATTTGTTAAAAGCGTATTTGGCAAAATCTGTCATATCATCATAAATTTTATTGGCTATTTTTTCATCAATTCCTCTTGCAATACATCCGGGAACACCTTCATCCGGATTACCATAAACAAAATTCTGCCTTTCTTTTGCCATGACCGCCGCCTTTTTCTTTGACATGGCACGGCGTACCAGATCGCTTCGTCCCAGCGTATATCCCGCCAGATCCCGAACAATCTGCATAACCTGTTCCTGATACACAATACATCCGTACGTAGGCTCCAGAATCGGCTCCAACTGGGGACAATCGTATCTTATTTCTTCCGGATGATTTTTTCCCTTAATATATTGTGGGATAAAATCCATCGGGCCTGGACGATACAGAGAAATACCGGCAATAATATCCTCCAGACTCTGGGGTTTTAATTCCTTCATAAAGTTCTTCATCCCGGCGCTTTCCAACTGAAACACGCCTTCACATTTTCCGCTGCCGATCATTCTCAGCACTGCCGGATCATTATAATCAATCTGATCCATATCCAACACTGTTCCCGTACTTTTTTCCACCAACTTGACTGCATTTTGAATGACTGTCAGCGTACGAAGACCAAGAAAATCCATTTTCAACAGTCCCAGCTCTTCCAGTGTTGTCATAGTAAACTGGGTTGTAATAGAACCGTCCGAAGCTCTGGATAAAGGCACATACTCATCCACATCTTTCTGACTGATCACCACTCCCGCCGCATGCATAGACGTATGCCGCGGAAGTCCCTCCAGACGTCTGGACATATCGATCAAATATTTAATCTGCGAATCTTCCTCGTACTTTTTCTTTAATTCCGGGTTCATATCCAACGCTTTATTTATGGTAATATTCAATTCGTTGGGAATCATTTTTGCAATGGTATCCACTTGGGCATAGGGTAAATCTAATACTCTTCCCACATCCCGGATTACACCCCGGGCAGCCAGTGTTCCAAAAGTTACAATCTGAACCACCCTGTCTTTTCCATACTTTCGCACCACATAATCAATAACTTCCTGTCTTCTCTCAAAACAGAAATCAATATCAATATCCGGCATGGATACACGTTCCGGGTTAAGAAAACGTTCAAAAAGAAGCTGATAGCGAATAGGGTCCAACTTGGTAATTCCCAGAGTATACGCCACCAGACTTCCCGCTGCCGAACCTCGCCCGGGTCCTACCATAATTTCATGATCTCTGGCATATTTGATAAAATCCCATACAATAAGGAAATAGTCCACATAACCCATCGTTTGGATCGTATCCAATTCATATTTCAATCTTTCCCGTAATTCCTGTGTTACCGGATGATATCTTTCTTCCAGACCTTCATAACAAAGCTTATTCAGATATTCCCAGGAAGTGTAACCTTCGGGAACATCATATTTGGGAAGTTTGGTCACTCCAAATTCTATGTCCACATGACATCGATCTGCAATTTTCTGAGTATTTTCCAGCGCTTCCGGCGCGTAAGGAAACAGTTGCGCCATTTCCTGCGGAGATTTCACATAGTACTGTCCACCCTCATATCGCATCCGATCCTCATCTTCCACTTTTTTCCCTGTCTGAATACACAGCAAAATATCATGAGCAGCCGCATCCTCCGCATAAGTATAATGTACGTCATTCGTACAGACCAGACCGATCCCTGTCTCCCGGTTCATGCGGATCAATTGCTGATTCACCATCTGCTGTTGAGGAATTCCGTGATCCTGAAGTTCCAGGAAAAAATTATCCTTCCCAAAAATCTCTTCATATTTTAAGGCAGCACGTTTTCCTTCCTCATACAGTCCCCTGGAAAGGTAACGAGCCACTTCACCAGCCAGGCAGGCGCTGAGTGCAATCACTCCCTCATGGTATTTTTTCAGTACATCCATATCCACTCTTGGTTTATAATAATAACCTTCTACAAAACCCGCTGAAACAATCTTCATCAGATTACTATATCCCTGATTATTTTCAGCCAGAAGCACCAGGTGATAATATCTGTCCTCTCCGATCTGCGTCTCCTTATCAAACCGGGAACCGGGGGCCACATACACCTCACAGCCCAGAATGGGATTAATCCCCACTTCTTTTGCAGCACGGTAAAAATCAATAACCCCAAACATAACTCCGTGATCCGTGATCGCTGCGCTGTTCATCCCCAATTCTTTCACTCTGGTCACATATTCTTTTATTTTATTGGAACCATCCAAAAGGCTGTATTCCGTATGCACATGTAAATGAGTAAAATTCACTTTGACACCTCTTAATCTTATACAATAAAAAAGCTGTCTCACCAGACATTCCCGGGGATTCCCTCTTTCAGACACTAACTGTATCTGCAATAAGGAAATCTCCCGAGAATGGTCTATGATGACAGCCTTTATCTTTCTACTTCAATTTTTTTAGCCAAAACATTCAACCACTGTCCGTCCGCTTTGCCTGAACGGGCATCCTGGGTTGTCCAAACATTCAGCAACTCCAACTCCGGAAATTCTTCCAGTAATCCGTTCAGCTCTTTTTTCGAATAATCTCGAAAATAACGTCCGTTATATATTCCATCCCTATCTCCCTTATGCACAGAGAAATACAGAATGCCATCCATCTTCAGTGCGAGAATCAGTTTTTTCATCACATCCCGCATCTCTTCATCTGTAAGATGCACCAGAGATGCACAAGCCCAAATCCCATCAAATACATCGTCAAAATCCATCTCTTCATATGTCATCTGAAGAACTTCCTGATCAATGTTTACTTCTGCCAGTTTACACATCTCCTCTGATCCATCCATGGCAGTGACATAGAAGCCTCTTTCTTCCAATGTAATTGTATCTCTTCCTGAACCACATCCCAGATCAAGCACTTCTGCATTCTCCGGCAATAATTCCATAAATGGCTCTATAACCTCAGTCATATCCACATCTACTGTTTCTTCATAATACGGTACCGCATATCGGTTATAATAGTCTATCGAATCCAACGAAAATCCTCCTTTATTTTTCACGGCAATATCAAGTTTAGTATAGCAACAATACCAGAAAAAATCAATATTTCTACAGATGGAAAATCCTTTTATCTTTAATCTCTACCTTTTTTTCCTTTAAAAGATGACCTACTGCCCGCTTGAAAGCAGCCTTACTCAACCCGAATTCTCTCCGAATCACTTCCGGCGAAACTTTATCATCAAAAGGAAGTACTCCAGCAAATTCATCCAGAACTTTCATCACCAGTTCCGCATCATCATCAATCTGTTCATACGCTTTTTTTCTTGGAGACAGATTCAGCTTTCCATCTTCCCGCACACTGGTAACACGGCATCGAATCTGCTCCCCGGGTCGATAATCTCCCTGCGCTTCTTTCTTCGGTATCAATCCGGAATATTGATCATCAACCGCTACAAACACTCCAAAATTATCACTGATCTCATAGATCCGTCCTTCTACTTCATCGCCCAATACATACGGTGAATTCTGCTTCAGATACGGATATACTTTCATAGTAGCACAAAGACGGGAACTTTTATCAATATAAAGTCCCACCAGCACCTGCTGCCCAACCTGAACACGTCTCGTTTGCTCCCTGAAAGGAAGAAGCAGGTCTTTTTCCAATCCCCAATTCAGAAATGCGCCGATCTTCCCCACTTCTGCCACAGTAAGAAGAGCTGTCTGGTGTAACATTATAAGCGGTACTCTGGTCGTTGCAATCATTCTGTCAGCAGAATCTTTGTAAATAAATACCTCCAGACGATCTCCCATTCCCGTTCCTTCCGGTACCTGTTTCCCCGGAAGCAATACTCTCTCGTTTTCTCCATCTTCTCCCAGATACACACCAAATTCTACTTTTTTTACCACCTGAAGAGTCTGTTTCTTCCCCAATTCAATCATGTAATTTTCTCCTTTTCTTATCTAAACCTTGGCACATTCCAAATATTTTCTACCGGATACTCAAACAGCTTATCGCTAAATACTCACTCAAATTCTATTATCGCATAAGGATTTTTCTTTTCGTCACACAGGGATACTATCCATTTTCCCTTGTTACACGATACTTCTGGAACAATCACATCTCCCAGTACCGCCTGTTTTTTATACTCTGCTCTCATCTGATGAATGTGAAAATCTTCCGGGATATAATCCTGCGCCATTCTCACATATTGTCCATTATTCACATGATGATTCGTATCTAAATGATGATGTTTCACAGTAAAAGCTTCTTTTTCTTCTCCCGGCTCCCATACCACTATCTTTCTCGGTGCATACTCCATATCTAATTTTTCTTCTATTTTATATGCCTCTTTTTCTTCTGGCAATACCCGGCAGGGGATTCCTTTTTCCAGATCAAGAAAACTCCATAAAGAATTGGCATAAGCCAGAACTTCTCCCTCTTCTGTTTTCAGAAGAAAGTTGCGCCCTCCATAAAATCCCTTGAACTCATAAGGCCAGGTACAGGCTATGATCTTTTCTCCTAAAGAGGGATACCGATTCACACAAATCTGCCACCCGGACAATACCCATACTTTCCTGATCTGTTCCAAAACTTCCATTCCTCTTCCCACAGACTGGGAATGAAATGTAGTACAATCCTGAAAATAATTCAAAATACTGTTTAATGTTATCTTTTTATCTTCTCCGATTTCACTGTATCTTACACGGCTCTCAAAAGTATACATCCTTTTGCCTCCTGAAATTCAAGATTCACTGTTGATAATAGGTAACGGCTTTCCGTCTATTCCATTGCAATATGATAAAAAAAGCTCTGGATAAATCTATCCAGAGCTTCAAGCTGGGCTACAAGGATTCGAACCTTGAAATGACGGAGTCAGAGTCCGTTGCCTTACCATTTGGCGATAGCCCATCATCATCTTGTCGTCTGTACCTCAGCGACAAGATGTATTATATCTTACCTCTCAGAAAAATGCAAGTACTTTTTTTAATTTTTTTAAATTTTTTTATTTTTATCCCAAATAGCTGGTATCTACCGTAATTACACACAAATATCGGGGGTCCAGACGTTTCATTTCCATAGCAATTGTTTTCTTCAGATAATTTTGCTGTTCTCTGTCATAAGAAAATGGAACAAGAATATCAAAAATCAGATTAATCTGTTTTTCCCCATGAACCATACGAAAGTCATGAAATGTTACCTGTTCGTCAATCTTCTTCAAAACCTGTTCCAATTCTTCTTTTACTTTTAATACACTCTGATCTCTTGTCTCCACCGGATCCATGTGAATCACAAGGAACACTCCTGTTTTTTTGCTTACCTCTCGCTCAATTCTGTCAATGATCTCATGGGATACCTCAATATCTGTATCTCTGGGAACTTCCGCATGGATAGACGCCATACTCCGATTCGGACCATAGTTGTGAATAATCAAGTCATGAGTTCCCACAATCCCCTCATAGTTTTCTACCTGTTCACGGATTTCTCTTGCCAGTTCCGGATCTGCCGCCTGCCCGATCAGAGGCTCCAGCGTGTCTCTGGCAATTCCGATACCTGCCCACACAACCAGAAGAGATACGATCAGTCCTGCCGCCGCATCAATATTCACACCGGTAAACTTGAAAATCAATATAGAAAGAATTGTGGCGCTGGTCGTTACCACATCTCCCATAGAATCTGCCGCTACTGCCAACATCACTTTAGAATCGATCCGCTTTCCCAGTTTTTTATTAAATAATCCCATCCATAGTTTTACTCCTACGGACAATACCAGAATTAAAAACGGAATCAGATTAAACACCATTTCTTCCGGATTGCGCAATTTTCCAAAACTGGATTTAAAAAGACTAAATCCCACCTGAATAACCAGAAAAGATACCACCAGTGCAGATATATACTCAATCCTTCCATGTCCGAAAGGATGTTCTTCATCCGCCGGTTTTTCTGCCATCTTCACTCCTATGAAACTGATAATGGAGGAAGCTGCATCGGAAAGATTGTTAAATGCATCTGCCATAACCGCTATACTGTGCATCAGCACACCGATAACCAGCTTCACAAGAAACAACAAGACATTACAGAAAATCCCCACCTGACTGGACAGAATCCCATAAGCGCTGCGCACCTGTGTATCGTCTGTCTGATCTGGATTTTTGATAAACTTTTTCACTAAAAACTCTGTCATCATTACCTCACCTTTATTCCCCTTTTCTTCTTTTTCTATCCTAATCACTGCTCCCCTGTTCGTCAAGTATAACCTTTTGCGCCCGGCATCATTTACATTATTTTTACAAAATGATATAATGAGGAAAATTTAGATTATTCTGTCTGAAACGGAGGAATGTCATGAGAGCATTAGATTTAACATTACTGACTGATTTATATGAACTGACCATGATGCAGGGATATTTTAAAAACCCTACCAATCAAATCGTTGTCTTTGATGCATTTTACAGAAAGAATCCCTGTGACGGCGGGTATGCTATTGCCGCCGGCTTGGAACAGGTTGTGGAATATATCCGAGATTTGCACTTTACACCGGATGATGTGGATTATCTGAGAAGTTTAAATATTTTTGATGAGGATTTTCTGGAATACCTGCGGGGATTTCATTTCACGGGAGATATTTATGCCATTCCGGAAGGAACAGTTGTATTTCCCCGTGAGCCTCTCTTAAAAGTAATCGCTCCTATGATGGAAGCTCAATTGGTGGAAACCGCTATTTTAAATATTATTAATCACCAAAGCCTGATTGCCACAAAAGCTGCCCGGGTAGTATACGCTGCACAGGGTGACGGTATTATGGAATTTGGTCTTCGCCGCGCCCAGGGCCCGGATGCAGGTATTTACGGAGCAAGAGCAGCCATGATCGGCGGCTGCATCGGCACTTCCAATGTACTGACCGGAAAAATGTTTTCCGTTCCTGTAAAGGGAACTCATGCCCATAGCTGGATTATGAGTTTTCCTGACGAATACACCGCATTTAAAACTTACGCCCAGATGTATCCTTCTGCCTGTATTCTTCTGGTGGATACTTATGACGTATTGGATTCCGGTGTTCCCAATGCCATTCGCGTATTCAAAGAAATGAAAGAGCAGTACCCGGACTTTAAAAATTACGGTATCCGTATCGACAGCGGCGACCTGGCTTACCTGTCCAAAGAGGCTTATAAGATGTTGGAGGACGCAGGATTTGGAGACGCCATTATTTCCGCCTCCAGTGATCTGGATGAATATCTCATCGACAGTCTGAAAGCTCAGGGAGCAAAGATCAACTCCTGGGGTGTGGGAACTAATCTGATCACCTCAAAAGATTGCCCTGCTTTTGGCGGCGTCTATAAACTGGCAGCTATCAAAAACAGTCCGGAAGAAGATTTTGTTCCAAAGATTAAACTGTCTGAAAACACAGAAAAGATCACAAATCCAGGAAATAAAACCATTTATCGTATCTATGATAAGAAAACAGGAAAAATTCGCGCTGATTTGATTTGTCTTGCCGACGAAGTATTCGATGAGACAAAAGATATGATCATTTTCGATCCTGTGGAAACCTGGAAAAAGACGAAAATCAAAGGAGGCTCCTACACACTTCGGGAACTTCTTGTTCCTATTTTCCAGAAAGGACTTTGTGTTTACACCTCTCCCTCTGTTATGGAGATGCGGGAGATCTGTCAGAAAGAACAAAATACCCTGTGGCCGGAAACACGCCGTCTGGTAAATCCTCATGAGGTTTATGTAGATCTTTCCGATAAACTTTATAAAATGAAATCTGAACTTTTAGAAGAAATGAGTCTGAAATCTCTTCAACTCCAGTAATGCATATAGCCATCCAAAGCAAAAACTTCGGATGGCTATATTTTTCATAATTTCTTTATACATTACTTTCTGTAAAACGATTAATCTTCCATCTGACGCCCCAAAAATCCTGCCGCGATCTGCGTCACCTTTTTTTCTGTTTCCGTCATGGCGCTTCCTTCTTTTTTATTGAGAACGATCACTCCTCCGATGACATCTCCCGCTGCGATAATCGGATATATGATTCGAAATCCCGTCCTATCCTTCTCATCCTCCGTAATGGGAATCCATTGTCTTTCCTTCTCTCCCGCACAGATAATTTCCCGGTTTTTTAACGCCTCTTCCAATTCTCTGCTTATAGACTTCCCCTGATATTCCTGCTGTCGGGAACCTCCTGCTGCCACAATCTGATCATGATCGGAAATACATACCGTACTGCCTATAGCCTGCGACATTGCCTGAACAAATCCCCGTACTGTATTCCCCAGATCTTCCATCGGAGAGTATTTTTTTAACACGATTTCTCCCTCTCTCCCCGTAAATATCTCCATAGGCTCACCTTCTCTTATATGAAGCGTTCTACGAATCTCCTTTGGGATCACCACCCGTCCCAAATCATCAATTCTCCGTACAATTCCTGTAGCCTTCATAAAAATTCCTCCATCTATCTCTGATTTCTGTTGATAATCATCTGCCATTAGTATCGCTCATTTTTTGGAAAATTATGAGTTTATTTGATTTTTCCTGTCTTGACAAACACTTTTCTTTAAAATATCCTATGCATAAAAGGAGGTACATTGTATGGAATATCGTACATTAAAAGAAGAAGAGATCACATTGGAGTTGTTTTCTCATTTTCAGAGACATCAGACAGTAGGGAAATGTTGGCGCAGAGACAAAAACGGATCCTGGTGCATCAAAGATGATCCCTTTATCGATGACTGGAGCGAAGAAGATTATAATTTTCTGGTAACCTGTCTGCAAAACACCATCCGAACAGAAGGAGTTGTTATAGGCGCATTTTATCAGAATGAATTAAAGGGATTTGTTTCTGTGGAATCTGAATTGATCGGAGAAAAAAAGGAATATCTGGATCTTACCAGTATCCATGTTTCAGAAGATATGAGAGGGCAGGGAGTGGGAAGAGAATTATTTTCTCAGGCTGCCGCTTGGGCAAAGGCTCACGGCGGAAAAAAACTCTATATTTCCGCCCATTCTGCTGTGGAAACTCAATCTTTCTATAGAAATCTTGGATGCACAGAAGCCGTTGAATATCAGATTTCCCATGTAGAACAAGAGCCATATGACGTACAGATGGAGTTTGTACTATGAGAGATAATTACAAAATTCAAGCAGAATATGCCCGGAATCTTTTTCTTCAATATGAGCAGGAATCTTTAATCCGGAATTTTTCCCTGAAATACGATAAGGATTTCCTTTTTCTGAATTTTATTCACCGCCCTTACCGGATACACAGAAGCTCAGGGCAAGTAGAGTATATCGATTCTAAAAATCATTGGATACAGGGAACATTTAACGAAGTGCTTTCTATTTATGATATGATCTGCAATCCCAAAGGAAAACCTGTACTGTCCGGGGAATGGAGTCCTATAGGCAATCTGGGCGGTATGAAAAATGCTTCAGAAGCTGTGGGGGAAAGCGGACTGCATACATACGGGAAATATTTTGCAGGTAAAAGCGCTGTATTGGCGGATGCCTGCCAACGTCTGGGCGGTACTCCGGCGCCTATAGGGGACGTTGCGTTTTATCTCCCTGTCTTTGACTTTTTTCCTGTATATCTTCGTTTTTATGATGAAGATGAAGAATTTCCTGCGCAACTTCAACTGCTCTGGGACAAAAATACCTGTCGTTACATTC
>JAXEUM010000048.1:0-71640 GCA_034114925.1 Oliverpabstia sp.
GCTTTCCTTACAGCAGGACTTGTGATTGCTTTTACCAATGGCGTTCTGAAAAAGAAATGTGGTCAGACTCATAGCCTTTTTATAGGAATTATGGCGGTATTGTATGCAAGACCATTTACCATGGATAGTTTTGGAGAAATAGCAGGATTGTTGTGGACGGTTGCTGTTCCGGTAATTATGTTTATTTCTGTAAAGAAAACTCTGAAATTTGCCCGAACCGGAAAAGCATATCGGGGACTCCCGGTGGAAATGCTGGCAATGGGATTTATCTATATGATTTTGGGTATGTATTAAGAGATGAGAAACGAATTGTAAAGTAAAAAACAGAATCCTCATAGAATAATTCTATGGGGATTCTGTTTTTATGTGAAAAAAGAGGGCTTTTGGATTTTTAAGGTTCGGAATGTTCAAAATTGTCGCTGTAGTGCAGTTTATAATCATCTGTGATAAAGACAGCCTGAACATCAGGCAGAGTATTGATCAGTTCCATTCCCTTTTCCAGTCCCAGAGAAAAACAGGCGGTGCTTAACCCGTCTCCGTCCACGCCATGATCTGCAATGATAGTGACAGAAATCAAAGAGGTTTCACAGGGATATCCTGTTTTGGGATCCAGAATATGGTGGTATGTCTTCCCATCTTTTTCAAAGTATCGTTCATAAATACCGGAAGAAATCACTGCTTTGTCCGTAATATCCACAACGGCTGCCGTTTCATTTCGATTGGCAAAGGGTTTTTGAATACCGATGCGGAAGGGCGTATTATCCGGTTTGCTTCCGATGCAAAGCACATTTCCTCCCAGATTGATGGTGGCGCTTTTCACTCCTTTGGAAACAAGAAAATCCTTGATTCGATCCGAGATAAAGCCTTTGGCGATAGCGCCCAGATCCAATCCCATTCCCTCCTGCTGAAAGGAAAGAGAACCATTTTTTATTTTCACATTTTTATAGTTTACCAGGGAAAGAGCATCTTGAATCTTTTGTTCCGTGGGAATTACTTTCTCTCCTGAGGTGAAATCCCAGAGGGAAGAGACCGGTTCCACGGAAATATCAAAAGCGCCCTCGGACAGTTCGCCATAGAATAGTCCGGATTGAATTAATTCTTCCAGTTCGGAAGAAATGGAAAATCCCTTCTCTGACCGGGGAAGAAGTCCCTGGTTTAACTGATACAATTCACTGGATTCTTTTGTGCGGCTGAAGATTTCTTCATAGTGATCGCAAAGAGACAGAGCGTCATCGAGAAGAGAGGTATCCTGAGAGTCATAAATGGTAATGGTGACAACGGTATTAAGCTTGAAAGCGGTGGCGCTGATAGGTTCTTCCTGTGATTTCATTTTTTTCTGATATAAAAACAGGAAAATGAGCAGGAAAGCCAGGATAAGAAAAGTGATAACAAGAATGCGTTTTTTATTATTATTCATGAAAACTCCTTTTTGTTGAAAATGGTGGCAAGGCATTTTGAAAAAATGCTGAACAGTTATCATTTTAAATTGAGTACATGAGCCTGTCAAGCCTGGGTTTGCGGATAGGAAGATGTCTGTGAGTCTTATGTAAAAATAAAGTTTTACTAATGACAATCACAGGATCCTCTGTTACAATGAAACTATTAAAGACAGACAGGAAGAGATTGAAGTTGGGAGAGAGCAGTATATGAATTTGCATGAAATTTCCGGTCAGAGACAGATAGAATTTATGAAAAAATTTGATTACATCCGGGCGGCAGGTACGGAAGGAGAAAAAAGAGCAGCAGAGACAATCTTGCAGGAGCTGAAAGGTTTGGGAGTGGAAAGTCACCTGGAAGAATTTGAAATAGATACCTGTGCGATACAGGAGGCTTCTTTTCGGGTGACAGAGCCGTACGAGAAAGAATATGTGATTGCAGGTTATGGAAGATGCGGCAGCACCCCACAAGATGGAGTGGAGGCTCCCTTTTGTTATGGGGAAAATGGAGACGATATCAGTCTTTCCTCTGCACAGGGAAAAATCCTGCTTTTGAATCAGCCCATGACATCCGATATGTATCATAGACTGATAAAAGCCGGGGCGGTTGGATTTCTTACGGTTGCCGGAACACCGATGGATCAGGGAATTGACAGAATCCCAGAGGAACGCAGTCTGCGAAAGATGAAAGAAACACCGATACAGGGAGGTGTTCTTCACTATATAGACGCAGTAGAACTGGTAGAGATGGGAGCATCCCGCGCCAGGTTACGAATAAAGCAGGAGTATAGGAAAGCGGTTTCCTACAATGTGATAGCCCGGATTCAGGGAAGTGACCGGGCAGACGAGGTTCTTACCCTGACAGCGCATTACGATTCCGTTCCGGCAGGAAAGGGAGCTTATGACAATATGGCGGGAGCAGCCATTATTATGGAACTGTGCCGGTATTTTTCCAGACATCAGCCTCGCCGTACCATGGAATTTATCTGGTTTGGTGCGGAAGAGAAGGGATTGGTGGGAAGCAGAAATTATGTGACTGTTCATGAAAAAGAATTGAAAAATCATGTATTTAATATGAATGTAGATCTTGCAGGGCAGTTGGTTGGAGGTACGGTTGTGGGAGTAACAGGAGATGTGGCTATCTGTCATATGCTGGAATACATGGCCCATGAAGTGGAAATCGGCATGGTTACGAAACATTCCATCTGGGGCAGTGATTCCAACAGCTTTGCCTGGAAGGGCGTACCTGCCATGACGCTGAACCGAGATGGATTTGGTATGCATACCAGACACGATACTCTGAAGTACATTTCTCCCTGGTCATTACAAAGAAGCGCACAACTTTTGGGATATATCGGGAGTCGGTTGGGAAATATACCGGTGATGCCCTTCAAAAAGGAGATACCGGAGGAGTTCAAGAGAGAGCTGGAAGAATATTTTGAGAGACTAGCATAAAATGCGAATGATTTTTGACAAAAGGAGCCAGGCATACAGTGTGCCAAAGCTCCTTTTTCGTTATACTGATTTAATAAAGTTTTCCACGTAATACAGGGCGGCTCCGATAGCAGGTGTATACTGCCCGTGGATGCCTAGAAGAAGATGAGTTTCATCCATAAGGAAAGGGGAGGCGCTGTTGATCCGATGTAAAAGATAAGTGATATCTTCTTGTGTAAAATAGGGCGCCAGATAGCCGCTGATGATAAGCGGTGCGTCAACGATCATGTTAAGATTCTTCATGGCAAAAGCCAGATGATTCAGAAAATCTTCCCAGATCTGTATAAGTTGGGGAGATTTTTTTTCTCGCAAAAGAGGGAAAAAATCTTTTGCTGCCATATCTGAAAAATGTTCCAGTGCGTTGGCGGAACAGTATGTTTCCAGACATCCCCGGTTTCCGCAGTAGCAGACAGGTCCGTTAGGATCGATACACATATGCTCGATGGCGCCGCTGTGCATGGAATATCCATGGTGAATCTGATGATTGGTGATAACAGCGCCTCCAAGATTTCTGTTTAACAGTATGACAATAGCGCTGTCCAGTTCTGGATGATTCCACAATTCCAGAAAAGCGGCAGATTTGGAATCGTGTTCCAGGCGGCAGGGATAAGGAAGATATCTCGAAAAATCCTCTAGGCGCATTCCTGTATTTTCCATGATATTTCCATAGGTAACCGTTGTATTGTCGGGAGAAATAATCCCCTGGGTGGCAAATGAAATTCCCAGTATTTTTTCTTCCTCATAAGAATTATCTCGAATAAATGTTTTGATTCTTTCTGCTACCTGTTCATAATAGGAAGGAGTATTGGAATATGTCAGGGGAACCGTGTCGGCACAGAGAACATCTCCATATAAATGGACAGCAGTGATGTGAAGCATATTTTTCTGGATTCCCACGCCGATGGCAATACGACAATCAGGGACAATGCGAATAGCCTGTGCTTTTCGTCCGCCGGTGGAATCAAAAAATCCGGTTCGCTCAATAAGACCGGCTTCTTCTAACAGAGTTAGATTCTGGCTGACAGTGGATAATCCCATCTGAAGCTCCTGAACAATCTGGAGTTTGGAAGTCACTTTATTCTTATAAATATACTGATAAACTTTGGAACGGTTTATTTTTTTTAAATTGATGGTTGTTAATCCTTTTTCATTCATACCATACTCCTGATGATTCCTTTTGTTATGATACTGGAGTGATTAGCTGACTGGCAACTTTCGACTCCGACCTTATTTTATTACAGAATCAATAAAAAAGCAATCCTCAGAAGATTATAGTAAAAACAGACAAAAAATAAATTTTAATATTGTAATTTTTGTCAATGGATTTCTTTTGAAATGATATCTATACTATACTTACAACTTGGATATAAGCGTAAGTATAGTGTAAAACTATTGAAAAATGGGAGGAACAAATGTATGAGATTAACGATGGATGGAATCAGCAAGAGCGAACCATGGGAAAAAGCAGGTATTTGTCTGCCCGGTTATAGCGTGGAAGCGGCTGCACAGAAAGCAAGAAAAGAACCTGTGTGGGTACATTTTGGCATTGGCAATATTTTCCGTGTATTTATCGGAGGGATTGCAGATGGTCTTCTGGAAGAGGGGGCGTTGGATCGGGGAATTACCTGCGTGGAAACCTTTGATTATGATGTGGTGGATAAAATCTATCACCCCTATGATAACCTGGGACTGAGTGTGATCCTTCACGGAGATGGAACGAGAGAGTATAAAGTATTGGGTTCTATGGCAGAGGCGGTAAAAGCACAGGCTTCAGATTCTGCCCAGTGGAGCCGTCTGAAAGAGATTTTTGTCAGTCCTTCTTTGCAGATGGTATCTTTTACCATTACAGAAAAAGGATATGCGCTGCACAAAGCGGATGGTTCCTGGTTTCCGTTTGTGGAGAAGGATATTCAGAATGGACCGGATCAGTCTGTGGGAGCAATGGCTGTACTGACAGCTATGCTTTATGAACGATACAAAGCAGGAAAATATCCGGTTGCTTTGGTCTCTATGGATAACTGTTCACAAAATGGTGCAAAACTTCGGGAATCTGTGCTGACCATGACAGAAGAATGGAAGAGAGCAGGATTTGTTGAGGAAGGATTTGAAGATTACGTAAGGGATGAGAAAATTGTAGCATTTCCCTGGACGATGATTGATAAGATTACACCCCGCCCCAGTGAGCAGATTGCAAAAGATCTGGAAGCCTTGGGCGTGGAGGATATGCAGCCGGTTATCACAGGAAAAGAAACCTACATTGCACCTTTTGTAAATGCAGAAAAACCCCAGTATCTTGTGATTGAAGATAGTTTCCCCAATGGCCGTCCGGCTCTGGAAAAGGGATTTGGAGTATATATGGCAGACAGAGAAACCGTGAATCTATGTGAACGGATGAAAGTGACCGTATGTCTGAACCCGGTACATTCGGCAACCGGTCCTCTGGGCGTGGCACTGGGATATGATCTGTTTGCACATATGCTGAATACCAATGAAGATATGATGAAGATGGCTCGGATGGTAGCCTATGATGAAGGACTTCCGGTGGTGCCGAATCCGGGAATTCTTTCACCGCAGGAATTTGTAGACGAACTTTTCAATGACCGATTCCCCAATGAATATCTGGGAGATACCAATCTTCGTCTCGCAGTTGACGTATCGCAGATGGTGGGAATCCGTTTCGGTGAAACTATTAAAGCATATGTGGAAAAATACAAAGATGCTTCCCGACTGACAGCAATTCCACTGGGAATTGCCGGATGGCTTCGCTATATGCTGGCAGTGGATGATGAAGGAAATGCCTATGAACTTGCTCCGGACCCCATGAAGGAGGAAATTCAGGAGCAGTTGAAAGATATTGTGGTGGGTAAACCGGAAACATTTACCGATCAGTTGAAACCAATACTGTCCAATGAACGTGTATTCTTTATCGATCTTTATAAAGCAGGCGTGGGAGAGAAGATTGAAATGATGTTCAGAGAAATGATTGCAGGCGTTGGCGCAATCAGAGAAACCGTACATAAATACACAGGAGAAAGATAAAAATTCCCCACTATTTTTCTGTGAAAACGCGATAAAATTTCTGCTTTTAAGAAAAATAGTGGGGAGTAAAATAGGAAACTGTGTAATTTGCAACAACAATAGTTTATTTTGGCTGTTCGTCAAATCGTCTGTCTTTGAAATAATATTCAGCATCCCGTTCGTTGATTTCCCGATATACTTTGCAGGGACTTCCAAAAGCTACTACATTTGCAGGAATATCTTTAGTAACAACAGATCCTGCGCCGATTACAGAATTTTCTCCGATGGTAACGCCGGGAAGAACAATCGTATTTGCACCAAGCCATACGTTATCTCCGATTACGACGGGGAAAGAATACATACCATCGCCTCTGTGATCCGGATGTATAGGATGACCTGTGGTACTGATCGTTACGTTTGGTCCAATCAGTACATTTTTGCCGATGGTGATTTTCCAGTCATCGATCAAAGTAAGATTCATATTAGAATAGGTACCGTCGCCGATTGACACATATTTTCCTACGGCTGCTGTAAGTGGGGGAACAATCCATACATTTTCTCCCACTTCTCCAAAAATATCCTTTAAAAGAGCTTCCCGTCCTTCCATATCTTCCGGGGGAAGGGCATTGAACTTCCGGATCAGTCCTTTGGCATGAGCCTGGAGAGCCATATTTTCTTCTTCATCTTCCCAGATATACCCTTGTTTCATCTTTTCCTGTTCTGTCATATGATACCTCCATAAGAATTCAGTCATATGTAAAATTTTATCATAAAAAGAGAGGAAAATCCACCGGTCTTTTCGTATAATGGAAACAAAGTGTTACGGTTCACTCCGTTCACAGCAACGAGACAAAATTCATTCCAGATTGCCTGTGGCAATATAAAATAATATGAAAAATTATGTGCAAAGTTGGGAAAACTAATATATAATTATAGAAAAGGAGGCGATTTTTATGGCAAATAATAAGTATGCGGGAACAGAAACGGAAAAAAATCTGAGAAATGCTTTTTCAGGAGAATCTGAGGCAAGGAATAAATATACGTATTTTGCTTCAGTGGCAAAAAAAGAAGGGTATGAGCAGATGGCGGCAATCTTCCAGAAAACGGCGGATAATGAGAAAGAACATGCAAAGATGTGGTTTAAGGAATTGCAGGGAATTGGAAATACTGCGGAAAATTTACTCTCGGCAGCATTAGGCGAGAATTATGAATGGACGGATATGTATGCCGGATTTGCACAGACAGCGGAAAAAGAGGGATTTCCGGAACTGGCAGCAAAATTTCGGTTAGTGGCTGCGGTAGAAAAGCATCATGAAGAAAGATATCGGGCATTACTGAAAAATATAGAAACTGCACAGGTTTTTGAAAAGAGTGAAGTGAAGGTATGGGAGTGCAGAAATTGCGGACATATTGTTGTGGGAACAAAAGCGCCGGAAGTTTGTCCTACCTGCAATCATCCGCAGAGTTATTTTGAATTGTTGGCAGAGAATTATTGATTTGGGAATAATTCGTCAAGATGAATCGGATGAAAAAAGTCTTCCACAGAAAATTCGCAGGGAGTTTTTCTGTGGAAGACTTTTTTGGGTATACCTTTCAGGAAAGGGAAGAGAGGTATTCAGAGTATTTTTCTGCAAAGCTTTTCAGCGTAAGGCATGAAAATCTGAGCAACAGGACCTACCACAAAGGCACAAATGATCGTTCCGATACCAAAAGTTCCACCCAGTAAGAAACCTGCAAAAACAAAGAGAAAGTCAGTGATAATACGAATGACACCAAAAGGTTTGTGCCATTTGTCACTCCAGACAATAGCCACCAGATCATTGGGACCTGTTCCCGCTTCGGATTTGATTACAATCGTCATTCCCATAGCCAGAATGGTGCATCCAATTATCAGGATCAACAGACGAACAACCAAAGGCAGACTGTCATTGATCAAATCTCCAAGAAGAAAAGTAAATACGTCAATGATGGGGCCACCAAGAAACATACAGATCAAAGTACCGACTTTAATATAACTTTTGTCGATAAAAAGAAGTATGATGATAATGAAAAAGCAGATGAACATATGTGTCATGCCGTGACTCCAGGATAAGGAAGATGGCCAGGGAACTGTTCGGAAAATTCCTTGGATCAGAACATTAAAAGGGTCCGTTCCCAGGTTGGTCTGGATGAAGAGCGTTACCCCCAGATGGGCGATGGTCAGGCCCAGAATTAATAAAATGATTTGTTTGATTTTTTTCTTTCGCTGCATAAAAATCCCCCTATATGATTCTTGTATCTATCATATAGTAGAAACAGGAAAAAAGCCATAGGAAATCAACAGAAAAAGCTGGATATTCTTCCGGGTGTTTGATACAATAAAAAAGCTTTTGAATAATGATAAGATATTCACGGCGAATATATGGAAAAGGATGTAGTGGAGGCACAGAATGAAGAAAAAAATTTCAGGCAGGGAATTACTGATGATCACAGTTGCCATGTTTGTAGTTTCAGCAGCAGTATATTTTTTTATGATTCCCAGTAAAGTGGTGGTGGGAAGTATATCGGGTGTGGCGATGGTACTTGCTCATCTGGTTCCGATTCCCATATCGATTCTTACCTTTCTCTTGAATGTGATTCTGTTGATCATAGGATTTTTTTTGGTGGGGAAAGAATTTGGTGTAAAAACGGTATATACTTCTACGATTCTTCCGGTATTTCTGTGGATTTTCGAGCAGGTATGTCCCCTGGAAAAATCTGTTACAGGAAACATAGTATTTGATCTGATTGCCTACGTATTACTTGTGGCATTGGGACAGGCAATTTTATTTCGGGTAAATGCGTCTTCCGGCGGTGTGGACATTATTGCCAAGCTGATTAATAAGTTTACCAATATGGAAATTGGAAAGGCAGTTACGGTAGCAGGAATGGCTACTGCCACAACTTCTGTGTTTGTATATGGAATCAGTACCATGATCATCAGTCTGATCGGAACGTATGCCAACGGACTGGCAGTGGATTATTTTATTGACGGATTTAATAAAAGAAAAAGAGTGTGTATTATTACAGAAGATTATAAAGAAGTGCAGGATTATATTTTACATAATCTCAATCAGGGAGCTACCCTTTATGTGGCGCAGGGAGCATACGATGAAACGCACAGGATGGAACTGGTAACCGTTCTGGCAAAACAGGAGTATCGTATGTTGATCAATTATCTGAAAAACACGAATAAACAGGTCTTTGTTACCGTATCTACGGTCAATGAAATTATCGGTAACGGTATCCAGAATCGGAGTAAAAGTATAGGGTGAGAAGCTCCGTGAGAGAAGTGTTTATGATGGAGGAAATGGAAAATGAAAAATCAATATAACAAAACAGTGGTGGCTTGTTTTGTGGGCTATATTGTTCAGGCGATTGTGAACAATTTTGCTCCGTTGCTGTTTTTGACATTTCAGCGTACCTATGAGATACCCTTATCTCAGATTACAATGTTAGTGACTATTAATTTTGGCGTTCAGCTTTTGGTGGATCTTCTGGCTATCGGTTTTGTAGATAAGATCGGTTACAGAGCATCTATGGTTCTGGCTCATATTTTTTCTGCTGCCGGACTGATTTTGCTGACTGTTTTGCCGGAAGTATTTCCCAGCGCTTTTGCGGGTATTCTGGTATCTGTGATTGTATACGCTGTAGGGGGAGGACTGTTGGAGGTTCTCGTAAGTCCGGTGATGGAAGCCTGTCCTTCCGATAATAAAGAAAAAGCCATGAGTATGCTCCATTCATTTTACTGTTGGGGACATGTGGGGGTTGTGGCTGTATCCACTCTGTTTTTCCAGTTTGTGGGAATATCCAACTGGAAAATCCTGGCAGTGGCGTGGGCAATTATTCCTCTGGGAAATATAATTGCATTCACAAAAGTTCCCATAGCTTCTCTGATTGAAGAAGGAGAGAGTGGTTATACCATCAGAAAACTGTTTTCCATGAAAATGTTTTGGGTATTGTTGATCATGATGATCTGTGCGGGAGCCAGTGAGCAGTCTGTAAGTCAGTGGGCTTCTGTATTTGCTGAAAAAGGTCTGGGAATTTCCAAAATGGCAGGAGATTTGGCAGGACCTATGGCTTTCGCCGTGTTGATGGGACTTTCCCGAGCATTTTATGGAAAATATGGCGACAGAATTCATTTGGAAAAATTTATGATCTTCAGCAGTATACTGTGTGTTATTTCCTATTTGTGGATTTCCCTGATCCCTTCTCCTGTCATTAGTCTGATAGGGTGCGGAATCTGTGGTCTTTCTGTGGGAATCATGTGGCCGGGAACTTTCAGTAAAGCTTCCGCAATCATACCAAAAGGGGGAACAGCCATGTTTGCTCTTCTGGCTCTTGGAGGAGATGTGGGGTGTTCCGGAGGACCTACTTTGGTGGGAATGGTATCCAGCGCCTTACAGGATAATCTGAAAATGGGAATTCTTGCAGGAATTATCTTTCCTGTGTTGCTTCTGTTGGGAGTTTTTATGTGTAAAAAACAGGAAAAAAATTAAAAATCACGCAGGATTGATTTGCAGTTGCAAGTCAGTTCTGCGTGATTTTTATAGAATCTTTTTAATATTCTCCGTAAAGTTTTGCCAGTTCAATAATCACCTGTACACATTTTTCCATGGATTGAATACATACATATTCGTAACGTCCATGATAATTGTGTCCACCTGTTCCCAGGTTCGGGCAGGGGAGTCCGTCAAAGGAGAGGCGCGCGCCATCGGTGCCGCCCCGGATGGGAACGATCAAAGGTTTGATATCCAGTTTTTGATAAACGGTAACCGCATTTTCCACAAGATGCATATGAGGTTCTATCTGTTGTTTCATGTTAAAATAAGAATCTTCTATGCGAAGTTCCACAGTCCCCTCTCCATATTTGGTATTCATATAAGCGGCAGCATTTTTCAGATACTCTTTTTTGGCTTCAAATAATTGCATATCGTGATCACGGATAATATACTCACAGGATGCTTTTTCGATAGAACCGGTGATAGATTCCAATAAGATAAAGCCTTCTTTGTTTTCCGTATATTCCGGTCTTTCGCCCAACGGCATAAGATTTTGGTATTCTACTGCCAGAAGGGAGGCATTTACCATCTTGTTTTTAGCGGAACCGGGGTGAATACTTACACCGTTAAAGGTAAGAAAAGCAGTAGCGGCATTGAAGTTTTCATACTGTAATTCCCCGCAATCACTTCCATCCATAGTATAGGCAAAATCAGCTCCGAATTTTTCAACATTAAAATAATCGGTTCCTCTTCCTATTTCTTCATCTGGGGTAAATCCTATCCGGACAGGACCGTGTTTGATCTCCGGATGTGCCAGAAGATATTCTGCTGCGGTGAGTATTTCTGCGATTCCTGCTTTGTCATCGGCTCCCAACAGGGTGCGGCCATCTGTCACAATGAGATCTTGGCCTACATACTGATGCAGACTGGAAAAATCTTCCGGTTTCATGATCACATGGTGTTCGCTGTTCAGGATAATATCGCCGCCATTATATTTTTCTACAATCTTCGGATGGATATTTTTTCCGGAAGCCTGACTGGAAGTATCCATATGGGCGATAAACCCCAGAATCTTTCCCTGATAGTTTTCAATAGTGGATGGAATGGTACCAAATACATATCCATAAGAATCGAGAGAAACGTCTTTAAGTCCCATATCCTTCATTTCTTTCGCCAGAGAAGCCGCAAAATCTAACTGACTGTGGGTGCTGGGAAATGTATCAGAATGTGGATCGGATGTGGTATCTGCGGAAATGTATTTTAATAATCGTTCTGTTACCTGCATAATAATCCTCCTGTTGTTTTATTTTCGCCTGTCTTTTCTTGCTATGTTATCACAGTAAATGGGGAAAATCAAATAAAATGATGAAACATGGACAGAGGATATGATAATATGTTACTGTGAACGGAGTGAACAGTAATAATATGGTGGTGTCAGGGGCAAATGGAGAATAAAAGTAGTGGAAAAGGAATAAGGAAAAGGAATAAGGAAAGGGGATCGAATATGATTTATTTGGATAATGCAGCTACCACGTTAAAAAAACCGGATCGGGTAGTTCAGACAGTGTGTAAGGCGCTGAGTTCCTTGGGAAATGCAGGAAGGGGAGGGCATGATCGTTCTCTGGATGCTTCCCGGGTTATTTTTGATACAAGGTGGAAACTGGCAGAATTATTTCACGGGGAAGATCCGGGACGGATTGCCTTTACTTCAAATGCAACGGAAGCTTTAAATACAGCTTTAAAAGGATTGCTCCATCCGGGAGATCATGTAATCACAACGGAATTGGAACATAATTCTGTTCTTCGTCCCTTATATGAACTGGAAGAGCAGGGGGTGGAAGTGACCTGGATAAAAAGTGATGAAAAGGGCAGGATTTGTATAGAAGAACTCCCTGCATTGATGCAAAAGAATACAAAGGTAATAGTCTGTACACATGGCTCCAATCTTACGGGAAATGTGACAGATGTTGAACGCATGGGAAATATTGCCAGAAAGTATGGGGTGATTTTTATAGTGGATGCTTCTCAGACGGCGGGGATTTTTCCCATTGATGTACAGAAAATGAAAATAGATGTACTTTGTTTTACCGGTCATAAAAGTCTTCTTGGTCCCCAGGGAACAGGAGGTTTGTATGTCAGAGAAGGGGTGGAAATCCATCCTTTAAAATCGGGAGGGAGTGGTATTTTAACCTACAGTAAAAAGCATCCCCAACAGATGCCCACAGCATTGGAAGCAGGTACTTTAAACGGTCATGGGATAGCAGGATTGGGAGCAGCTCTGGATTATTTGCAGGAGACAGGAATAGAAACCATAAGAAAGACAGAATTGGAACTGATGTGGAGGTTTTATGAGGGCATTTGCAATCTGGAAGGGGTGACAATTTATGGAGATTTTTCCCAACAGGAGCGTTGTCCCATAGTGGCTTTTAATATAGGGGATTATGACTCGGCACAGGTAAGTGATATTTTGTATGTGGATTATGGAATTTGCACCCGTTCCGGGGGACATTGTGCTCCGTTAATGCATCGGGCTTTGGGGACAGAGGAACAGGGAGCAGTACGTGTCAGTTTTTCTCATTATAATACCCGGGAAGAGGTGGATGAAGTGATAAAGGCAATACAGGTCTTGTCAAAATCTACCGGTTTCGGTTATAATGAAACCTCACAGTAGTTTTATATGCCTAACTGAAAAAGAGAAAGATAAGAGGTTTTTTATGAATGGTGATAGAGTGATGATGCAGCCGCAGATATGGGATGGGCTGGTAAAAGAATTGGGGGAGGAAAGTTTTGGAGGACTTTTGCTGGATATTCAGCGAGAATTTCCGGAGGAGTTGTATTCTCTGGATATCCTGTATGAAAAATTCACCGGGTTTTTGAAAAAAGATATGAATTGTCAGGAAAAGTTATCTATGTTGGTGAAAGCCGCTATCGAGCTTACCAACCAGGAAGCTCCCCGATGGGAAACTATTGCAGGATGGATTCTCAATTTTCAATTCACAGAGCAGTTAAAACAGGAAGAGAAAAAGAGAAAACTGAATTGCCTATATGATAAGATTCAATATCTCACAAAGCAGGGCCTTTATGGAGCATATATCCTGGAGAACTATAACAGGGAAGAGATCGAGCAGGCAGAGAAATATATAAAACCGGAAAGGAATCGTCTGTTTAATTATTCCGGTTTCGATCTTTTGATAAAACGATATGTGATATCTACCCACAGTCATGTACCATTAGAAAATCCTCAGGAAATGTTTCTGGGAATTGCTCTTCATCTGGCAATGAAGGAAAAACGGGAAGTTCGTATGCAATGGGTAAAAGCTTTTTATGATATGCTTTCCAAGCTGGAAGTAACCATGGCGACGCCTACCTTGTCCAATGCCAGAAAACCGTTTCATCAGTTAAGTTCCTGTTTTATTGATACGGTTCCGGACAGTTTAAAGGGGATTTTCCGATCTGTGGACAATTTTGCCCAGGTAAGTAAATATGGCGGCGGCATGGGAATGTATTTTGGAAAAGTGAGAGCTGCCGGAAGTATGATTCGTGGGTTTGAAGGGGCAGCAGGAGGAGTGATCCGCTGGCTTCGTATTGTAAACGATACGGCTGTGGCCGTGGATCAGCTGGGAGTTCGGGCAGGAGCTGTGGCTGTGTATCTGGATGCATGGCACCGGGACTTACCGGAGTTTTTGCAGATTCGAACAAATAACGGAGACGAGAGGATGAAAGCTCACGATGTGTTCCCTGCTGTGTGTTATCCGGATCTGTTTTGGAAAATGGCAGAAGAAAATCTGGATCAGAACTGGTATCTGATGTGTCCTCATGAAATCCTCATGGTAAAAGGATATAGCCTGGAAGATTGCTATGGAGAAGAGTGGGAACGAAAATATAAAGAATGTGTGGAAGATGATCGAATCGCAAAGCGGGTGATTTTATTAAAAGATCTGGTGCGTCTGATCATTAAGTCCGTGGTGGAGACAGGGGCGCCCTTTACATTTAACCGAGATCTTGTAAATCGGGCGAATCCTAACAGTCATCGTGGGATGATTTACTGTTCCAACCTGTGTACGGAAATTGCCCAGAATATGGCTCCCATATCGACAGTGGAAACAAAAGTTGAAACGAAGGAGGGAGATACCGTAGTAGTAAATACCACAAAAGCCGGAGAATTCGTAGTATGTAATCTGGCATCTCTTTCTCTGGGGCGTATTCCGCTGGAAAATCAGGAATATCTTCAGCAGGTGGTAAAAACCGTGGTACGGGCTTTGGATAATGTGATTGATCTGAATTTTTATCCTCTTCCTTATGCGAAAATCACGAATCAGCGGTATCGCTCCATTGGTCTGGGCGTAAGTGGTTATCATCATATGCTGGCAAAAAGAAAAATACGCTGGCAGTCGCAGGAACATCTGGAATTTGTTGACAGATTGTTTGAAGAAATTAATTATGCCGCTGTGGAAGCAAGTTGTGAAAATGCAAAAGAAAAAGGAAGTTATAGTTATTTCCCGGGTTCTGACTGGGAGACAGGAGAGTATTTTGCAAAGAGAAATTATACGTCTGCCCGTTGGAAAGAGTTGGAAAAGAAAGTAAAAAAACAGGGAATGCGAAACGGGTATCTTCTGGCGGTGGCTCCCACCAGTTCCACATCGATTATTGCAGGAACTACGGCAGGAATCGATCCGGTAATGAATAAATATTTTCTGGAAGAAAAGAAGGGAGCTATGCTGCCTAGAGTAGCGCCGGAGCTTAGTATGGATACGTACTGGTATTATACTGACGCATACCATGTAGATCAGAATTGGTCAATCGAAGCCTGTGGAATCCGGCAAAGACATATCGATCAGGCGCAGTCGATGAATTTTTATATCACCAATGAGTATACGATGCGCCAAGTCTTAAATCTTTATCTGAAAGCCTGGAAATGCGGTGTGAAGACAGTCTATTATGTAAGGTCTAAATCACTGGAAGTGGAGGAATGTACTTCTTGTTCCTCATAACATAGAAAAAACAGGAGAAAAATCTAACAGAGAAAGCGAGAACTATATATGCAGGAATTTAATATCAACCAGCCGTTACTTCATAAACCTCTTTTTAATCCGGGGGGAGATACGCAGGTAAGAAATCGGAGAATGATCGGAGGAAACACTACAAATCTGAACGATTATAATAATTTGAAATATAACTGGACTTCCGACTGGTATCGGCAGGCTATGAATAATTTTTGGATTCCAGAAGAAATTAATCTGTCTCAGGATATGAAGGATTATCCAAAACTTTCTTTGCCGGAGAGGAAAGCATATGACAAAATTCTTTCGTTTCTGGTGTTTTTGGATTCTATTCAAAGCGCCAATCTACCCTGTATCGGAGAGTATATTACGGCGAATGAGGTAAATCTGTGTCTGAATATCCAAACATTTCAGGAATGTGTTCATTCTCAGTCTTATTCTTATATGCTGGATACGATCTGTTCACCGGAAGAGCGAATGGACATACTGTATCAGTGGAAAACAGATGAACATTTACTAAAACGAAATACATTTATCGGAGACCGATACAATGAATTTCAGGTGAAGAAAGATGCAAGAACACTGTTAAAGGTACTGATGGCAAACTATATATTGGAAGGAATTTATTTTTATTCCGGCTTCATGTTTTTTTATAATTTGTCAAGAAATGGAAAGATGCCGGGATCAGCGCAGGAAATCCGATATATCAACCGGGATGAAAATACACATCTGTGGCTGTTTCGTAATATTATTCTGGAACTTCAAAAGGAACATCCGGAACTTTTTGATGAGAAAATGGTTGGAGAGATGAGAGAACTTCTCATGGAAGGAGTGCGCCAGGAAATCGCATGGGGACAGTATGTGATCGGAGACGAAATTGCAGGATTAAATCAGCAGATGATGAAAGATTATATTCAATACCTGGGAAATCTGAGGTGGACAAGTCTGGGATATGAGGTGATTTATCCCGGATTGGAGGAGGAACCGGAGTCTATGAGATGGGTATCTCAATATGCCAATGGAAACATGGTAAAAACCGATTTTTTTGAGGCGAGATCTACAGCATATGCGAAAGCGACAGCTCTGATTGATGATTTGTAAAATACAGTAACATAAGTTCTGCATCTTCCGGGGTCTGCGTTATATCTGAGGCCCCGGAAATTGCTGCAGAAGATAGGTGAGTTCTTTTGACATCATATCCATAATTTCTTGATAAATCTCCCGCTTTATTTCATTATATTCTGTCGTATTCCAGGTGGAATTTTGAAGAAAACCGGAGTTGTCTGTTACTTGTTTGCATTTTAAATAAAGTGTATGCAACAGATTGGAATTTTGTGTGTGGGTAAGATCCAGATATTGTTCCAGTAAATCAGTTTTCCCTTTTTTCAGTGCGATTTCAAAGGCGTGGCGTATGGCTCGTTCGACACAGGCGTCGGAAGTGTTGCGAAGGATGGCGATTTTATGATACAACGCACATATTTTCCCGTTTATATAGTAAGAATCTGTATCAAAAAGTTCCATGGCGTCACAGATATAAGTGAATCCCTTCACGCTTGCCGGTACACCGATTGACAAAAGTATGTTTACAGTATGTTGCTTCATTTTCTTTTTCCTCACTTTTCCTTCTTATTTCCCCAAAAAGCACATAACGCAACTATTATATGTCTATATACAACAAATGTCAATAGAATTATATTGACAATAAAATGGATTTCTATTAGTATGTATTAAGATATAAGGGAGAAAGGGGACCTTTAATAAGTGAAAGACAGAATAAAACAAATCAGGCAGAATGCCGGATTGACTCAGCAGGAGTTTGCAAAACAGATAGGTGTATCCAGAAATACGATTGCAACGTATGAAACCAGTGTGAGGACACCCATTGATGCAATTGTACTGTCTATATGTCGGGAATTTAATGTGAATGAGAATTGGCTTCGTAAAGGGGAAGGACCTATGTATGTTCAGGTTAATCCGGATTTTACGCTTTCCAAATGGTTTGGAGAAGTGCTTCGAGAAGAACCGGTTTCATTCAAAAAACAGTTTCTATTGGCATTATCAAAACTATCAGATCATGAGTGGGATCTTTTGAAGAAATTTATCGATACGCTTATTTCTGAAAAAAACATATTTTAATCTGTATTATTCAGAAAAGCTTTCAAAAACTCATATATGCAGATCAACTGAGAGTGGTCTGCTTTTTTAATTAATTGAATAATCTGTTGCGTAAATTCCATATCACCCTCCGCACACATTATGTAATCTGTGTATAATATGAAATACAGTCTACGCCCTTTTAGATAAAAAGTCAACAACATACTACAAAGTTCTTGTAAAATTTCTTGAAACAACAAGAAATTTGTAGTAATATGTAGATATATAACAGGTAGAATCGGGAAGTGTTGAAAGAAAGCAGGGAGGACATTTTATATGGAGATTGGAGACAAACTTCGTTTTCGGAGAAAAGAGTTAAAGATAACCAGAAATGAATTGGCAGAAAAGGTACATGTGACGCCATCTGCCATAGCAAACTATGAAAATGGAATCAGTTATCCTAAACCGGATATCTTGATTTCCCTGATGATTTCCCTGGAAATAGATGCCAACTATCTATATCAGGATTATTTGCCGGAGCAGACGATTCAGAATTTGTACGAGAATTTATCGATAGAAGAGAAGGATGCGCTTACCCGGTATCGGTTGTTGACAGATTACGGGAAGAAGCTGGTGCGTCTGGTCATTGATGAAGAATACAAAAGAATGGAAAAGGAAAACTGGATAACTCTTTTGTGTTGTCAGTCAGGAGAGTGGAAAGAAAATTCAGGATTCCTATTTCAAAAGGAATCCATGGAGATTCGTTGCAAACGGGAGCATCTGCCAATGGATACTGATTTTTGTTTTCAGATTCAGGAAGATTGTTATGAACCGATTTTCAGAAAAAGTGATGTGATTGCCTTGAAAAAGAGAGAGGCTAGGCATAATGAAATGGGTATTTTCTGTCTGAATGGAATTTGCTATATCCGTACTCTTTTTCAAAAGGGGGAAGATTGCCGCCTGTGTTCTTTAAATGTGGTAGATGCGGATATAGAAGTGCAGGAGGGAGATTCGCTGATTTGCGTAGGGACGATTCTGGGGAAGGTATTTGGAGAGGTTGAGATAACGGTTCAGCAAAAACTATCCAGGAAAAATATGGAACAGTTACAAGATAAGATGGATGAGTAGATGAGGTGAATTATGAAGTATACGATTTGGGAATTAGTGGCATTTCTTTTGGTTTATTCATTTTTGGGATGGATAATAGAAGTGGGCGTTATGGCAATAAAAGAAAGGAAGTTTTGTAACAGGGGATTTTTCAATCTTCCGTTGTGCCTTTCTTATGGTATCAGTCTGGATATTTTAATTTTGATTTTCCCGACCTGGAGAGGGAATCTGTTGATTCAGGCTCTGGCAGCCATGGTGGTAACTTCAGCAGTGGAGGTGATCGCCGGTTTTATGGCAAAAAGAATCTGGAAAAATACATTATGGAAATATGATTACCACACGATTTTCAGTGGAGAACGGACAGGTCTGTTTTATTCCCTTCTTCACACGGCGGCGGCTATGATTATAGTTTATCTGATTCAGCCGGTGGTCTATATGATAGTCAATCTGATACCGAAAACCATTCTTATGGTTCTTTGTATTGTGCTTTTAGTTGTTATTTTTCTGGATTTACTTACCGTTCTTTATGCGGCCAGAAAAGAAAAGATTTCCAAAAATCTGGGAGATCTGAAGGAATTTAACCGAAAAGGGAAAAAGGCGCTGGGAAACTGGATTTATCAGGGCGTATGGAAAAGACTGAATAAAGCGTACCCACAGATGGAACAGGCAGAGGATCTGGGGGATGCAGGTTATGTTTTTGCAAAGGGAGTCTGTTTTGATAAGCTGGTGTGGGTGTTTTTAATCTGTGCCCTTCTGGGAGATGGGATTGAAACTGTATTCTGCAGAATTACGGGAGGCGTATGGATGAGTCGTTCCAGTGTGATTTATGGTCCTTTCAGTATTGTGTGGGGAATAGGGGCAGTCCTTTTGACAGTGGTGCTTCAGAAACTGGCGGGAAAAGAAGATCGGTATGTATTTTTTGCAGGATGTATACTGGGTGGAGTTTACGAATATCTTTGCAGTGTATTCACAGAGATTTTTCTGGGAACCACATTTTGGGATTACAGTAAGATGCCCTTTAATATCGGTGGCCGTACCAATTTATTATATTGTGTTTTCTGGGGTATACTATCAGTGGCATGGGTGAAAATCTGTTACCCTAAAATCAGTGGTTTTATTGAGAAACTTCCGGCTTTGGGAGGTAAAATTGCCACATGGGTTTTATTGGTGCTGATGATCTGTAATGGGGTGATTTCGGCTGCCGCCATGATTCGCTATGTGGAGAGAAAAGATGGAATCCCGGCAGGCAACAGTGTGGAAAGTTTTCTGGATGATAAATATCCGGATCAGTTGGTGGAATGGGTATGGCCCAACATGAGAATAGAGAAGTAACTGCGTAGAGTAGTTATGATATAAAATGTAAAAAACAGGAGGAACTGTATGAATAAAATTTTAACGCAGATAAATGATGTGATGTACACATATGTGTTGATCATATTGCTGGTGGGAGTAGGAATATATTTCACCATTCGTACAAGATGCGTTCAGCTTCGACTGCTTAAAGATGCGATTCGCTCCCTGCTGGAGAAAGCAGGTACAGGAAATGACGGGACAAAAAAAGTGTCATCTTTTCAGGCGCTGATGATTTCCACTGCATCCCGGGTAGGTACCGGAAATATTGCAGGAATTGCCACCGCCATAGCTGCCGGAGGACCGGGAGCTGTATTCTGGATGTGGCTGATGGCGGTAATAGGAGGTGCATCTGCTTTTGTGGAAAGTACTCTGGCGCAGATTTATAAAGTGAAGGTGGGAGATCAGTTTCGGGGAGGACCGTCCTATTACATGGAAAAAGCTCTGGGAAAACGCTGGCTGGGCGTATTATTTTCAGTGCTGCTGATTATCTGTTTTGCTTATGGATTTAACGGTTTGCAGGCTTTTAATATTTCCTCTGCCATGGAGTATTATATTGAAGATTATTCAAATACCATATATCCGGTAATTTTGGGAGTACTTCTGGCAGCAGCTACAGCGGTGGTGATCTGGGGCGGAGTACACAGGATAGGATTTATTACTTCCGTATTAGTCCCGATTATGGCAACCATCTATATTCTGATTGGTCTTGTGACTATGGTTTTGCATATCCGGGAACTTCCTCATGTATTTGCTATGATTTTGGAGAATGCTTTTGATTTTCAGGCAATGGCGGGAGGACTTGCAGGAAGTGCAGTGGTGATAGGTATCAAAAGAGGTTTATTTTCCAATGAAGCAGGTATGGGAAGCGCACCCAATGCATCTGCTTCAGCGGAGGTGGATCATCCGGTAAAACAGGGACTGGTACAGGTGATTTCTGTCTTTATTGATACGCTGTTGATCTGTTCCAGTACGGCTATGATGCTTTTGGTATCCGGTGTGGAAGGAATACCGGAAGTTTTGGATGGCATACCTTTTGTGCAGGCTGCCATCAGCGCAAATGTGGGAAACTGGGGAATCCATTTTATAACATTTTCTATTTTTGCATTTGCTTTTAGCAGTCTGGTGGGAAACTATTATTATGCAGAATCGAATATTTTGTTTATCAAGAATAATAAAAAAGTGCTGTTTATATTCCGAATCACCTGTATTATTGCTATTTTTCTGGGAACGCAGGCAGATTTTTCTCTGATGTGGAATATTGCAGATATTACTATGGGGTGTATGGCTATTGTCAATATTGCAGCGATTTTCCTTTTGGGAGGAATTGTTTTTAAAACTCTTGATAATTATGAGAAACAGAAAAAAGAGGGACGATCTCCAAAGTTTAAGGGAAAGGATATCGGTCTTTCAGATACGATCTGGAAGTAATTGGTAAAAATTACAAAAGCACCATTAAATATTACAAAACTGTGACATAAATTTTAGAAAATATAAAAAAAAGGTTGATGTTTCCGGAAAAAGATGGTAGTATAAGAGTCGAGCAACCGAAATATTACAGAAATCTTACAAATCAAGAATAAAAATGTTACTGTTCGTATGGCGCATCAGGAAGGGTGTTGCGGTAAACGGAATGGACAGTAACACAAAAACAGCATGAAACAGGGAGAGATTTATAAGCATGAAAAAAAGAGTAGTATGTGCGGTTCTGGGACTGGTACTGATGTTGTCACAGACTTTTACCGTATTTGCAAAAACAGAAGCCCAGTTACAACAGGAAAAATCTCAGGCACAGAGCCAGTTAAGTGAAACCAATGCGGTGATCAACAGCCTGTCTGAGAAACAGACACAGATTCAGGCAGAGATTAATGCTATGGATGGCGATATGGTGGATCTTATGATTCAGATTGACGCCACTAAGACAGATATTGCATCTACAGAAGATGGCATCAGCCAGAAAGAGACTGATATTACCAATAAATCAGCAGAGATTGAAGAGAGTAAAGAAGATCTGGCAGAGGCAGAAGAAGACAGAGATCAGCAATATGCGGATATGAAAAAACGTATCCAGTACATATATGAACATGGCGGAAGTGAAGTATGGATCAATATGCTCACAGAAGCAGACAATGTTACATCATTATTGAATCGTGCGGAATATGCACAGAGTATGCATGAGTATGACAGAAAACAATTGGATGAGTATGTGGCTGTTGTCAACCAGGTTACAGAATTGAAGAATACCCTGGAGACACAGAAAGCAGAACTGGAGACACAGAAAGCGGAGCTGGAGACACAGAAAGCATCCTTGGAATCTCAGGAAGCAGATTTGGAATCCCAGCAGGCAGAACTTCAGGCGCAGATGGACGCCATGAAAGCAACCAACAGCAATTATGCAGCTCAGATTGAAAATGCGCAGCAACAGGCAGCTCAGATCAGTAATCTGATCGCACAGCAGGATGCCGAATTGCAGCGCCTTGCAGAAGAGAGAAGAAAAGCAGAGGAAGAGGCTGCAAGAAGAGCAGCAGAAGAAGAGGCAAGAAGAGCCGCAGCACAGGAGGAAGCAAGACAGGAGGCTGCAAGGCAGGAAGCAGCAAGACAGGAAGAGGAAAGACAGGAAGCTTCCAGAGAAGAAAACAATTCTTCTCATACAGAGCAGTCAGAAAACAGCAATTCAGAGAGTTCTTCCGGAAACAGTAGTTCTACCGGCAATAGTAGCAATTCCTCCAACAGTAATTCTTCCAGTAGCAGCAGTTCTTCCGATAGCAACAGTTCTTCCAATTCCGGAAGTTCTGATAATTCTGGAAGCGTATCCAGCGGTGGATCTTCAGGAAGTGCGATTGTAGCGTATGCAGATCAGTTTGTGGGAAATCCGTATGTATGGGGAGGAAATTCTCTGACAAATGGAATTGATTGTTCTCACTTTGTATATCAGGTGTTGAAAAACTGTGGCGTATACAGCGGTGGATACACTACTTCCGCAGGTTGGAGAAGTAAGGGAAGACCGGTATCCAGTCTTTCTGAGGCGAGAGCAGGAGACGTACTCTGTTATTCTGGTCATGTGGCAATCTATGATGGTCATGGAGGAATTGTAGAGGCAAAGGGAAGTAAATGGGGTATTACCCACGATAGAAGTGCAAATTATAAAACAATTCTGGCAATCAGAAGATTTACCTGATGAATAAATGATAGTAACAGTTCAGACATCTGTATGAGCTGAGCGCCCGTTCATGAGTAAAACTGTGGTGTTAGCCACGATAAGCACGCAGTGCGGTTTTACGAATGGCGCGGACTGAACTGTTACAATTGATAAGATGGAGACTGTCAATTATCTTGACAGTCTCTTTTTATTGTGTGAAAATTAGTGTAAACAAGATGCCAGGGTCAAAAGGTCATAAATCACGTTGTGCTTGCACATAAGTGGTTTTATGCCTTTATGACCCGCCCCAACATGAGGGTGCTGCGTGCCAGTGGCACGCGTTTAGCACGGACCGAAACGGAGTGTAGAACAAAGTGGGGCGTATGCCCCGCGATATCCGAATTTGGGGTAGAATTGTGGGAGTGCGTAGCACGAAACAATTCGTCAGGCATCCTTTGAATCTAGCCTCAAAACAACTGTGTATAAAAGGAAAGAAGAATATGGATGAAAAAATTTTAGTGATGAATGATCTTCCGGGATATGGGAAGGTAGCTTTGGCGGCGTCTGAACCTGTTTTATCTCATTTTGGATATCATGTATATAATTTGCCCACAGCGCTGGTGTCTAACACATTGAATTATGGGAAATTTCAGATTTTAGATACCACAGAATATATGCAGGGCGCTGTCTCTGTCTGGGAGGAGCTGGGATTTACTTTTGATGCTGTGATGACAGGATTTATTTTGTCAGAAAAGCAGCTTGCTTTTGTCAAAGAGTATTGCAAAAAACAGGCAAAAAAAGGGGCAAAAATTATTGTGGATCCGATTATGGGAGATTATGGCAATCTGTATAATGGAGTATCAGAGGATACGGTGGAGCAGATGAGAGAACTTTGTAGTATTGCCGATTATATCGTTCCCAATTTTACAGAGGCGACTTTTCTGGTGGGAGAATATAAAAATCAGGAGAAGGTTCATGAAGAACAGGTGTGGAAATTAATCGATCGGTTGAAAGCACAGGGCGCCGGTTCAGTGGTGATCACCAGTGTACCCTGGAAAAACGGCCCGGCGGTGGCAGGTTATGATGGGGAAAAAAGAGAGAAATTTTTTCTGCCTTATGAATATATTCCCGTGCGTTTTCCCGGAACAGGAGATATATTTTCTTCTTTGATGACGGCAAAACTTCTGAGAGGTGAGGGATTAAAAGAATCCGTCATGTATACAATGAAACAACTGAAGAAACTGTTAAAAGTAAATGTGAGGCATCTGGAACAGCACAGAGAACTATCTCTGGAGCTTCTTTTCAGAGAAGATAAGTGAGGAACAGCTTATGATTATAATTCCGATTTATGATTTGTTCATGCTTCCGGCAGTGACTTTTTTCTTTAAAAAAGATATTTTGCCGGAGAACTATATTACTTTAGAACATACAGGGGAAGATATTCTGTTTTTAATGCAGAAAACAGACAAAGAGAGAGAGAATCTTACGCCGGAAGATTTTTTTGCGGTGGGAATCATAGGAAAAATCGATAATATAGATGAGGAAGGAAATGTTCGGATTCGTACCAGAGAAAGGGTGGATATTTCTGATGTGGAGGTGACCAAAGAAGAGATCCATGCCTGTGCGACGATACGGGCAGAGATTCAGGATATTCCGGAGGAGGAAGAAAAAGAAAAATTTGATAAGGTAAAAAAAGATCTGATGCGTTTTGTGCAGGGATTTCCCTGGGGTATGTGGGCAAGAGGTTTTATTTTTCATTGGAAAAGCTTTGGGGAAGCGGCCTGTGCTTTGTCCTCTTATTTGAATATAACCTGGGATGAAAAATATCAGATACTGGAAACAGATTCCAGAAGACAGCAGTGTGAGATGATTCAGGAAACGGTATATGAGCTGATGGAAGTATTCCGGGTGGGAGAAGAGGCAGAGAGTGTTCAGCAGGAAAATCAGGAAAAATTATACCGGGAGTCGGCGTTGAGAAAGCAGATTGATATTTTACAAAATCAGTTGGATGAGATGCATCCGGAGAATATATCGGATGTGCGTCGATTCGAAACCAGGATAAAAGAGTCCGGCATGAATGAAGAAGCGAAAAAAGAAGCGGAAAAAGTATTAAACCGGATGAAGCAGGAAGGAAAAGACGGACATGAATATGGTCTGTTGTACGATTATCTGGATTTTGTCACCAGTTTATCCTGGAAATGCGAGGAAAGTGTAAATATTGACCTGGCAGAAGCAGAAAAAATATTAGATGAGGATCATTTTGGTCTGCAAAAAGTAAAAGAGAGAATTATTCAGCAGATTGCGGTGATGGCGTTGAATCACAGACAGTCCGGTTCTATTCTCCTTTTTGTAGGGGCGCCGGGAACAGGAAAAACAAGTATTGGAAGGAGTATTGCCAGGGCGCTTCATCGGTCTTATGTGAGAATCAGTCTGGGGGGTATCCGGGATGAAGCAGAAATCCGGGGACATAGAAGGACGTACGTGGGGGCAATGCCCGGACGTATTATGGAAGGAATGAAGAGAAGCGGTGTTCAGAATCCGGTCATGGTACTGGATGAAGTGGATAAGCTGACCAGAGATTATGGGGGAGATCCCTCCAGTGCATTGTTGGAAGTGCTGGATCCGGAACAGAATAATACCTTTACCGACCACTATATGAATGTTCCTTATGATCTGTCTAATGTATTTTTTGTCTGTACGGCGAATACCACGGAGACGATACCGGAGCCATTGCTGAATCGTATGGAGGTGATCCAGTTTCCCGGATATACACCCGTGGAAAAATTTCATATCGGGAAAAAGCATTTACTTCCGGGCGCTATGAAATCCATGGGAATTACTTCTTCCTGTCTGAAAGTTACAGATGCCGCCATGCGCCGGATTATAGAAGAATATACGGCGGAAGCAGGTGTAAGAGGCTTAAAAAAGCAGATGGATGTTTTGTGTCGCAGTGCAGCGGTCAAACTGGTGAAAGGAGAACAGAAATCTGTCTCGGTCAGTGAAAAACGGGTACCGGAATTTTTGGGAAATAACTGCCTTCATCATGAAAAAATCCTTGCCAGAGAAGTAGTGGGAGTGGTGACAGGACTGGCATGGACAATCGAGGGTGGAGAGATTTTATTTGTGGAGACATCCTTTACAAAGGGAAGTGGAGAGATTATCATTACCGGTCAGTTGGGGGATGTGATGAAAGAGTCTGCTCAGATTGCGATTACTCTGGTAAAATCTCTGTTTCCGAAACAATCCGAAAAATTTTCTGAAAATGATCTGCATATTCATGTGCCTTCCGGAGCAGTGCCAAAGGACGGACCATCTGCAGGAATTACGCTGGTGACAGCGTTGGCTTCCCTGGTCACAGGAAAGGTGGCGAGCAGAGAATTGGCTATGACAGGGGAAGTTTCCCTTCGGGGAGGGGTAATGCCTATTGGCGGTCTTCCGGAAAAATTGATGGCGGCACAAAGAGCCGGAGTGAAGCGGGTACTGATTCCATTGGAAAATGTGAAAGATCTGGAGGAAGTGGCAGAGGAAGTAAAAGAGAAACTGGAAATTATTCCGGTTAAGACAGTGGCGGAAGTACTGAAAATGACACTGTCGTAAAAAAAGTAAAAGAAAGTGGAGAAATGGGATATGGATACAAGGGAAATTCTTGAAAAATTTAAGAAAGGGGAAATTTCTCTGGATGAGACAGAACAATATTTTCGCAGAGCCCCTTTTGATGAGATGGGATATGCAAAATTAGATACGCACAGAAAACTCCGTTCTGGTTTTCCGGAAGTTATATTTTGCAGTGGAAAGGCAGATGAACATTTGTTGCCCATTGTGAAAAGATTATACGAAGAAAACGGGGAAGTGTTCGGGACCAGAGCTACCAGAGAGCAATATGAAATGCTGCGGGAACAATTTCCTCAGATTCAGTATGATCCCATATCCCGGATTATCCGGATTGAAAAGGAAGAGAAAGAGAGAAGTGGTCTGATTGCCGTATGTACTGCCGGAACTGCAGATATTCCGGTGGCAGAGGAAGCTGCTCAGACAGCAGAGTATTTTGGGGCAAAAGTGGAAAGGATCTATGATGTGGGAGTGGCTGGAATACACCGCCTGTTTTCTCGACTGGAGTTGATTCAGAATGCTAATTGTGTGGTGGCAGTGGCAGGAATGGAAGGTGCTTTGGCCAGTGTGGTAGGTGGTTTGGTGGATAAACCGGTGATCGCTGTACCTACTTCCGTAGGGTATGGAGCCAGTATGCATGGAATTTCTGCTCTGTTGACCATGATTAATTCCTGTGCCAATGGAATTGCTACCGTAAATATTGATAATGGATATGGAGCCGGATATATTGCGACGCAAATCAACCGCATGGGAGTGAAAGCGGAAGGGGGAGAGAAACAGTGAAATTGTATGCATCCTGTATGACCTGTCTTTTAGCGGGACAGGAAAGGAAATTAAGAGAATATCCGGATGAAAATATAAAAGCCCAATATATAAAAGAATTAATGCGTCTTGTGGCAGACAGTTCAGAGGATGACAGCGCCCCCTGGCTGTCCGCGCAAATTGGAAAGATCTATGAAAAATATTTTGGGAAACCGGAGGATTATACAGCGGTAAAAGAAGAATATAATCACCTGGTGCTTTCCATGGAGGAGGAACTGGAGCAAAAGATCCGCAGTTCAAAAGATCCTCTTGTTACGGCTCTTCGATATGCCAGGGTGGGAAACTATATTGATTTTTCGGCTGTGGAACAGGTAGAAAAAGAGGAATTTTTGTCTTTGTTCGAACGGGCAGGGGACGATATTGACAAAGAAGAATACCGTATATTTTGTGCGGAACTGGAAAAAGCAAATCATCTGGTATATTTATTTGATAATTGCGGAGAAATTGTACTGGATAAACTGGTTATCCGGATGATAAAAGAACGATATCCACAGTTGAAAATTACCGGGATAGTTCGTGGAATGCAGGTGATCAACGACGCTACTATGGAAGATGCTGTTTCTGTTGGTCTGACCCGGGAAATAGAAGTGATGGGAAATGGAGATGATACGGCAGGAACCATTCTGGGGAGAATATCAAAAGAAGCCAGAAAAAATATAGAAGTAGCAGATGTGATTCTGGCAAAGGGACAGGGAAATTTTGAATCACTTTTTGGATGTGGTTTGAATATTTATTATCTTTTTTTATGTAAATGTGACTGGTTTATGAGGAGATTTCAGGTGGAACGGTATCATGGAATGTTTGTCAATGAGAAAAGATTGGATAAGGAGAGATCATGACAAAGAGTAAAAATACCAATATGGAGGTCAGGAAGAAAAATCGAAACCGGATTTACCGGTATATCAGTCAAAATGGAACCGTATCCAATCCTGATATTGCTTATCAGTTAAAACTCAGTTTGCCTACAGTTACCCAGAATACAAAGGAACTTTTGGATATGGGACTGATTCAGGATCTGGGAGAAATGGAATCCACAGGAGGAAGAAAAGCCAGAGCTTTATCGGCAGTACAGGATTACCGGTTGGCAGTGGGATTGGATATTACACAAAATCATATTGGTTTGCTGCTGACAAATCTGGCAGGTGAAATTCAAAGTTATGAAAGAATTTCTCATCCTTTTCATTTAGATGAGGAATATTTTTATAAAGTGAATGAGAAAATGGAAGAGTTTTTGCAAAAACTGCTGACAAAAGAAGAAAAGGAAAAAATCCTGGGAATAGGGATTTCTTTTCCGGGAATTGTAAATCCGCAACGGCAGGAGATTACGTATTCTCATATTTTATCTGTTCAAGATCTTCCGTTTTCTTATATCGGGAAATATTTTTCCTATCCTTGTTTTTTTCTGAATGACGCCAATGCCGGAGCATACGGAGAAGGCATTCATGCCGGGGATAAAAAGGGATTTTTCTATATGTCTTTGAGCAATACGGTAGGCGGCGCTTATTTTAGCGAAGGAAAATTATTATATGGAACAGAATTTCGCTGCGGGGAAGTGGGACATATGACACTTGTTCCTGATGGAAAATCCTGTTATTGTGGCAAGAAAGGATGTTTAGATGCTTATTGTGCTGCCGGAAATCTGGCACAGATGGCAGAGGGGAAACTGGAAAAATATTTTGAAGGATTAAAACAGGGGAATCCGGAGTACAAAAAAGCCTGGGAAACCTATAGGGATTATCTGGCTATAGCCGTGAATAATATCCATATGCTTTTGGATTGCAATATTATTCTGGGCGGTTATGTGGGGAGTTATCTGGGAGATTATATAGGAGAAATACGACAAGAGGTGGGAAAAAGAAATATCTTTTCTGAAAAGGGAGAGTTTGTACGGGAGTGCCAATATAAAATTGGTGCGGCAGCTTTTGGCGCAGCTCTTTATGTGGTGGAGGAGTTTTTGGAACAGATATAAGATGTAACGTTACTGTTCAGTTCATAAATAAATTATTCTTGACATTTCTTTCTGGAAGACTTAATATAAAATACATAATAAAACTATTTAATTAAGTTTGAAGCAAATATGAAACCCGATCTTACAGGATTCTTTTGGAGGAGGATATGCAGATGGATGGTAAGATGAAAGTAGCAGTAATGAATGGTATTGGAAAAATGGGATTTGAAGAGAGAGAGATTCCAAAACCAAAAGCAGATGAGGTTCTGGTGAAACTGGAATATGTGGGTATCTGTGGCTCTGATCTTCACTATTACGAGACGGGAGCTATCGGAGATTACGTTGTGAAGCCGCCTTTCGTCCTTGGTCATGAACCGGGAGGTATGGTAGTGGAAGTGGGTGAGAATGTTCATCATCTGAAAGTGGGCGACAGGGTAGCTCTGGAGCCGGGAAAAACCTGCGGTCACTGTGAATTTTGTAAAGAGGGTAAATATAATCTTTGTCCGGATGTGGTATTTTTTGCAACGCCTCCTGTGGACGGCGTATTTCAGGAATATGTTGCCCATGAAGCAGATTTGTGTTTTAAATTACCGGAAAATGTGAGTACGCTGGAAGGTGCGCTGATTGAACCGCTGGCTGTGGGATTTCATGCGGCTATTCAGGGAGACGCCCATCTGGGTCAAAAAGCAGTAGTTATGGGAGCCGGATGTATCGGTCTGGTTTCTATGATGGCGCTGAAAGCCAGAGGAGTTTCAGAAGTATATGTGGTAGATATTATGGAGAAACGTCTGGAAAAAGCGATGGAACTGGGAGCTTCCGGTGTGATTAATGGGGCAAGTGAAAACGTCTGTGAAAGAGTGCAGGAGCTGACAGGTGGGAAAGGTGCGGATCTGGTAATAGAGACTGCGGGAACCGAGATCACTACCCGACAGGCGATCCAGATAACCAAAAAAGGTTCTACGATTGTTTTAGTGGGATATAGTAAGTCCGGTGAGATGACACTTCCCATGAGTCTGGCGCTGGATAAAGAGCTTACTTTTAAAACAGTTTTCCGTTATCGCCATATCTATCCTATGGCAATTGACGCAGTGGCTTCCGGAAAAGTGAATCTGAAAGGTATTGTTACCAATATATTCTCTTTGGATGAAGCACAGAAAGCTATGGACTATAGTGTGAATAATAAAGCGGATATTGTAAAAGCAGTGATTAAGATAACTGAATAAGAGAAATTATTAAGGGAAGACAGTTTGGATTGTCTTCCCTTAATAATTTCCTGTACGCATCCTTTCTTTGTATTGGCGCGGCGTACACCCGATTTGTTGTCTGAAACAGGTGCAGAAAGAGGCAGTATCACGAAAGCCACAGGAATAAGCTGTTTCTGTCACCGTATATTTCTGGCTTTGCAGCAATTTGCCCGCTTCCCGGATACGAAATTGCAGAAGATATTGCTTGGGAGAAATGTTGGCAGCCTTTCGGAATATTTTGTACAGATACGTTCTGTCAATCCCTACATAGTCGGCGATATCCTGTATTTTCAGATCATACGTGTAGTTATTGGTAATGTAATCGAGGGCAAGTCGGTAATATTGTTCTTCCGGAGAGCCGGAAATCATTTTTGGTGAATCCGGCATTTGAGAGAATAACAGTAGTAATTTACTCATTAATTCCAGTTGGTTTCGCTCCGGTTTGGAAAATGACTGCACCAAAGACTGCATGATCTGACAGCATTCTGGGTTATGAGAAAGAAATACAGGGGAATGATGGAATACCGTATGAGATAAAATCTCAGAAAGTCCCGTACCATCAAAACCTGTCCAGGCATATTCCCAGGGATTATCTTCTGAAGCGTGATAATAATGAGTTTCCATAGGTTCGATCAGAAAAGCATCCCCTGTTTTCAGATGATATTCTTTTGATTTGTATTCAAAATATCCCTCGCCTTTTAATATAACGTGGAGCAGATAATGAGGGCGGACAGCAGGTCCCCAGAAATGTCCCGGACTGCATTGCTCCTGTCCGCAGTAATAAATCCGCAGCATACTGCTGTCTTCAGTTTTCATGACAATCCCTCAAACGATTTCTTTATTTGTTGCGTTTTCCTCTGTATTTTTCTTCGCAGTATTTACAGCGGTAAACTTCCTTTTCTTTATCGGCAAGAATGAAAATCTGATCCAGTTCCTGCTCGATGGAGGTAATACAACGTGGATTCTTGCAGCGGATCACATTTACCACCTGTTTGGGCAGATGCAATTCCTGCTTCTCTGTGATTTCTCCGTTTCGAATCACATTGACAGTGATATTGTGGTCAATAAATCCCAGAATATCCAGATCTAACATATCCACGGAGCACTCTACTTTGATAATATCTTTTTTTCCCATCTTATTGCTGCGAGCATTTTTGATAATGGCAACACAGCAGTCCAGTTTATCCAGCTTCAGATCATGATAAATGGTCATGGCTTTGCCGGCTTTGATATGGTCTAAAACAAATCCTTCTTCAATTCGTCCTACGTTTAACATACGTCCACCTCCAGTAAGGTAAGAATCAGGGCCATACGAACATAGACGCCATATTGTACCTGTTTGAAGTATACGGCCCGGGGATCAGCATCCACTTCTGTAGAAATTTCATTGACACGGGGAAGAGGATGAAGAACCAGCATATCAGACGGCGCCAGTTTCATCTTTTCTTTGTCAAGAATATAGAAGTCTTTCATGCGAACATAGTCGTCCTCATTGAAGAAACGTTCTTTTTGCACACGAGTCATGTAAAGAATATCCAACTGAGGAAGGGCATCCTCCAGACGGATTACTTCTTCAAATTCATGGCCGCTGGCGCGAAGCACATCATCCCGGATATAATCAGGAATACGAAGTTCTTCCGGAGAAATCAGAACAAATTTAACACCTTCATAACGAACCAGCGCTTCAATCAGAGAATGAACGGTACGTCCAAACTTCAAGTCTCCACAAAGTCCCACAGTGATATTATCCAGACGTCCCTTTTCGGAACGGATAGTAAGAAGATCGGTGAGAGTCTGCGTTGGATGCTGATGACCGCCATCTCCTGCATTGATCACAGGAATGGAGGAGTGCATGGAAGCTACCAGCGGAGCGCCTTCTTTGGGATGACGCATGGCACAGATGTCAGCAAAGCAGGATACTACGCGAATGGTGTCTGCCACACTTTCTCCTTTTGCTGCAGAACTGGAACTGGCAGAAGAGAAGCCAAGGGCCTTTCCTCCCAGATTCATCATTGCTGCTTCAAAACTGAGACGGGTGCGGGTACTTGGCTCATAAAATAAAGTAGCTATTTTTTTACCATCGCATACGTGGGCATATTTTTCCGGATTTTTCTTAATGTCATCAGCCAGATCAAGAACCTGATCCAGTTCTTCCACGGAGAAATCCAGAGGACTCATAAGATGTCTCATTTCATACCTCCTAGTATTTTTTTCTGCCATCTATCATATAATAAATCTGTTACAATTTCAAGAAAAATCCGCATCTTGTAAAAATAATATTGATGTACTATAATGGGATAAAGTATAGTTGTAAAGTTGTATAATGGTACGTCGTATCAGAAAAACAGGAAAAAGGGAAGTTATAAGGCTATGGATTATCAAAAAGCAAGAAGTTATATTGATGAAGCTCATCGTTTTGGCGGTGAGATAGGACTGGAAGTGATCACCGACTTTCTGGAACGTCTGGGAAATCCCCAGGATGTGCTTCGGTTTATTCATATTGCAGGAACAAATGGAAAAGGAAGTGTGGGAGCATATCTGGAAGCAGTTCTGAAAGAAGCGGGATACCGGACAGGTAGATTTATTTCTCCTACTTTATATGAATACCGGGAACGGATCCAGATAAATGGAGAATATATAACAGAAGAAGATTTTGGGGATTTGATGGATATGGTGGTTCCGGTTATGGAAGAGATGGAACGGGAAGGAAAGCCTTTACCTTCTCCTTTTGAAATAGAAACTGCCCTGTCTTTTCTTTATTATAAAGAAAAAGAATGTGACCTGGTTTTACTGGAATGTGGTATGGGAGGCAGAACGGACGCTACCAATGTGATAAAAAATACAGAACTGGCAGTCATCACTTCTATTAGTATGGATCATATGGAGTATCTGGGAAACTCATTGGGAGAGATTGCCACTCAGAAAGCAGGAATCATTAAGCCGGGCGCCACAGTGGTTACCTGTCAGCAGCATCCGGAGGCAGAAGCAGCCATAAAAAAAGCCTGCCTGACCAATCATAATCTTCTGGCTATCGGAAGAGTGACGGACGCCAGGATACTGGAATCCGATCTGGAACATCAGATTTTTGTCTGGGGTGGTCGAAAGATTACCATTCATCTGGCAGGTTCCCACCAATTAGAAAATGGTGTGCTGGCGCTGGCAGGAGTACAGGCTTTGATAGACAGAGGATATCAGATCAGTGAACAGCAGATTCAGGATGGCTTTGAAAAAGCAAGATGGAGTGGAAGATTTACTGTGTTGAGGAAAAATCCTTATGTGGTGGTGGATGGAGCGCATAACCCAGATGCAGCCCGGAAGTTGAAAACTTCCATTGAGATGTATTTTCCGGGAAAACGGCTGATATTTCTTATGGGGGTGCTGAAGGATAAGCAGTATGACAAGATAGCTTCGATCCTGGCGCCTATGGCAGCACAAGTGATCACCATGGAAGCTCCCGATAATTCTCGGGCGCTTTCGGCTGGAGAACTGGCAGAAACAGTAAAAAAATATAATGAACAGGTGCAGGAAGCTAAAAGTCTTTCGGATGCAGTGAATCGGGGGATGCACCTGGCAGGGGAAGATGATGTGGTGATCGCCTTTGGTTCCCTTTCCTTTACCGGAGAGATTACCCGCCTTTTTATGAATTGGAAAAAAATATAGAATACAGGAGAGAACAATGTTGGATTTACTTGATATCAGAAAAGAAATTGATACCATCGACAGTCACATCGTAGATTTATTTGAAAAGAGAATGAATCTGTGTTCTCAGGTGGCAGAATATAAGATTCAGAACGGAAAAGAGGTACTGGATCGAAAGAGAGAAGAAGAAAAACTGGAAGTATTATCTGGTTTGGCGTCCACTTCCTTTACGCAGGTAGGAGTCAGAGAGTTATTCCGTCAGATTATGACTATGAGCCGGAAGTTGCAGTACGGACAGATGAACAAAATGGGAAAAGAATATCCCATTCCTTTTCGAGAAGTGAGAGCCCTTCCTATGCAGAGAGCAAAGGTGGTTTTTCAGGGCGAAGAAGGCGCTTATAGTTTTACGGCTATGCACAGCTTTTTCGGCGAATCTATAGAAAGCCATAATGTGGAAACCTGGAAGGATGCTATGGAAGCAATCAAAAACGGAGAGGCAGATTATGCAGTGCTTCCCATAGAAAATTCTACTGCTGGTATCGTGGCGGATATTTATGATCTTCTGGTGGAATATCATCACACGATTGTGGGAGAACAGATTATTCAGGTGGATCATGCGTTGATGGGATTGAAAAACAGTACTTTGTCAGATATCAAGACTGTGTATTCTCACCCGCAGGCGCTTGCCCAGTGTAAGACATTTCTGGAACGTCATCCGGAGTGGAAAGCGGAAACCTACATCAATACAGCGGCGGCAGCAAAGAAAATTAAAGGAGATAAAGATATGACACAGGCAGCCATTGCCAGTCCTTATGCCGCCCAGTGTTTTGGTCTTCAGATTCTGAAACCTCATGTATTTTCCAGCAAACAGAATTCTACCCGGTTTATTATTGTATCCAGCAAACAGATGTATGCCGAGGGAGCAGGAAAAATCAGCGTGTGTTTTGAAATTCCCCATGAAAGCGGAAGTCTGTATAATATTTTGTCACATTTTATTTACAACGATCTGAATATGACAAAGATAGAATCCAGACCAATTCCCGAGAAGAACTGGGAATACCGTTTCTTTGTGGATTTTGAGGGAAATCTGGGAGACAGCGGCGTAAAAAATGCCCTTCGGGGGATACAGGAAGAGGCAAGCGGTCTTAGAATTTTAGGAAACTATTAAAACACAGCAGGCAGGACAACCGAAGAAAAGGACAGGTGGAACAATGACAGGAATGAGAGAGTGTATTTTATACCGGGATTTTGAACAGGGGGAGCTCCTGAAAAATATGACAGATTTAATGGAAGATATCAGCCATCCCAAAGTGCTTTATGGAAAAGAGGGACTGTTCTTTCAATGTTTTCATGATCTGGTGGAGATGGCGGGAAATTATGGTTTTTCCGGCAATCTCTGGCATAATTATCTTACATTTCTGTTGGTAAATAATGAAAATGCGTTCAGTACAGCCTGTGAGATCGTAGGTCCTGTAGCAGGAAGTATCAATGAAATAGCAAAGCATGATTTTTCTATTTTTAAGGAATATTTTGATTTTGATATGAAAAAGTTCGAAGCTATTTATCCGTCTCTGGACAGTAAATGGATTACGGACTATGTAAATATTAATGAACACAGCAAACTGTTCAACAAACGTATCCGGGACAGGATATGCAGTCTGGCAGTGCGGCTTAGTCAGGCGGAAAATGTGGAGCAGTTTATGGACGCTATGGTACATTTTTATCAGGATTTTGGTGTGGGAAAGCTGGGACTTCACAAGGCGTTCAGAGTAGATGGGGAGGTTTCTCCGGCTCGCATCGTTCCGATCACCAATATCGCCCATGTACAGTTGGATGATCTGGTGGGATATGAAATTGCCAAGAAGAAGCTGATCGATAATACGGAAGCTTTTGTGGAAGGACGAAGAGCCAATAACTGCCTTTTGTTTGGAGATGCAGGTACAGGAAAGTCATCCAGTATCAAGGGGATTTTAAATCAGTATTACGATCAGGGACTGCGGATCATTGAGGTTTATAAACATCAGTTTAAGAATCTGAATGATGTGATAGCACAGATCAAGAACAGAAATTACAAATTTATCATATATATGGATGATCTTTCTTTTGAAGAATTTGAAATAGAATATAAATATCTGAAAGCAGTGATTGAGGGCGGTCTTGAGAAAAAGCCGGATAATATTCTGATTTATGCCACATCCAACAGACGCCATCTTGTGCGTGAAAAATTCTCGGATAAAGAAGAAAGACGAGATGACTTGCACTCCTCTGATACGGTACAGGAAAAATTATCTCTTGTATCCCGGTTTGGGGTAACGATTTTCTTTTGTGCGCCGGATAAAAAGCAATTCCAGAATATTGTGAAGGTTCTTGCACAGCGTTACAATGTGAAACTGCCGGAGGAAGAACTTTTGTTGGAGGCCAATAAATGGGAACTTCAGCATGGAGGACTTTCCGGACGGACAGCACAGCAGTTTATTGATTATCTTTGCGGAAAAGTGCAGTAGAGGAGGGAGGTATGTACCATGGCAGTACTTACATTTGCAGCAATTGATATAGGTTCTTATAATGTGGCAATCGAGATATTTCAGATATCCAGAAAAACAGGACTGAAATCTCTGGATTATGTAGATTACAGGATGGAACTGGGAAAAGACACTTATGCAGAGGGGCGCATCAGCAATGAGATGGTGAAAGAACTGTGCAGTGTATTAAATGATTATAAACGGATCATGGCGGAGTATCAGGTAACAGATTATCGGGTATGTGCCACCAGCGCCCTTCGGGAAGCGCAGAATGTGGAAATTGTTCTGGGAAAAATTTACCAGAATACAGGGATGAAAGTGGACGTACTCAGCAATTCGGAACAGCGTTTTCTGGGATATAAATCTATCGCGTGTACGGAAGCTGCATTTCCTCAGATCATTGCCCGGGGAACGGCAGTCTTGGATATCGGGGGCGGAAGTCTTCAGATTTCTTTGTTTGATAAAGATATGCTGATCACCACACAGAACATCAAACTGGGGAATCTGAGGATTCGGGAAAGGCTGATGAATCTGGAGCGTGCCGTACTTCCCTATGAGACTTTGGTGGAAGAATTTATCAGGAATGAAATTATCAGCTTCAAAAAAATCCATCTGAAAGACAGAAAAATTGAAAATGTAATTCTCATTGGCGATTATATACCGGATATTCTGGTGGATTATGCAGGAAAAGAACGGGTGATCAAAAAAGAACAGTTTATGGAACTGTACCGTAAAATAATCAAAAAATCCCCGATGGAGCTGGCAATGCTTCTGAATATCCCTCTGGAAAATGCCAGTCTGATGTTGCCTACGGCGATTATATACCGGTATTTTATGGAATCATTGGGGGCAGATACAATCTGGGCTCCGGGAACACAACTGACTGATGGAATTGCCTATGATTATGCTGAAAAAATGAAATTAATTCGTTCCACCCATAATTTTGATAACGATATTGTGATGGCGGCGAGAAATATTGGCAAACGATATGGAGTGAGCAAACCCCATGTGCAGATGGTGGCAAAGACAGCGCTGACAATTTTTGACAGTATGAAGAAGATTCATGGTCTTGGTCTAAGAGAACGCTTGCTGTTGGAGTGTGCAGTATATCTCCACGATTGCGGAAAATATGTGAGTCTGGTCAACAGTGCAGAGTGTAATTATCAGATTGTGATGGCTACGGAAATTATCGGAATTTCCCATAGAGAACGGGAAATGATCGCTCAGGTTACCCGGTTGAATACGCTTCCCATGGAGTCTTATGAGTCACTTTCCAGTCATACAGATCTTAGTATACAGGATTATCTGATAATCAATAAACTGACGGCGATTTTGCGGTTGGCAAATGCCATGGACCGGAGTCATTTGCAGAAAATTGAGCAGATGCGGGTATCTGTCCGGGGCGAGCAGTTGATGATCAATCTTGTGGCAAATCGGGATTACACGCTGGAAGAGGGACTTTTAAAAGAGAAAATAGACTTTTTTGAGGATGTATTTGGAATTCAGCCGGTGCTGAAGGTGAAATGGTCCATGTAGGAGGGAGAATAGGATGGATTATACAGAATATAAGAAACCGGAATATTTCTGGAACAGAGAATTAAGTTGGTTGGGATTTGATGAAAGAATTCTGGGGGAAGCAAAGGATAAGCAGATTCCCTTATTTGAACGTCTGAAATTTTTGAGTATTACATCCTCAAATCTGGATGAGTTTTTTATGGTGCGTGTGGCTTCTTTAAAGGATATGGTTCATGCCGGTTATGAAAAGCCGGATATTGCCGGAATGCCTCCGAAAACACAGCTTCGTCATATCAGCGTACAGACACATAATCTGGTGGAAGAACAGTATCGTGTGTATGCCAGATCCCTTCTTCCCGCATTAAAAAAGATTGGTCTTACCGTAATCGGAAAACACGAGGAACTGACAAAAGAACAAGGGGAATTTGTGGATGCATATTTTGAAGAGAATATTTATCCGGTACTTACACCTATGGCAATGGATTCTTCTCGTCCGTTTCCTCTGATCAGAAATAAAACGTTAAATCTGGGTTCCCTGATCCGAAAGAAAGAAGGGAAGAAAAATAAAGAGGCGCTGGAATTTGCCACTGTACAGGTACCCTCCGTTTTACCCCGGTTCGTGGAATTGCCCCAGGGAGAAAAGGGAGAACGTCAGATTATTCTTCTGGAAGAAATCATTGAGAGAAACATTGGAAAATTGTTTTTAAGTTATGACGTAGTATGTACCCATCCCTATCGTATTATGAGAAATGCAGATCTGACGATAGATGAAGATGAGGCGGCTGACCTTTTGAAAGAGATTCAAAAACAGTTAAAGAAGCGGCAGTGGGGAGAAGTAATCCGTCTGGAAGCAGAGGCAGATATGGATCCCAGACTGAGAGATATACTGAAAAAAGAATTTGATATTAAAGACGAGGATATTTTCTCTATTCATGGACCGTTAGATCTGACCTTCCTGATGAAATTATACGGTTTGGATGGATTTGAGGAATATAAGACACCAAAATATACGCCGCAGCCTGTACCGGCTCTGCAAAACGATGATGATATCTTTACGAATATCCGTAAGGGAGATATTTTCCTTCATCATCCGTATTATACCTTCGATCCGGTTGTGGATTTTGTGAAAAAGGCGGCGAAGGATCCTAACGTTCTGGCAATCAAACAGACGCTCTATAGAGTAAGTGGAAATTCACCGATTATTGCTGCGCTGGCGCAGGCAGCAGAAAACGGAAAACAGGTATCTGTACTGGTGGAATTGAAAGCCCGCTTTGATGAGGAACATAATATTGTATGGGCAAAAATGCTGGAAAAAGCGGGATGTCACGTAATTTACGGACTTTTGGGATTGAAAACACACAGCAAGATTACTTTGGTGGTGAGAAAAGAAGAAGAAGGTATTCGAAGATACGTTCATCTGGGAACCGGTAATTATAATGATTCTACGGCAAAATTATATACAGACTGTGGAATGTTTACCTGCAGTGAAAAAATTGGTCAGGATGCCACGGCAGTATTTAATATGTTGTCCGGTTATTCAGAACCCAGCACCTGGAATAAACTGGTGGTAGCGCCATTGTGGATGAGAAATCGTTTTCTTCATCTGATAGAGATGGAAACAGAAAATGCGAAAAAAGGTCAAAAAGGTCATATCATTGCCAAAATGAATTCACTGTGTGACCGGGATATCATAGCCGCTTTGTACGCGGCTTCGGCAGCAGGAGTGAAAATTGAACTGATCGTGAGAGGAATCTGTTGCCTGAAAACGGGAATTCCGGGAATCAGTGAAAATATTACAGTACGTTCCATTGTAGGAAACTTCCTGGAACACGCACGTATTTTCTATTTTTACAGCAATGGCCAGGAAGAAATCTATATGGGAAGCGCAGACTGGATGCCGAGAAATCTGGATAAACGTGTGGAAATCATTTTCCCTGTGGAAGATGAAGAACTGAAAAAAGAGATTTGTCATATTTTGGATATTCAGCTTTCCGATAATACAAAGGCTCATCTTCTTCAGCCGGACGGAACTTATGAAAAACCGGATAAACGGGGAAAAGCATTGATTTGCGCGCAGGACTATTTCTGTCAGGAAGCTGTGGAAAGGAATAAAAAATCAGGAGACTTCGGACAGCACAGAGTATTTATACCTTCCGCAAATGAAGAGGGGAAACAGGAAATTCAGTAACGAAAAAGGTACTGAGCAGGCAGAAAATACAGAATATGTTTCATGGATCCTGAAGGGGATAGGTCTGAAAGAAGCTCGCTTGCGAGCTTCTTTCTTTCTCTTTTTATCTGAAAAAATTTGTAAGAAGATAGTAAAGATTTCAGAAAACAGGTGTGTTATAATTCATAGCGTAGTAAGAATGTATGTAAAATAAAGGATATAGATTGTTCAGGAGGACAGGGTATGGAAGAAACAAGAATTTTGGTAGTCGATGATGAAAAAGAGATAGCAGATCTTTTGGAACTGTATTTAATCAGCGATGGATTTCAGGTAAAGAAAGCTTACGACGCCCAGGAAGGGTTAAGAATCATGAGGGATGAAAAAATCGATCTGGTGCTTTTGGATATTATGATGCCGAATATCGACGGACTGGAAATGTGTCGGAGAATCCGGGAGACGAATAATGTGCCGATTATCATGGTAAGCGCAAAGACGCAGGAATTGGATAAAATCGTAGGTCTGACGACAGGGGCAGATGATTATGTGACAAAACCTTTTAATCCCCTGGAATTGATGGCAAGAGTAAAATCTCAGCTTCGCCGTTACAGAGACTTGAATCCGGCGCAGGATAAAAAACCGGAGTCACCCGTGATACAGGTGAAGAATCTGACGATCAATAAAGAAACACATCAGGTATTTGTGGATGGGGAAAGTGTGAAACTGACGCCCATTGAGTTTGATATTCTCTATCTGCTGGCTACTCATCCGGGAAGAGTATTCAGTACAGATGAGATATTTGAAAAAGTATGGAATGAAAAAGTATATGAAGCAAATAATACAGTTATGGTACATATCCGTCGTCTGAGAGGAAAGATGAAAGACGATACCAGAGCAGATAAGATCATTACCACAGTCTGGGGGGTAGGATATAAAATTGAAAACTAAATTTATCAAAAGTTTTGAAGAGCGACTGGCATTTTATATATTCATCAGCGCAGTGGTTACCGGATGGGCAGAATTTTTTTCCGCCATTTTGATCCGTTATATTTCCGGACAGTTGCGTTTTATGGGATACCGGAGCGCCATGATGGGACCGGACGGACTTAATCCGTATTTTCGGGGAGGCATTATGCTGGTGATCGGGCTTCTGGTTTTTATTCTTACATTTTATTATCTTATCCGGAAATATATGAAATATGTGAGAGTAATTACCAATGGAATGGAAGATATTGCCCGGGGAAATCTGGATACAGAAATTCCTGTACTGACAGAAGATGAATTTGGAAAGATCGCATCCTGCATGAATCAGATGCAGGAACACGTGAAAGAAGTGATGGAGAGAGAGCGAATGGCAGAACACACAAAGAATGATCTGATCTCCAGTGTGGCGCATGATCTTCGCACACCTCTCACATCTATTATCGGGTATATTGGATGGGTAAAAGAACAGCCGGAATTGAGTGAGGAGATCCGACAAAAATACCTGGATATTGCTTATCGAAAGGCGCAGCATCTGGAAAGTCTCACCAATGAACTGTTCGGTTTTGTCAAGTTAGAACATCGGGAAATGAGTCTTCAGATGGGAAATCTTGACTTAAAACAACTTTTGGAACAGCTTATGGATGAATGTTATCCCAGTTTTGAAAAATATGGGTTGCAGGCTCAGTTTGTCTGTCAGGAGGAGCAGGTTTTGATGGAGGGAGATGGAAATCTTCTGGCAAGATTATTTGATAATCTGCTGAATAATGCTGTGAAGTACGGAAAAGACGGAAAATTGATCAGAGTGGAACTGGAGAAAAAGAATCATTACGGAATTGTACGAGTCATCAATTTTGGTTTCGTCATTCCGGAAAATGAGATTGGAAATCTGTTTCGGAAGTTTTACCGGGTAGAACAGTCCAGATCACAAAATACGGGAGGTACCGGACTGGGACTGGCTATTGTGGAACAGATTGTTCAGCTGCATCATGGAACCATCGGTGTACGAAGTGATCTTCAGGGAACGGTGTTTGAAGTGTCTCTTCCATTAAAGCAGAACGGGGAGGATATGACGGATGAAATATAAAAAGTACAGGTGGCTGCCGGGGATTGTGGCGCTGTTTTTTATTATAATATCTGCTTTTCCTGTATATGCTTCTACACAGGAAGAAAGTCCGGTGACGTTTAGCCTGGAGTATGGATTTAAAAATAATGTGAAAAATGGAGCCTGTTTTCCCCTCAAGGTATTTCTGGAAAATAAAGGGAAGGATTTTCAGGGGATTTTGGAGATGGAAGTGCCTGTTATGGCAGAAAACCAGGATATACACAGCAGTATCTGGATGAATTCCGATCCCTGGAATAACGGCAAGAACAGGATTTATACATATGAGAAAAAAATCGTTTTAAAGGAAGGGGAAAAAAGAACAGAAACTTTTTATCTGGAGCTTCCTATGTTTGAAGGAACCTGCTTTGTGAGACTGAAAGAGGGCAGTCAGGTGGTGAGCAGTGAAGAAATCAACTGCAATTTTTCAGAAAATACGTCCCGGATTCTGATGGGAGTGATCTCAGAAGATAAAGAAGGTATTGGGGAACTGGATGGTATGCAGGTGAGTTTTGAGCAGGAATATATTTCAGAAGCATTTGTAAAGACGATTGCCCTGGAGGTGGAAGACATATATCCTGATCCGGATGCTCTGCGGCAGTTGGATCTTCTGATCGTGGATCAGGGGACAGAATTTGAACCAAAGCAGCGGCTTGCTTTGGATCGCTGGATGGGAACCGGAGGCGTGTATCTGGAGAGACTTCCTGGCGAGAGCGTTTCCCAGGTATTTCAGAATTTTATAGAAGGAGAGCGAAGAGCAGAATTTATACATTATCTGGAGCAGATGCAGACGTATACCTTTGGAGATAGTACGGGACTTGTGGACGTTCCTGTGAGCAAACGACCTGCTATGGGCAAATATGTTTTGCTTCTGGCGGTATATGTGCTGATTGTAGGTCCGGGACTGTTTCTGGTTTTGAAGAAAAAGAAAAAGCAGAAATATCTGTGGGGAGGCATCTGTCTGTGTTCTCTGGTGTTCGTGATTTTTATCGGTATCATGGGAAAGCCTACGAATTTACATGCTCCATTTATCAGTTACCATGGACTTTATGAGCAGGAAAATAACGTTTGGACAGAGACTGTCCAAATGGGAATCCAGGCGCCCTATAACAATGAATATCAGTTATATCTGGATAAAAATTATAAGCTGCTCCCTTCTAATATGGCTTCCACAGGGACGACATCAGCCAATTCTCAGTTGTCAGAACAGGTGAATATTATGTTGGGAGAAGAAAAAAACAAAGTCACACTGAAAAATATGTCTGCTTTTACCCAGAATTGTTTCAAACTGGAAAAAAACAGAAAAGTTTCGGAAGAAGAGACCATTCAATTGGAAGTCTTTGCTGAGAACGGACAATTAAAAGGAGAATGGAAAAATCCCACATCATATAATCTGAAAAATGTGATTCTGATCATGCAGAACCGGGCGGCAGTACTGGAAGATATGGATGCAGGCAGTGGGGGCATATGGGATAATATCCGGCTGCATTCCTATGGAAATGATGGAATAGAGCTTCTTATGGAAGACTTTATGGATTTTTCAAAGTATGATTATCCGGAATATGAGAAGAATAATATGGCTATGAAAAGCTGGGAAACCATTCGGAATGGAAATAATGCACAGGCGTACCTTCTGGCAATTGTGGAAAATCCGGACTATAATTTCCAGTTGGATTCCGGTTATATGATTCACGGAAGAGCATTATTTCAGATGCCTGTGGATATTGAATGGAAAAACGGATCATATCTTTGGTGTCCTAATCTGGAAACTTATGGAGAATCACAAAACAGCGAATTTAGTCCACAGACCAATCTGATTCACGGACGGGAAGCTACAGTGGATTATTCTCTTGATTTTCTGGGAGAGGTGCAACAGGTGATCCTGGAAGAGGTGGAATACAATGAAGAAAAATATTATTTCCATTTCCAGGGAAATGTGGCTTTATACTGTTGGGAAACAGGAAGTTTTGAGGAGATTCAAAACTGGAAAGAACCCTTAAAACAAGAAGATCTGAAAAGATATCTGTCAGGAGAAAACAAACTGAGAATCCGTTATCTCCTAGAAGATACGCTGGATACAAGAAATCGTTCCTGCATGCTTCCCTGCCTGCAGGCAGTGGGAAAGGTGGAATAAAAATGCTGCAGATTGAAAATTTGTATAAAAAATATGATACGGTTCTGGCATTGGACGGTTTAAATATGTCCATCAGGAAAGGAGAACTGTATGGATTTGTGGGACCAAACGGTGCGGGAAAAACCACCACCATTCGTATCGTCTCAGGACTGCTTCAGCCAACCAGAGGAAATGTCTGGATTGACGGAATCTGCGGGGATAAGGATGGGAATATACTAAAGAGTAAAATAGGGTATGTTCCGGATTTTTTTGGTGTGTATGATAATCTGACAGTGATGGAGTATCTGGAATTTTACGCTTCTGCCTATGGAATTTATGGGAAAGAGGGAACAAAGCGTGCCAGAGAGGTTTTAGATAGGGTGGAATTATTTCAGATGGAGGAACGCTTTGTAGATGAATTATCCCGGGGAATGCAGCAGCGGTTATGTCTTGCCCGGGCTCTGATTCACCGTCCTCAGTTGCTGGTAATGGATGAACCGGCTTCCGGACTGGATCCGGGAGCCAGGAGAATTTTTAAAAACGTATTGAAAAATCTTTGTCAGGAAGGATACACGGTGCTGATCAGTTCCCATATTCTGTCAGAACTGTCAGATATGTGTACCAATGTGGGGATTATCAATCAGGGGAAAATGATTCTTCAGGGGGAAATGGAAGATATTATGTATTCCATCGACAGCGCCAATCCAATTTTAATTACCATATACCAAAATATGGAAAAGGCGTTGGAATTATTAAAAAATCATCCGTTGGTTACCAGAATTTCTATTGATAAAAATACGATTTCCATATTATTTAGCGGAAGTAAGGCAGAAGAAGCGATGTTGATGAAAGAATTGGTGGAAGCAGATGTTCTGATCACATCTTTTGTACGGGAGCATAACAGTCTGGAATCTGTATTTTTCCGCCTGATTGAACCTGAGAAAGGGGGAGAGGTTGATGCGATTAAATCCGGTACTGGAAAATGAAATGAAGCGCAATATGCGTTCTATGAAAGGAACCTGGATCATATTTGGAGTCAACGTTTTGTTGACGGCAGTAGCGGTTATCACTTATTTTGGGACGGGCGGTTCCAAAGAATTCCTGACAGCCGGACAGTATCGTTTTCCCATTCAGTGTTATATGATGATGGCATATGCACTGTTTATGATGATTGGCGTTTTGGTGCCGGGGATCGCGGGCGGCTCAATCGCTATTGAGAGAGAACGAAAAACATTGGATATTCTTCTGACAACCCATCTGAGTCCATGGAAAGTGGTGGTGGGAAAACTGGAGTCTTCTTTAAGTTTCATATTTTTGGTTTCTTTTTCAGCTCTTCCGGTGATTTCTCTCATCCTGGTTTTTGGGGGAGTTTCTCTGGTGGATTTATTTTCTCTGGTGGCTATTTTGGTGATTTCCGGTATTTTTATTGGAAGCGTGGGGATTTTCTGCTCGTCAGTTCTTCGAAAAACCACAGTGGCAACAATCATGTCTTATGTGATTGTGCTGATTCTGACCATGGGAATTCTGGCATTACTGGCGGGGGCTCATTATGTACTGGAAATCAGGGCAGAGCAGATGGGATATTTTGAGGGGGTAGATATGGGAAGATGGATTTATCTTCTCTATCTGAACCCCCTGGTGATATATTTTGGACTTTTGAGCAGACAGGTAGGCAGCGGCAGTGAGCTGATGCAGATCTGCAATCGTTTTGGAGAATATTCCAATGATTTTGGAGTCGTTTATATGCTGGAAATTTCCATTGTTGTCCAGTTGGTGATCTCTGTGATTCTCTTATATCTGGCAGGGAAACATATAAATTCTTTGAAAAAATAGTCTTCTGCCGGCAGAGTTTTATTTCACAGATTCTCCAGCAAATAAGCGGGGATTTTCAGGTTTCCCCGACCTTTTCCCAGATCGATTGCCGGCTTGTTGGAACCGTGAAAATCAGAACCTCCTGTGATAAAGATGCCGTATTTTTTTGCCATCTGACGCATACGAACCTCATCCAGTCCGGTATTGTTGGAATAGATCGCTTCTATTCCATCCAAACCGGATTGCACCAGAGCCTGCACCAGTTCATCCAGTTGCTCTTCGGTCAGATGATACAGGAGGGGGTGGGCAAGAACAGCCTTTCCTTTTCCCTGATGAATCATTTCCACGGCTTCAAAGGGGGTTACTTTATTTCTGGGAACAAAACAGGGAGCATGATCGCCTAAAAAGCGGTTAAAAGCTTCTGCCAGAGTGTGAACCTGTCCCGTATCCGCAAGAAAACGGGCAAAATGAGCTCTGGTCCATACGCTGTCCGGAAAGTTGTCTGCCATATCCTGCCAGGTAATGTGCAGACCTTCTTTTTGCATACGGGAAATCATAGTTCGATTTCGATCCTCTCTTTCCTGCTGAAAAGCTTTTATTTTTTCTTGGAAATAAGCATTTTCAGGATCAATGTTCAAGCCGAGAATATGGATGTCCCTGCCCAGATAGGCGGTAGAAAGTTCAATTCCCGGTATAACCTGTAAAGAAGTATTCTGAGCAGCGGCCTGAGCCTGCTCGATTCCTTCTGTGGTATCATGGTCGGTAAGGGCAATGGCTTGCAGACCCTTTTCCAACGCATATGCTACAAGCTGAGAGGGAGTGAAAGTACCGTCGGAGCAATTGGAATGAACGTGAAGATCAATATAGGGTGTATGTGACATAACGAAAATCCTTTCTGTGAAAATTATGAAATCTTATCGTTGTATTATAAAGGAAATGAGAGAAAAAAGCAAAGAATAGGTTTTACGAATGGCGCAAGCTGAACTGTTACAATTTATTTTTTTAGGGAACAGAAGTCTGGAAAAAAGATTTGTAACTTCCGGATAAAAAGGGTATAATGAATACAAACATGAATAATTGCTGTAAAATGATGGAGAGGTGAGAATATGAAATTCGATATGCATTGCCATACAAAAGAAGGCTCTATGGATGGTAAAGTCATGATTGAAGAATATATCCGAAGCTTAAAAGAAAAGGGATTTGGAGGAATGTTGGTATCGGATCATAATTCTTATGATGGATACCGGGAATGGAGAGATTCGATCAAAGGAAAGAGCCATACGGACTTTGTGGTATTAAAGGGCGTGGAATATGATACCATAGATTGTGGTCATATGCTGGTTATTATGCCGGAGGGTGTGAAACTGAAACTTTTGGAGTTGCGGGGACTGCCGGCACAGATTCTGATCATGACAGTTCATCATTACGGAGGAATTGTAGGACCTGCCCATCCCTTTGGGGAAAAGTATTTAAGTATCATGAAGACGCAGGCCAGAAAAAAATTCCACGAAGAACGAATAGAAAGTCTTATGAATCAGTTTGATTTTGTGGAGATTTATAATGCTTGTGAACCAGAGGAAGTAAATGAGAAGGCGAAGCAACTGGCCAGAAAGTATCATAAACCGGGATTTGGTGGTTCTGACGCTCACAGACCGGACTGTATTGGTATGGGATATACCAAGCTTCCCGATGATATCCGGTGCGAATCCGATCTGATTCGTTACGTGAAAACAACTCCCTATATTGCCTGCGGAGGAACAAGATATGACAGGACCACCAAGGATAAACTGGGTCCTTTGAATAAAGTATTAGTGGAATCATTTTTGATCTACAATAAGAGTGGAGAACGATTCAGAAGAAGAAAGAGACTGAAAGAATTGGAGAATCTCCATTGATGATTGGCAAAAAAGGTGTGACAGATAATTTTCTCTTGCTATCTCTTTGCAGAAGTGATATATTAGCCAAGTAAAGTAAAAGAGAAACGAAAGGTTAGACAGAATAAATATAAAGTGAAAAGCGGAGGAAGTTATGAGAAAAAAAGTGGTAAAATTTGGCGGAAGTTCTTTAGCCAGTGCAGAGCAGTTTAAAAAAGTAGGAGATATTATCCGTTCCGATGAAGGAAGAAGATATGTGGTTCCATCAGCGCCGGGAAAGAGGTATAACGATGATATAAAAGTGACAGATATGTTGTATGACTGTTACCACACTGCCGCTGAGGGAGCTTCCATTGACAAAAAGATTCAGAGAATCCAGGCCCGTTATCAGGAGATTATTGATGGGTTAAATCTGAGTTTATCTCTGGATGAAGAGTTTTCCAAGATCAAAGAAGATTTTGAAAGCCAAAAAGGATTGGATTATGCTGCTTCCCGGGGAGAATATTTGAATGGTATTATCATGGCGAATTATCTGGGGTATGAGTTTGTGGATCCCGCAAATCATATTTTCTTTGATGAAAATGGGGTTTTGGATGCAGAAAGAACAGATAAAAGTCTGGCGGATAAACTGGAGCATATAGAGCGAGCTGTAATTCCGGGCTTCTATGGTTCCTGCTATGATGGAACAATCAAGACGTTTTCCAGAGGCGGTTCCGATGTGACTGGTTCCATAGTGGCAAAGGCAGTCCGGGCGGATCTTTATGAGAACTGGACAGACGTATCCGGATTTCTGGTAACAGATCCCCGGATTGTGGATGATCCGAAAGTGATTTCCACAATTACCTACAAAGAGTTGCGGGAATTGGCTTATATGGGAGCGACGGTGCTTCACGAAGATGCTATTTTTCCTCTGAGACAGGAGGGAATTCCTATCAATATCCGTAATACCAATTGTCCGTTGGATAAGGGAACTATGATTGTGGAAAGTACCTGCAACAAACCCAAATACACCATTACCGGTATCGCCGGAAAGAAAGGTTTTGCATCCATCAATATAGAAAAGGATATGATGAATGCGGAGGTTGGTTTTGGGAGAAAAGTTCTTCAGGTATTTGAAGAAAATGGTCTGTCCTTTGAGCATGTACCTTCCGGTATTGATACTTTTACAGTGTACGTGCATCAGGATGAATTTGAGGATAAGGAACAGAATATTATTGCAGGTCTTCATCGGGCAGTACAACCGGATTCTATTGATTTGGAATCAGATCTGGCATTAGTTGCTGTAGTAGGACGGGGAATGAGAAGAAACAGGGGAACTGCCGCAAGGATTTTTGCAGCGTTGGCGCACAATCATGTCAACGTAAAGATGATCGATCAGGGATCCAGTGAACTAAACATTATTATCGGTGTGGAAAACAGAGATTTTGAAACAGCAATCCGTTCCATCTATGATATCTTTGTGTTGTCTCAGGTATAAAAGGATATCCCTTCCAGTTGACAGTTATTTTATGTGTATGATATAATATGAAACAAAGTTGAAATGAATTTGTAATAATTAAAACAGCTAAGAACAAAGTAAACAATAAGTTGTTGTGGACGAAAGGAAGAGTAACAACAATAACTAATTGAGAAGGGACAGAAAAATGAGAAAGATAAAAAAGGGATTGCTGGCGGGCATGGTTTTATGTTGTATGCCTGTCTTATCGGCTTGTTCTTTTAAAGAAACTCTGGGAGTTTTGTGGAATAGTGAGGACAAGACTACAAAGGAAGGTGAGTCATCTTCAGAAAAAGCAATGACGAATCTGAAGGTGGATGAAAGCGTGGAGAAGCCGGTGTTTGCCAATGAACTGGGAGAGCCAGTTACTTATGGAAAGAACGGTACTGCAGAACCTCTGACTGTGGAAGCCTCTGTATCAGACGGAGGAAAACTGACCTATCAGTGGTATCGAAATAACGTAGATTCCAACGGGGGCGGAACGGAGATTGAAGGAGCAGTAGACAGTACCTTTATTCCTCCTACTACAGAACCGGGTACTACATATTATTACGTTGTTGTAACAAATACGGTGGGTGAAGGGATTCAGCTTTCCACCAGTACAACAAAGTGTGTTACAGTGACAGAAGAAGAGGCCGCGCCGGAGGAGACTGTTACAGCAGAAGAAACTTCTAAGGAAGAAATTCCTGACGCACAGGGAACATGGCAGGAAAGCGAAAAAGGCTGGTGGTTCCAGTATACAGACGGAACATACCCTGTAAGCAAATGGGAGAAGATTGGCGGTAAATGGTACATATTTGATGAAAATGGCTATATCAGAACAGGATGGTATCAGGAAGGAGAAAACTGGTATTATTTCAACAGTGATGGTTCTATGGCCTGTGATACAGATGTAGACGGTTATCATCTGGGATCTGATGGTGTGATGCAGTAGACTGTTTCATGGAATTTTCACACAGTACTTTTTGTGAACAGGAACTTGTTTTCGTGGGGTTGTCCGTACAACCCCACTTTTTTGTTGCATTTTATCTTAATGTTTAGTATCATGGTTATAGTTTAGACCTGTCGGAAGTTTAGCTTCCGGAAGACAAGAAAGAAGGAAGATACATGAGTGAATGGATTAAAGTGGCTGTGGATGCCATGGGTGGGGATTATGCCCCCAAAGAACCTGTGAAAGGCGCGGTAGAGGCAGTCAATGAAAAAGACGGACTTTTTGTCTATCTTGTGGGACAGGAAGACGTAATCAGAAAAGAACTGGCACAGTATACGTATCCTGAGGAAAGAATTGAAGTAGTGTCGGCGACGGAAGTAATTGAAACAGGGGAACCTCCTGTTTCGGCAATCCAGAAAAAGAAGGATTCGTCTCTGGTAAAAGCTTTGCGGCTGGTACGTCAGGGAGAAGCTTCTGCTTTCGTTTCCTGTGGAAGTACAGGGGCTGTCTTAGTGGGCGGTCAGGTTCTGGTCGGAAAGATTAAAGGAGTAGAACGAGCTCCCCTGGCGCCATTGATTCCTACGGTAGACGGAGTGTCCCTGTTGATTGACTGCGGTGCGAATGTGGACGCCCGATCCTCCCATTTGGTTCAGTTTGCCAGAATGGGTTCTGTTTATATGGAAAACGTAATGGGAGTGAAGAATCCAAGAGTAGGACTGGTAAATATCGGTGCAGAGGAAGAAAAAGGAAACGCATTGGTAAAAGAAACGTATCCTCTCTTAAAAGAGTGCAGCGATATCAACTTTATCGGAAACGTGGAAGCCAGAGATATTCCCAAAGGAGTTTGTGACGTGATCGTATGCGAAGCTTTTGTGGGAAATGTAATTTTGAAATTATATGAAGGAGTAGGTTCTGCCCTTATTTCAAAAGTAAAAGGCGGAATGAAGACTTCTTTGAGAAGTAAGATCGGCGGTCTTTTGGTGAAACCGGCGCTGAAAGAAACTTTGAAGACTTTTGATGCCAGTCAGTATGGAGGCGCACCGCTGCTGGGGCTTAAGGGACTGGTGGTAAAGAGCCACGGAAGCGCTACAGCCAACGAAATCCGCAATTCCATTTTCCAGTGTATCACATTTACACAGGAAGATATCTGCGGAAAGATCAAGGATCATATTACCACAGAGAAAAAGGGGGAAGTATAAGATGGAACTGGAAAAATTACAGAATATTATTGCAGAAGTGTTGAATGTGGATGCTTCAGAAGTGACAATGGATACCACATTTACAGATGATCTGGGAGCAGATTCTTTGGATGTGTTTCAGATTCTTATGGGCGTGGAGGAAACATTTGATATTGAGATCCAGCAGGAAGAAGCAGAGCAGATCGTATCGGTAGGAGATGCTGTGGAAGCTATAAAAAGAGCTATTGAGTAGTCATAAAGGGAGGCTGCTGCGGTTATGCGGCAGCCTCACTATGTATATGTCAGGAGGATTTATGAAAAAAATACAGGAATTAGAAAATACGATTGGTTACAAATTCAGAGACAGAGAATTGATTTTTACTGCATTGCGTCACAGCTCTTATGTGAATGAACACCATATGAACAGACTGGACTGTAATGAAAGACTGGAATTTCTTGGGGATGCTGTTTTGGAATTGGTCAGCAGCGAATATCTGTTTGAAGCTTATCCGGAAATGCCGGAGGGAGAATTAACCCGTCTCAGAGCAAGTCTGGTTTGCGAACCTACGCTGGCTTTTTGTGCCAGAGAAATGAATCTGGGAGAATATCTCAGCCTGGGAAAGGGAGAAGAACTTACGGGAGGACGCCACAGAGATTCCGTTACTTCCGATGCTATGGAGGCAGTAATCGGAGCATTGTATCTGGATGGTGGATTTGCTAGTGCAAAAGAGTTTATTCTGAAATTTGTATTGAATGATATAGAACATAAAAAACTCTTTTTCGATAGCAAGACCATCTTTCAGGAAATGGTACAGGGAAATTTTGCAGGAGAAATTTCCTATCATTTGTTAGGAGAAGAAGGACCTGATCATAATAAGACATTTTCTGTGGAAGTATGTATCGGAGAAAAAGCAATGGGCCAGGGACAGGGACGAACCAAAAAAGCAGCGGAACAGATGGCTGCATATCATGGAATTATGGCTCTTCAGGCAGGTGACGTATGTATTTAAAAAGTATTGAGGTGCAGGGATTCAAATCATTTGCAAATAAAATCGTATTTGAATTTCATAATGGAATTACCGGGATCGTGGGACCAAACGGCAGTGGAAAAAGTAATGTAGGCGATGCGGTACGGTGGGTGCTGGGAGAACAGAGTGCAAAACAATTGCGAGGCGGCAATATGCAGGATGTTATTTTTTCCGGTACGGAGACGCGAAAACCTCTTGGGTTTGCTTCCGTGGCGATCACCCTGGACAATTCCGACCATAAGTTGGACATTGAATATGAAGAAGTGACTGTTACCCGGCGGTTGTACCGTTCCGGCGAGAGCGAATACCTTTTGAATGGAACTTCCTGTCGTTTGAAAGATATTAATGAACTTTTTTACGATACAGGTATTGGAAAAGAAGGGTATTCCATTATCGGTCAGGGACAGATAGATAAAATTTTGAGTGGTAAGCCGGAAGAGAGGCGGGAATTATTTGACGAAGCAGCAGGAATTGTCAAATTTAAGAGAAGAAAAAATACAGCTTTGAAAAAGCTGGAAGAAGAGCAGCAGAATCTGGTGCGTGTGACAGATATTCTTTCTGAACTGACCCGTCAGCTGGGACCATTGGAGCGTCAGTCCGAGACAGCCAGAATTTATCTGAAAAAGAGAGAAGAGTTAAAGGTGCTGGATGTGAATATGTTTCTGGTGGAAACAGCTCATATCAGAGAGCAGCTAAAGGAAGTGGAGCAGAAACATCAGGCTGCCCGGGAGGAATTGGAACAGACACAGGCGGATTTTGAGAAAACAAGGGCAGAATATGATGAAATAGAAAAGAAACTGGAAGAACTGGAAAATAAGATTCAGACCTCTCGGGAACAGGCCAGCGAAAATGCGCTGAAAAAACAACAGTTGGAAAACAGTATCGAACTTCTCAGGGAACAGATCAAGGCGGCAAAGCAAAGCGATCAGCATTATCAGGAGAGGATTTCTTCTATTCGCCAGGAAGTTGAAAAACGGGAAGAAGAAGAAAAAAGACACCGGGAAGATAAAGAAAATCTGGAGAAACTTCTTCAGGAAATTTCAGAAAAACGGGAAGAAGAGAGAAAAAAACTGGACGATCTGCATCGGAAAATGGATGAAAATTCCCGGGTGATAGAAGAGGGAAAAAATGAGATTATCCAGATACTGAATCAAAAGGCTTCCACCAAAGGTAAAATGCAGCGATATGACGCTATGTTAGAGCAGATCGGTATACGAAAAGCTTCTTTGAGTCAACGTATCCTGAAATTAAAAAGTGATGAATCAGAACAGCAGGAGATTATCCGTTCTCATCAGGAAACCTATCATCAGATCAGTGAGCAGATGGATCAGTTGAATCAGGAATACAGAAAAACGGAGGGAGAAGTTGCCGCCATCCGAAAATTACTGGAGGATCAGAACCGCCAGATGGAGATTGGACAGACTGCTTATCACCGGGAAGAATCCAGACTGGAATCTTTGAAAAATATTACAGAACGGTATGAGGGATACGGAAACAGTATCCGTCGGGTGATGGAACAAAAGGACAGACGTCCGGGGATTTATGGAGTTGTGGCTGATCTGATCCGGGTGGAAAAACAGTATGAGACAGCGATTGAGACGGCGCTGGGAGGAAGTATCCAGAACATTGTTACCGACAATGACCAGACTGCCAAACATATGATTGAGTTTTTGAAGAAAAACCGATATGGACGGGCCACATTTTTGCCACTCACCAATATGAGAAAAAGCAGTTTTACCAATGGGGCAGCCTTAAGAGAACCGGGAGTTATCGGACTGGCAGATACTTTGGTGGATGCAGAGGAAGTGTATCGTATCCTGTTGTCACAGCTTTTGGGCCGGACGCTGGTGGTGGATACCATCGATCACGCCATTGCTATCGGGAAAAAATATAATCACAGTCTGCGGATTGTAACTTTAGAAGGGGAATCTCTCAGTCCCGGCGGTTCCATGACAGGTGGAGCTTTTAAAAACAGCAGTAACCTTCTGGGAAGAAGACGGGAAATCGAAGAACTGGAATCCAGTGTGGCTGCATTAAAAAATGATATGATAAAGATGCAGGAAGCCATTGCAAAAAACAGAGAAGACAGAAATCATAAGAGAGATTATCTTTCGGAATTGACAGAACAGCTTCAGAAATTGCAAATTGCTCAAAATACGGAAAAAATGAATATCTCTCAGGCGGAAACAAGAACCCGGGAAATTCGTGGGGGATATGGCCAACTGAAATCAGAAGGAAGAGAAATTGAAAGTCAGATTCAGGAAATCAAAGAGAACAGTTCTCTGATTCAAAAAGAAATGGACGATTCGAAAGCCAGGGAAAAAGAGCAGGAACTGCTGATAGAGGAACATCAGAAACTTCTGGAAAAACAGCAGGGAGAAGAGCTGGAATATACCGGAATTCTCAATGAAATTCAGATGGAATATACGGAAAAAGAGCAAAAGAGAAACTTTGCCCGGGAAAATATTCAGCGAATCTGTCAGGAAGAAGCGAATCTGAAACAGGAACTGGAACATCTTACTCTGGCTATGGAAGAAGGGGGACAGGAGATGTCCCGAAAAGAAAAAGATATTCTGGAGATTGAGCAGACGATTCAGGCGGCAGGAAAAATCCAACAGGATGGCGAGGAGAAGCTGAAACTTTATCTGGAAGAAAAGGAAGCTCTCAATGCTCATCACAAAACCTTTTTCCAGAGGAGAGATGAATTATCCAATCATATGAATCTGATGGACAAAGAATGTTTCCGTCTTGGCAGTCAGAAAGAAAAACTGGAAGAGCGTCAGGAAAGTCAGATCAGTTATCTGTGGGAAGAATATGAGATCACACCCAGCAAAGCGGCGGATTATAAGATGGAAGAAATTCCTGAACGGGCGGAGATCAAAAAAGACATCACGGAACTGAAAGATTCCATACGGAAACTGGGAAATGTAAATGTGAACGCCATTGAGGAGTATAAAGAACTTCTGGAACGCCATACGTTCCTCAGTGACCAACATTCTGATCTGGTAGAGGCAGCGGAAACCTTAAAAAATATCATTGCCGAATTGGATGAAGGAATGCGGAAACAGTTTGCGGAAAAGTTCGAGCAGATTCGAACAGAATTTGATAAAGTATTTAAGCAATTGTTTGGCGGTGGAAAAGGAACTTTGGAACTGATGGAAGAGGAAGATATTCTGGAGGCAGGAATCAAGATCATTTCGCAGCCACCGGGAAAGAAACTTCAGAATATGATGCAGCTTTCCGGTGGGGAAAAGGCATTGACGGCGATAGCTCTCCTGTTTGCCATTCAGAATCTGAAACCGTCTCCATTCTGTCTGCTGGATGAGATCGAGGCAGCTCTGGATGATTCCAACGTAACCAGGTTTGCACAGTATCTTCATAAGTTGACAAAAAACACACAGTTTATTATTATAACACATAGAAGAGGAACCATGAATGCGGCGGATCGACTTTACGGTATTACCATGCAGGAAAAAGGAGTTTCCACCCTTGTATCGGTGAATCTGATAGAAAATCAGTTGGATCAATAATAGAAGTGAGGAATGAATATGTCAGAGGAAAAAAAAGGGTTTTTCAGGCGTCTGGTAGATGGTCTGGCAAAAACAAGAAATAATATTGTGGCAGGAATTGATTCTATTTTCAGTGGATTTTCCAGTATTGATGAAGATTTTTACGAAGAAATCGAAGAGATTCTGGTGATGGGCGATATCGGGATCAACACTACCACAGCTATCATTGAACATTTAAAAGAAGAAGTTTCAGAAAAGAAAATCAAAGATCCGGCAGAATGTAAGCAACTGCTGATTGATGAGATCAAGCGTCAGATGGATGTGGGAGATACCGCTTATGAATTTGAACACAGGAAATCTGTAGTTTTAGTGATCGGCGTCAACGGTGTGGGAAAAACCACTTCTGTGGGAAAACTGGCAGGAAAACTGAAAGATCAGGGAAAAAAAGTTATTGTTGCAGCAGCGGATACGTATCGTGCGGCGGCAGGTGAACAGCTGAGCGAATGGGCACACAGAGCCGGAGTGGATCTGATCGGAGGTCAGTCAGGAGCTGATCCTGCAGCTATCGTATATGATGCAGTGGCGGCAGCAAAAGCAAGAAATGCAGATGTGCTTTTATGTGATACGGCAGGAAGACTTCATAATAAGAAAAATCTTATGGAAGAGCTGAAAAAAATATACAGGGTACTGGAAAGAGAGTATCCGGAAGCATATCTGGAAACACTGGTTGTTCTGGACGGAACCACAGGGCAGAATGCTCTGGCTCAGGCTCGTCAGTTTAAAGAAGCTGCAAATGTGACAGGAATTATCCTTACAAAATTGGATGGAACTGCCAAGGGAGGTATCGCTGTGGCAATCCAGTCCGAATTGGATATTCCGGTAAAATATATTGGAGTAGGTGAAACCATTGACGATTTGCAGAAGTTTAATGCGGATCAGTTTGTAAATGCATTGTTTAATGTGAAGGAAGAAGGCTAAATTATGTTGACATTGGAAAAGTTTGAAGAAGCGTCAGAGGTAGTAAAACAGGTCACTCAGGAAACAAAATTGATTTACAGTGATTACTTTAGTCATATGACCGGGAACAGAGTATATCTGAAGCCGGAAAATATGCAAAGAACCGGGGCATATAAACTGCGGGGCGCTTACTATAAGATCAGCACACTGTCCGAGGAGGAAAGAGAAAAAGGACTGATCACTGCATCAGCGGGAAATCATGCTCAGGGTGTGGCTTATGCAGCAAAAGCATTTGGTGCAAAGGCAGTTATCGTTATGCCTACTACCACCCCTCTCATTAAAGTGGAGAGAACCAAGAGCTACGGGGCAGAAGTGGTTTTATTTGGGGACGTTTATGATGAGGCATGCGCCCATGCCTATGAACTGGCAGAGGAACATGGGTATACCTTTATCCATCCTTTTGACGATCCGGCAGTTGCTACCGGTCAGGGAACGATTGCTATGGAGATTATCAAAGAACTTCCTCTGGTGGATTACATTCTTGTCCCGGTAGGAGGAGGCGGATTGGCAACAGGGGTATCCACTCTGGCAAAACTTCTCAACCCCAATATTAAAGTGATCGGTGTGGAACCGAAAGGAGCCAATTGTCTCCAGGTATCCGTGGACAAAGGTGAGGTGACTACCCTTCCTCATATCAATACAATTGCCGACGGTACGGCTGTGAAAACACCGGGAGAACATATTTTCCCCTATCTTCAGAAAAATCTGGATGATATCATCACCGTAGAAGATGATGAGTTGATCGTAAGCTTTCTGGATATGGTAGAAAATCATAAAATGATCGTGGAAAACTCCGGTTTGCTGACAGTAGCTGCTCTGAAACATCTGAACGTGAAAAATAAAAAAATTGTTTCTGTGTTAAGCGGCGGAAATATGGATGTGATCACCATGGCTTCTGTGGTGCAGATGGGACTGATCCAAAGAGACAGAATCTTTACAATTTCTGTTCTTCTTCCTGACCGTCCCGGCGAACTTACCCGGGTATCTCAGCTGATCGCTCAGCAGCAGGGAAATATTATCAAACTGGATCACAACCAGTTCTATAGCACCAACAGAAATGCGGCAGTGGAATTGAAAATTACTATGGAGGCATTTGGTACAGAGCATAAACAGCAGATTGTGGAAGAACTGGAAAAATCAGGATATAAACCGAGATTGATTCGTCCGAATTTATAAAGTCAGGGTCAAAAAGGTATAAAAAATACCGCACAGGATATAATTAGTATCCTGTGCGGTATTTTTTCTATGGGTTTATTTTACTGTAATTAATTCATATTCTCTGGTTCCCAGTCCCAGTTTTTCTGCATGGTCAATGGCAGACATCCAGTTTGTATCTGGACTTACTTTGTGGAAATGATCTCCGTGGTTATGCTGGTGATCGCCCAGTACACTGTTAGCAATAGCAGGCTGCTTATTTACTGCATCTGCACATGCCACATCGAGAGCAACCGGGTCAAAGGATGCAAAGAATCCCACATCCGGAACGATAGCTGCATCATTTTCCGCATGGCAGTCGCAGTAAGGAGAAACGTCAATTACCATATTGATATAGAAGCAAGGTCTTCCGTCTACCACTGCTTTTGTGTATTCTGCAATTTTTCTGTTCAGAATATCGTTTGATTCGTCAGATGCAGGGTTGACTGCATCGTGAGGACAGACGCCGATACATCTTCCGCAGCCGACACATTTGTTATGGTCAATGGTTGCTTTTCTGTCTGTAACGGTGATGGCGTCATGGGCGCAGATTTTAGTACACATTTTACATCCCACACAGTCATCATGATTTACATGAGGTTTTCCGGCGCTGTGCTGTTCCATCTTACCGGCTCTGGAGCCGCAGCCCATACCGACATTTTTCAGCGTTCCGCCAAAACCGGTGGCTTCATGACCCTTAAAATGTGCCAGAGAAATGAAAATATCGGCATCCATAACAGCCTGTCCGATCTTTGCTTCTTTTACATATTCTCCGCCTTCCACGGGAACGAGAGCTTCATCGGTACCTTTCAATCCATCGGCAATGATCACATGACAGCCTGTAGAGAAAGGAGAGAAGCCGTTTTCATAAGCGCTGTCCATATGATCCAGTGCATTTTTTCTGCCGCCTACATACAGTGTATTACAGTCTGTAAGGAAAGGTTTGCCGCCCAGTTCTTTTACCACATCTGCTACGGCTTTGGCATAATTGGGGCGAAGGTAAGCCAGATTACCCGGTTCGCCAAAATGAATTTTGATGGCGGCGTATTTTTTCTCAAAATCAATGTCTTCAATACCTGCTTTTTTGATCAGACGTTTCAGCTTTTCGGGAAGGCTGACAGAATTGTGTGTTCTAAGGTCTGTAAAATATACTTTTGATGGTGTCATAAAATAAATCCTCCTCGTATAATGTCTTTATTTAATCTTATCTTCTGGAGAAAGATTGTCAAGATGTTTTTGGAAAAATACAGATGATTGACGGAAATGAAAACAAGTGTTACTCTGTAGATAGTTGTATTTGGGGTCGGAAAAGTAATAAAAATGAGATGGGAAAGGGAGAATGTTATGGAGTATATTCTTTGGATGGCGGTGGTTTTGCCTGTGATTTTTTCCGGTGGACTTCTTCACTGTAAAATGAAAGAACAGAAAAAGAAAGTATGGAATTTGATACCAAAGTGTCTTTCCACCTGGATGATGGTGTGTACGGCAATCATAGGAGTCGTGCAGTTTCATCAGCGGGAAAATGATAGTTGGATTTTGATTGCCATGGTATTATTTCTTTTGGCAGATGCTTTCCTGGAAATTCGATTTTTTCTGGGAATGGGAGTTTTTGCAGCAGGACATCTGTGTTTGATCGTATGGTTTTTGCAGGAAGGGCATTTTACATTGGCTTATCTGCCAATCTGGATTCTTGGAATGCTGGCGATGATTCTGGTGTTTCGGAAGGAATTGGAGAAAGGGAAAGAAGATCCCAGGTTATATCTGATGTTGTTGTATCCCGCTGTATTGATGGGGATGATGGCAATGGCGGTATGTCTGCCTTTTACAGCAGGTTCCCGGTACTGGTGGATTGCAATAGGTTCGGTGATGTTTGTGATTTCCGATATGATGGTGGGAAAAAATTTTTTTGGACATCTGCCTGAAAAATTAGGATTTTGGGCATTGCTTTTATACTATTTTGGAATTCTGGGGATTGCCATGATGACTTGGGCATAAATTTGAAAGGAAAGAGGAAACTTATGAATCGTATCTTATATTTGGAAGGAAGTTCTGGTATCAGCGGGGATATGACTGTGAGTGCGTTATTAGACCTGGGAGCTTCCAGAACGTTTATGGAAGATGAAATAAAGAAACTGCCGTTGGAGGGGTATCGCCTTTTAGTGGGACGTACATCAAAAAATGGAATTGACGCCTGTGCTTTTTATGTGGAATTGGATGAAAATAGTCCACAGCCTCTCAGGGATTACAGGCAGATTCGGGAGATGTTATGCCAGTCACCATTGGATGATAAAGTACGGGAAGTATCGCTTCGAATATTTACAGTGCTGGCGCAGGCAGAAGCGAAAGTCCATGGAACAACGATGGAGAAAGTCCATTTTCATGAAGTAGGTGCAGTGGATTCTATTATTGATATTGTGGGTGCAGCGGCCTGTTTTGTGAATCTGGGGATTTCTCAGATTGCAGTGGGAACGTTCATGGAGGGAACCGGGACAGTCTGGTGTCAGCATGGCAGAATTCCCGTTCCTGTACCTGCCACGGCAGAATTAGTCAGTACCTATGGTCTTTCCGTGCAGTTTACCCAGGTGAAAGGGGAAATGATCACACCCACAGGGGCTGCTATTGCGGCAGCAATGCGAAACAGAGAATTGCCTGAAAAATTCACTATAGAGAAAATAGGGGTAGGCTCTGGTGAAAAAGATTTTCCCCATGCCAATATACTTCGTGCCATGATACTTCAGGAAAAAGAAGAAACATCGGTGATGGTGCTGGAAACGAATGTGGATGACTGTACGGGAGAACAACTGGGATACCTTCAGGAAATATTATTGGAAGCGGGAGCTTTGGACGCAGTTTTTCGCCCGGTATTGATGAAAAAGTCCCGTCCGGCATACCAGCTTCAGGTGGTATGTAAAAAAGAGAAAACAGAGGAATTGGAAAAAATGATTTTTCGTGAGACAACCACCATTGGAATCCGAAGATATCCGGCAGAAAGAACTGTTTTAGAAAGAAAGATACTTTCTTTGAAGATGCCGGAAGGGATTGTAAGAGTGAAGGTTTGCCGCATGGAGCAGGAGACATTCTGGTATCCGGAATATGAAGATGTAAAGCAATATTGCCAAAAAACAGGGAAACCATTTATGGAAATACATAAAGAGGTACAGGATAAGGCAAGAGAAGAGTTTGAGGTAAAAAGATAATGGAAAAAGCAAAAGAGCAGACATTTTCTCAAAAACAGGAAATGTTGGTAAAACAATTAAAAGAAGAAACAAAAAATCCGGTATGTCTTGCATTATCCGGCGGTGTGGACAGTTCTCTTCTTGCAGCGCTGATTGGTAAATGTGCGGCGGAAAACGGAACAAAGGCTTATGGGGTGACATTTGATACGATCCTTCATCCGGCGGCAGATATGGAGGCAGCCCGGAAAGCAGCAGAAGAAGGGGGATTACTTCATAAGGTAATCACGGTAAATGAACTGGAATTTGATAACATCAAAAAGAATCCAAAAGACCGGTGCTATATTTGCAAAAAAGGTTTGTTTCAAAAATTAAAAGCGTTTGCAGAGGATCATGGGATTTCGATGATATATGAAGGTTCTAATTATGATGACCTTTCTCAGTACAGACCGGGGATGAGGGCAGTGAAAGAACTGGGGATTTCCAGTCCTTTATTGGAGCATGGACTTACGAAAAAAGAAATTCGGGAATGGGCGTCACAATTGGGCATTTCTTCTGCCTCCCGTCCTTCCTCACCCTGTATGGCTACCCGGCTTCCTTACGGTGAGGAATTGGATCTTTTCAATCTGCGCAGAATCGAGGCGGCAGAGGAGGCATTGAAGGAACTTGGCTTTGGTGTGATTCGAGTGCGGCTGCACAAAGATGTGGCTCGTCTGGAAATCCCTGTGGAACAATTTTCTCAGGCGGTGGAGCAGTCGGTTCTTATAAAAAATATATTGAAAGCGTTGGATTTTCGATACATTACCCTGGATCTGGAAGGATTTCGCAGCGGAAGTATGGATATATAGACAGATTTATTTTTCTGAAATTGGGATTTCACAATGTAAATACCTGAAATAATTCGGCAGCAGGGAAAAAATTCCTGCTGCCAGATAAAAAAGATTATGGGTTAATTTCCATGAAGTTAATCCATAAATCATCATAAATATTGACTTTTATTTTGTCTTGGAAGGTGTAGGAAGATACTTCAAACTTGCTTTCTTCCAAGCGATAAACAAGCACAGTGCGGTTTATAGGATTTACAATCCAATATTCCCGAACGCCTGCGTCAGCATAAAGGTTCAGTTTTCTTATATAGTCATGACTGGAATTACCAGGGGATATGATTTCAATAATCCAGTCAGGCGCACCTGTGCAGCCTCTTTCTGTGAGTTTGTTGCGGTCACATATAACGCTTATATCAGGTTCAACAATGGTTTTTTTCTCTTCCCATAATTTAACTGCAAACGGAGTTGGATAGACCTTGCAGGAACCTTTTTTTGATTTGATGTATTGATGTATTGCGGCGTGTAATTCGCTTAATATCTCCTGATGAATACGGCTGGGAGCAGCCTGGTAATAAATCTGACCGTCTATCAGTTCGGCTCGTACATCTTCGGGAAGAGCATAATAATCAATTTCTGTGTAAAGCTGTTTTTCTGGTCTTGCCATGAAGAACTCCTTTCTATTACAATAACTCCTTCTGTTATGAGCTGATTATATATTATAAAACTATTAGCAGAAATATAGAAAGTATACAAAAATATTGACGCCAATATAGTGAATATGTTGTTGAACAGTAAGGAACTGTTATATATAAAAAGTTTGTCAATAAAAAATACTTGACACGGTAAAAGAATTGTTGTATGATAGCCAAGGTGATGAACATGGATAAGCTTGCAAGACAGGCGTTACTTTTTGATTTTTATGGTGAATTGCTCACAGAGCATCAGAGAAGTATATATGAAGAAGTTGTTCTCAATGACTTTTCTTTCAGTGAAGTTGCCCAGGATCAGGGAATCAGTCGACAGGGGGTTCACGATCTGGTGAAGAGAAGTACCAGGATTCTGGAAGATTATGAAGAGAAGCTTCATCTGGTGGAAAAGTTTGTAACGATCCGTGAAAAGGTTCATGAGATTCACGGACTGACACAGAGTTATGAGGACAGAGATTTGGGTCAGATTATGACAAGAATTGAAGAATTGTCCCACAGCATTTTAGAGGAGTTATAGTACATGGCATTTGAAAGTTTAACTGAAAAACTGCAAAATGTATTTAAAAACCTGAGAAGTAAGGGCCGTCTGACAGAGGCAGATGTAAAAACAGCATTAAAAGAAGTAAAGATGGCGCTTCTGGAAGCTGATGTCAGTTTTAAAGTGGTAAAACAGTTTATCAAATCTGTACAGGAAAGAGCCGTTGGACAGGATGTGATGAATGGTCTGAATCCCGGACAGATGGTTATTAAGATTGTAAATGATGAACTGATTTCTCTGATGGGAAGTGAGACCACAGAGATTGCCCTTCGCCCTGCCGGTGAAGTAACAGTGATTATGATGGCAGGTCTTCAGGGAGCAGGTAAGACAACCACAACTGCGAAGATTGCAGGAAAATTAAAAGCAAAAGGAAGAAAGCCGCTTCTGGCAGCATGTGACGTATATCGTCCCGCTGCGATCACTCAGTTGCAGATCAATGGTGAGAAACAGGGTGTGGAAGTATTTTCCATGGGAGATAAACAAAATCCGGTGGATATAGCAAAAGCGGCGATTGAACATGCTAAAAATCACGGCTTTAATGTGGTGATTTTAGATACAGCCGGACGTCTTCATGTAGATGAAGATATGATGCAGGAACTGATTGCTATTAAGGAACAGGTACATGTGGATCAGACCATTTTGGTGGTGGATGCCATGACCGGTCAGGATGCGGTAAATGTATCCGAAACCTTTAATCAGAAGGTAGGCATCGACGGTGTTATTGTGACAAAGCTGGATGGCGATACCCGAGGCGGCGCTGCATTGTCTATCAAGGCGATCAGTGGAAAACCGATTCTTTATGTGGGTATGGGAGAAAAACTTTCCGATTTGGAACAGTTTTATCCAGACCGTATGGCTTCACGAATCCTGGGTATGGGAGATGTGATGAGTCTGATTGAGAAGGCTCAGCAGAACTTTGATGAGACAAAAGCCCGGGAAATGGAACAGAAGATCAAAAAAGCCACATTTGGTTTTGATGATTATCTGGAAAGTATGAACCAGATGAAAAATATGGGTGGTATTTCCAGTGTTCTGAATATGCTTCCTGGATTGGGAAGCAAAGCAAAAGATCTTGAAGGTATGATCGATGAGAAAGATATGGCGAGAAAAGAAGCGATTATTCTTTCTATGACGCCAAAGGAACGGGCAAATCCCGATCTTTTGAATCCTTCCCGTAAGAAACGGATTGCTCAGGGGGCAGGCGTTGAGCTGATGGAAGTAAACCGTATGGTAAAACAGTTCGAACAGACCAGAAAGATGATGAAACAAATGCCCGGCATGATGGGCGGTAAAAGTGGCAAAAGAGGAGGTTTCAAACTTCCCTTTTAAATAGCAAGCATTTATTCCAAGGAGGTGAAAGTAATGGCAGTAAAAATCAGATTGAGAAGAATGGGTCAGAAAAAGGCTCCTTTCTATAGAATTATCGTAGCAGACTCCAGATCTCCAAGAGATGGAAAGTTCATCGCTGAGATCGGAACATACGATCCAACTTGTAACCCAAGCGTTTACAAAGTAGATGAAGAAGCAGCTAAAAAATGGTTGGCAAATGGAGCTCAGCCTACAGAAGTTGTAAGCAAGATCTTCAAATTAGCTGGTATTGAAAAATAATGCAGAGCCATAAGGACTGCGGAATCGTCTTTGCCCGGTACATTCTTCCCTGTGGGAGAATGACCAGACAAATGCGCGGAGGTGCGTAATGAAAGATTTGGTAGAAGTAATTGCAAAATCCCTCGTAGACCATCCGGAAGAAGTAGTTGTAACTCAGACTGAAGAAAGCAATGCAATTTTAGTGGAATTGAAGGTTTCACCTTCCGATATGGGCAAGGTGATTGGCCGCCAGGGACGCATTGCCAAGGCAATCCGCACGGTTGTAAAAGCTGCTTCCTCCAAATGTGATAAGAAGGTTGTAGTCGAAATTCTGCAATAGCTGAAAGTATGAGGATGTAGCCGTTGGCTATATCCTTTTTTGTATAATAGAAATTTAGGGAATTCGAAGAGGACTCGTCCACTTTGTTCATTCACAGGAAAATTTTGTATCATGATATAGAGGAGATAATAAAATGGAACAAATGCTTCAGGTTGGTGTGATTTCCAATACCCATGGAATTCGGGGAGAAGTGAAGGTATTTCCCACCACAGATGATCCGAATCGTTTTAAGAAACTGAAAGAAGTAATTCTGGATACAGGAAGAGAAGAAAAAAAACTGGAAATTACCGGAGTTAAATTTTTTAAGCAATTCGTGATCCTGAAATTTAAAGGGATTGACAATATTAATGATATTGAAAAGTATAAAGGGAAGAGTCTCTATGTGACCAGAGAGCATGCAGTCCGGTTGAAAAAGGATGAATATTATATTGCAGATCTGATCGATATGCAGGTGATCCTGGAAGATAATACCCCTTTTGGAGTATTGACGGATGTGATGAAAACCGGGGCAAACGATGTATATTGTATCCAGACTCGGGAATATGGAGAGGTACTGGTACCTGCTATTAAAGACTGTATCCTGGAAGTAGATGTGGAAAAAAATGAAATGAAAATTCATTTGCTGCCTGGATTGGTCGATATAGAAGCCTGAAAGAGAGGACATACTATGCATTATCACGTACTTACATTATTTCCGGAAATGATTGTGCAGGGACTGGGAACAAGTGTGATCGGAAGAGCTATGGAACAGGGAATTATTCAGCTTACTGCCACAAATATCCGGGATTATTCTACCAATAAACATATGAAGGTGGATGATTATCCTTACGGAGGCGGAGCCGGCATGGTGATGCAGGCGGAGCCGGTGTATGGAGCCTGCAAGGCAGTAGAAGAAGAAATTGGTTATAAGCCTCGGGTGATATATCTTACTCCCCAGGGAAAGGTATTTAATCAATCTATGGTGGAGGATTTTGCCAGAGAAAAGGATCTGGTCTTTCTTTGCGGACATTATGAAGGAATCGATGAAAGAGTTCTGGAAGAAGTGGTTACAGATTACGTTTCTATTGGGGACTATGTACTTACAGGGGGAGAATTGCCTTCTATGGTAATGATTGACGCTATTTCCCGTTTTGTCCCCGGCGTGTTAAGCAATGAAGAATCTGCCCAGTTTGATTCTTTTCATGACAATTTGCTGGAATATCCCCAGTACAGCCGTCCTGCAGAGTGGATGGGAAAAAAGGTGCCGGAAGTATTACTGTCCGGTCATCATGCCAATATCGAAAAATGGAGAAGAGAGCAGTCCATCCTTCGGACTCTTCAATGGAGACCGGAACTTTTGGAGGATGCAAATCTGAGTAAAAAGGAGCAGCAGTATCTGGAACAGCTTCGCCGGGAAATGGAAAAGGAAGATATGTAAAGGAAAAGTTGGAGGAATGAGGGAGAGATGGAAAGGGCAAAAGTAAAAAGAGGGGCGAGGATTTTTGGGGGAGTAGACCTGCTGCATGGTCCGATTTTTACATCAATGCTGCTGTTTATGATGCCGCTTTTGATTTCAAGGATTTTTCAGCAATTGTATAACATGGTGGATACTATGATTGTAGGACATTATCTGGGAGACTCTGCACTGGCGGCTATGGGTGCCACAACGCCGGTCTATGATCTGTTAGTGGGATTTGCCATGGGGATCGGAACTGGTCTTGCAACGGTAACCTCTAGAAGTTTTGGCTCTGGAGATCAGAAACTTCTGAAACGCTCTACGGCGGCTGCTATGGTGATCGGGATAGGGTGTTCTCTGGTGATTACACTGGGAGGAAGTTTGATTTTACGTCCTCTTTTGGAAGTCCTTGGGACACCGCAGGAGGTCATAGAAGATTCCTATACTTATATATTCATTATTACGGTGTCTATTTTGGTGATGTTTTCCTATAATCTGTGTGCAGGACTTTTGCGGGCAATTGGAAACAGCATGATGCCGTTGGTGTTTTTGATTTTTTCTTCTCTGCTGAATGTAGGCCTGGATCTTTTCTTTATTGTGGAATGGGATATGGGGATTGCCGGAGCAGCAGTGGCTACGGTACTGGCGCAGATGGTATCGGCGATTCTGTGTATGGTCTATATCTGGAAAAAAGCGAAATTTCTACTGCCGGAGAAACAGCATTTTAAGATGGAAGGTACGCTCTATAAAGAGATGCTGGGGCAGGGACTCTCAGTGGGATTTATGAGCAGTATTGTTTCTCTGGGATCTGTGATTCTACAATATGGAATCAATCAGCTTGGTATGCTGATGATCGTAGCGTACTCATCGGCACGAAAGATTTATCTGATTTTTAATATGTTCTTTTCTTCTATGGCGCTGGCTGTCTCTACCTTCGTGTCTCAGAATCGTGGAGCTGGACAACGGGAACGGATTCGGAAGGTGATGCGGATTTCCTATGCCTATAATGTGGTATTGACTGTATTGATCACAATTCTGATTTATCTGTTTGGAGAAGCTCTGATGCGCCTGGTCACGGGAACAGATGAAAGTGCGATCATTCAGGGGGGAGTGCAATATCTGAGGATTGTTGGACCAAGTTATGTGATTTTGGGTGTCTTGAACCAGTCCAGGCATGCGCTTCAGGGATTGGGAGAGAAAATGTTGCCTCTGATTTCCAGTGTAATCGAGCTGGTTGGAAAAATCTTATTTGTTTGGATTTTGATTCCGAAGTATCAGTATACGGCGGTGATCTGGTGTGAACCGGTGATCTGGTGTGTCATGGCGGTGCAGCTGGTATATTCTCTGTACAGAAATCCATTTATGAGAGGAAAATGATATAAAAATCCTATTGCCAAGGACGATTTTTATGGATTATAGAGATACTAAACAGGTATAAATAATTCGTATAAACGGACTTCTTTTCTCATATACATATTATTAGCACAAGTATGAGAGTAGAAGGAGGATTAGACGATTATGGATGCATTCTCGATATACAAAGATATAGAAGCCCGTACCCAGGGACAGATTCTTGTTGGAGTTGTAGGTCCGGTGAGAACAGGAAAATCCACATTTGTCCGGCGTTTTATGGAACTTCTGGCATTGCCCGGAATGGATGAACAAGATCGCAGGGAGGTACAAGATCAGCTTCCCGTATCCGGTTCAGGGAAAACCATTACCACAGTGGAACCCAAATTTATCCCCAAAGAAGCAGTGGATGTTCTTTTAGGAGAAGATATTCCGGTAAAGGTCCGTTTGATTGATTGTGTGGGATTTATGGTTCCGGACGCTTCCGGAAATATGGAAAATGAAAAAGAACGTATGGTAAAAACCCCCTGGTATGAGCAGGAAATTCCCTTTCATCAGGCAGCGGAAGTGGGAACGAGAAAGGTGATACAGGAGCATTCTACCATTGGTCTTGTAGTCACCTGCGACGGTTCCTTTGGCGAGATTCCCAGAGAAAATTTCCGGGAAAGCGAAGAACGAACGGTGGAGGAATTGAAAAAGCAGGGAAAACCATTTTTGATTCTGGTCAATTCGCAAAAGCCATACAAAGAAGAAACTTTAAAATTGACGGAAGAATTACAGAAAAAATATCAGACAGCGGCAATCAGTGTAAATTGCGAACAACTAAGAAAAGATGATGTGGTCCGTATTCTGGAAAAAATTCTTTATGAATTTCCTGTTCGTCAGGTGGAATTTTACATACCTAAGTGGGTGGAACTTCTTCCGGCTTCTCATTATCTGAAAGGAGATATTTTGCAGCAGCTTCGTGGACTTATGGAACGGCTGCGCTATATTCGGGATATAAAAAATGAAAATCTTCAGGTGGACAGCGAATATATAAAAACGACAGCTCTGGAAGAAGTGAATCTGTCGAATGGAGTGGTCAAGGTTCGGATGGAGATGAAAGAACCTTATTATTATCAGATTATGAGTGAAATGACCGGAGTAGAAATTACCAGTGAGTATCAGTTAATTCATACATTGAAGGAACTTGCCGCCATGAAAGAAGAATATGTGAAGGTACAACATGCTATGGAAGCTGTCAGGGGCAGCGGATATGGAGTTGTGATTCCGGAGAAAAATGAAATAACACTGGAAGAACCGGTGGTGATCAGACAGGGAAATAAATATGGAGTGAAAATTAAATCTGCCAGTCCTTCCATCCATATGATTAAAGCAAATATTGAAACAGAAATTGCTCCCATTGTGGGAAGCGAGGAACAGGCGAAAGATTTGATAGAATTTATCAAAGAGAATGGAAAACGGGAAGATGGAATTTGGCAGACAAATATTTTTGGAAAATCCATTGAACAATTAGTGGAAGACGGAATCCGCACAAAAATCGCACAGATCAGTGAAGAAAGCCAGGTAAAACTCCAAGATACCATGCAAAAAATAGTAAATGACAGTAAAGGTGGCTTAATCTGTATTATTATTTAGAAAGTAACAGTTCAGCCATACAGTGTACGGGAAGCATAAAATATGCTTGCATATTTTTGCAAACGGACATCTGTATGGCTGAACTGTTCTTTGATAAAAAGTATTATGATTGCAAAAGAATTGACAAAGTTTTGTAACAAAGTTATAATAATAGACATGGAAATCTGAATTGGAGGAAAAAAGAATATACATATGAAGAGAAAAATTGTGGCAAAACTTCTGGCGGGTTGTCTGAGTGTGGCTATGATTTCTCCCTTGACTGTTCAGGCGGCTTCTGTGGAACAGGAAGCAGATGTCCAGTCTGTGGAACAGACCATAGAAGAAGGAATGGGAGAAGAAAACGTTCAGACGGAAGAAGAAACGGTGGCAGAAAAAGAAGAAACTTCTCAGCCTGAAGAAATTATAAAAGAAGAAACAGAAGAAACAGAAGAAACAGAAGAGACAGAAGAAACAGACATTCCTGAGAAAGAAGAAGAGGTGACAGAGCAGCAACTTCTTTCCGGACAGTCTTCCCAGGAAAAAAAGCAGGGCTGGGAACAGGTGGAAAATCGTTGGAAATATATCAGAGAAGATGGAACCAACCCACAGGAAGAGTTTGAAGAAATCAAAGGAAAAACATATTATTTTGACCGGGAAGGCTGGATGGTTACCAACTGGCAGGAAATAGAAGAAAAGTGGTATTATTTTGGTGAAGATGGCGCTATGCTTACCGGCTGGCAGTGGATCAATGGTAAATGTTACTACATGAAGGACAATGGAGTGATGGAAGCCGATACCTGGATCGGAGAATATTATGTGGATAAAAGCGGAGCATGGATTCCGGGTAAAAGCAAAGAAAACCATCAGTCCGGGTGGATTCAGAACGGGAATCGCTGGTGGTATCGTCACAGTGATGGAAGCTATACCAAGTCCGACTGGGAAAAAATCAATGGAAAGTGGTACTATTTTGATGCCAGTGGCTGGATGGTCACCGGCTGGCAAAAGGTGAATGGAACCTGGTACTATATGAACGGAAGCGGAGCCATGCAGACCGGCTGGCAGTTGATAGGAAACAGTTGGTACTATATGAATGGAAGCGGAGCTATGCAGACCGGTTGGCAAAAAATAGGTGCTGTCTGGTATTATATGGACGGAAGCGGACGGATGCTGACCGGGTGGCAGTGGATCAACGGAAAATGCTATTATATGAA
>JAXEUM010000049.1:0-3927 GCA_034114925.1 Oliverpabstia sp.
ACTTTCCCACCACATATCCTGATCTTCCAGATAAGTTCCATCTGACCATTGATACACGCGAACGGTAACATCATTCTCTTCTCCGATCCGCACCAATTCCGTAATATCAAATTCAGACTCATTTCTTGCAGCTTTGCTATATCCCACTTCCTGACCATTAATCCAAAGATGATATGCAGAATCTACTCCGCAAAACCGAAGAATAATTTGTTTTCCCCGGAAGCTTTCTTCCACATAAAAGGTACGTTTGTAAATTCCCGTTGGATTTTCTGTCGGTACATATGGTGGATTGATTGGAAAATTATACCACAAATCAGAATAATGCATTTTCCCATATCCTTGTAACTGCCAATTACCTGGAACAATAATATCATCCATACCTGATACATCAAAATCACTTTCCGAAAATCCTTCTGGGCTGTACTCTGGTGCATCTAAAAACATAAATTTCCAGGTTCCGTTCAAATTTTTAAATGCATGTGTATATCCATTGCTGCCAAGCAATGCCTTCTCTCTTGTTGGGAATGTTAAGAAATGTGCTCTTGCAGGCATTCTGTTGATCCCATCAATCTGATGATTCTCCCATGTTTTCATGTTGAACTCCTCCTTTTTTGACTCAGACATTTTCCAATTTAATCCGATGATCTTCCCCCGAAAAGATCCATTATCTATTATTTCTGATTTTTATTTTTCTTCTCATAACGATTCCAGCATATCCATGCCAATCCCATGAAAATAACTACACCTAAGACATTGTATGCCAATGTTCCAATTGGATTTGCAGTTCCTTCTGGCAATGTTCCATTGATTGCCTGCATAATCAAAGCTGGCTCCGGTACTGTTGACATAAAGAACACAAATGCAAATACAATCAATAAAAAGATACCTGCTGCGATTCCAAATTTACGGCTTCCGAAACGGAAATCTCTTGGCATATCATCTTTTTTCCAACGCAGTCCAATATAAGCTGCAAGCAAGAACAACACTGGGAGCAAAGATGTTGCCGCTGTCATATTGATCAACATTTCAAGAAAACTATCAATATTTCCAATTCCCAATGCAGGAATAACAAGCAAAACAGTTACTACGAATCCCTGTACGATCAAAGCGTTTGTCGGGTTTCCTTCATCATTTGTTTTTACAAGCCATTTTCCAAAAACTCCCTCTGGAATTTCTGAGAAAAATACTTTAACCGGAGCAGCTGTCCACAATGCCAAAGCACCAAGGCTTCCAAGTAAAAGAATAATACCGACCAGCCGAACCATAATACCTTTTGGAATTCCAAAATGTGATCCAATGATCTGGAATACATCAAAAATACCATTTGAGAAGTTACCTGCAAGTACGTCACCTGGAACAACAAGACCAACTGCTACTGCACCAAGCACATACATAAGACCTACTACCACTGTGGACATTACCATTACTCTAACGAATGTTTTATTTCCACCTTTTACGTCTTTGACATAAACTCCGATACTTTCTCCACCACCTACGGCTTGTAATACCCATGCCATTGTCATAAAGAATGTCCAGTTGAATTTTGGTGTAATTGTCTGAGCACTAAATTCCTGAGCAGGCTGTTTCCCTAAAATAAATACAACAACAAATGCAAGAACAACAAATGCAAGTCCCATAAACATACGTGCGCTTCCCGCAAAACTTGTTACTTTTGAAATCCAACCGACACCCTTGATACAAACAAAAGTTGCAACCCAGAATAATACGATAGAAATCACTGCAATAATTTTTGTTCCACTTTCTCCACCGAATACGTTTCTTCCTACAACCGCATATGATGCATAAATCAACGTCTGTGGAAGCAGCGAACAGAAAAAGAATAAGTTTACAAAGAAATATGCCCAAGCACCTAAAAATGCCCATTTCGGTCCAAGAACACATTCCAACCAGCTATGTACACCAGATTCTTTTTCTGAGTTGGCAGATGCAAATTCTGCAATCATCAGAATAAATGGAAGAAAATAAAATACAGATCCAAAAATGTATGCCGGTATCGTTGCTAAACCAATTTGAATGCTGTTGTTAATAATACTAGGGAAGGCAAACACTGCTGAGAATGTCATCATCATAAGCGCTGCCGACCCCAGCCTTTCTCTTGAATTTGTTTTTTCCATAAAAGTTTCTCCTTTTCTTTGTTCCTTTTTAAACATCTGCGCATTTGTTTTATGAACTTATTTTATCATTTTAAAAACTTAAAATTCTATAAACAATGTTGACAGCTTTTATAGTAATGTTGCCAATTCACATAAATTTTTGTATCTTTCCAGTTTCCCTTTTTCTCATTTCTTTAGGAAGAAAGATTGCCAAAATCACATTTTTAATTCTTTCTTTGTGCATAAATCACAAATAAAGTAACGTCGATTCATTTTTCAGATAAATTTACTATCATCTATGTTGAACAAAATTCTTTAAATTCCTAAAACTACAATTCCCGTCAACTATACTTTTTAATAGAAAAGCTATCTAAAAATTTTGTTTTAAAAGCCCCCTCTTATTTAGTAAATATTTAATATAAATTTGACTATTTAACCCTTTTAAGTGTATAATATTTACAAAATATATATATTTTTTTGTTTTACTTATATAAAAACAATGCAGATTTTGCACTGTTTCAAAAGATTTAGGAGGTACATTTGCTTATGGCTAAATTGTTTGAAAAAGAAATTGGTATTTTGATCGATGATGAGCCAATCGGCAACGAGTTACAACTTTATGAATGTGGATTTGAAGAATGTCGTCCAACAAAACCATATGAATTTATCCCAATTGATTACTGGGTACTTCACTATTGTATTGATGGCGAAGGCTATTTTCAGATTAGAGATAAACAAAATCATATCCACCCTGGTGATTTATTTATGATTCCTCCTCATACAAAAAATAAATATTTTCCCATGCCGTCCAATCCCTGGTCCTATCGTTGGATTGGAATAAAAGGGACACTGGCAAAACGAATCCTACATACCTGTGGATTATCCTCTGAACATTACATTTTACACCACAAAGTGGATTCCCGGCTGGAACATTTATTTGAAACTGTTTACGACGATCTAAAAAGTCAACACAAACTAAAGGCTCTCGGTGTAACAATACAATTATTAGATTATATTCAACACAATGTCTATAATAACGAAAAAGATGAGCTAACCTCCAGTGAATTATATTTTAATCAGGCAATCCATTTTATCCATAAAAACTATTTCAACAATATTTCTATTGCTGATATAGCTACTGCTGCCAATATTGACCGCACTTATATGTACAAACTTTTTCAAAAGTATACGAAACAAAGTCCAAGTCAATATTTGCAGCAATACCGACTTGAAAAAGCCAACATTTTATTACGGAAAAGCCCTCTGAATATTACCGATGTCAGTTATGCAGTTGGATTTCAGAACCCTCCCTATTTTACAAAATTGTACACACAATATTGGGGCATAACTCCTTCGGAATATCGAAAAGGCTTTTTGTTACAGGATAACAACGACTAAGATCCTACCTCAAAAAGGCACCCACTTTTTATCGTGGATGCCTTTTCTTTATAATAGTTAATCATGGAGTAAGCAATATTTATTTGTTCAGTCCCATTTCTTCTCTTACTTCGATGAAGCATTTTACAATGAAGTCGATATCTTCTTTTGTATGGCTTGCACATACCTGTGTACGAATTCTTGCTTTTCCCTTCGGAACTACCGGATAAGAGAATGCAACAACATATACTCCTTTTGCTCTCATACGCTCTGCAAATTCTGCTGCTGTCACTTCATCATATAACATTACAGGTACACATGGATGTGTTCCCATGATGATATCAAATCCGTTGTCTACAAGTTGTTTACGATAGTATGCTGTTGTTTCTTCTAAGTGGTCACGAAGTTCTGTACTTTCCTCTAACATATTGAACAT
>JAXEUM010000050.1:0-16096 GCA_034114925.1 Oliverpabstia sp.
AGAGGTGGAAGTACAGTAATGTATGTAGCTGACTGTTACTAATAGGTCGAGGGTTTGACCTGAGTGCTTAGGTAAGGTAAGCGAGTGGTCATCGCAGGAAGAAGTAAGGATGTAACGTATGTGCAGTTTTGAAGGTATATGAAGGGGATTGGTCAAATGGTATGACAGAAGTCTCCAAAACTTTTAGCGGGAGTTCGATTCTCTCATCCCCTGTTAAAAACCGTCGATTTATCGGCGGTTTTTTGTTATACAAATAAATAATCAGACAGTATAGTTGAGAATATAAAACAAAATTTGGAAGTTGGAGGATTTATGAAAATTAAAATTAGGAAAATGGTAAAATCAGATATAATTGAATTTCCAAAGGAATTTGAAAAACAAGGATGGAATAAACCTGTAGAACAATTTCAGACATATTATAATGAACAAGAAAATAAAACGAGAAAAGTGTTTGTGGCTGAAGTTGCTGGAAATGTAGCAGGATATGCGACACTTCTTCCTCATGATATATCGGGACCGTTCAAAGAAAAAAACATCCCTGTGATTGTGGATTTCAATGTATTGGAAAAGTATCGCAGAAATGGTATTGGAACTGCAATTATGGATGCTATCGAAAATCATGTTAAGGAATATTCATCTACAATCTGTCTTGGCGTGGGACTTCATTATGGATACGGTGCTGCACAAAGGATGTATGTCAAGCGTGGATATATTCCTGATGGCAGCGGAGTTTGGTTTAATGGTAAACAGTGGGAACAATATGAGCCTTGTGTGAATGATGATGAGCTTATACTTTATCTTTCTAAGAAATTAGTTTAATAAATTTTCAGTGTTTTGAATGTTGGTATATTTATTAATTGTTGTCTCTAAGGATGACTCCTGTTAAAAATCGTCGTTTTCGGCGGTTTTTTTATTTTATAGAATCAAGATCTGTATTGCGGTGGATTTGAACAGGTGGAAAGATTATCTAGCTGCTATTTGTTATGATGATATATACTTTTTTACGAATTAAAAAAAGTTTCACTATGTTTTTATGGAATTCCGGCGATTTTCAGGGGCAAATCCTTTCTATTAGTTAAGAAAAAGATACTTTTTCTTTGATTATGAAAAAACTTCACCACTTTTCTAATGAAAAAGTGGTGAAGTTTTTTCGAAAAGCGCAATTTGGTAACAATTCATAGAGAAATCCGGCAATTTTTTAGCGAAGATAGCGTAAAATCAGCAGAAAAGTAGTGAAACTTTAAAGAAAAATCAAAAAAAGTATATATTTCAGTTCTCATCAATAGAATTTTGCCAGTGACAGTTTACTAAAGAAAAATCAAAGTTGCCGTATAGATAGGAAATGGAGTATAATCAAAAACAAGAAATGACATTCATGGCTTGACAAGTGTTAGTTTTTGGCGGTGAATGTATACACCTATAAAATTAAAACTATGGAGGGAATAAAATGATTACTGATTCATATGATGTGAGTAGCGAATCTATCGTAAAATTGGAAAATTTTTATGGAGAAAAAAGATATCTGGTTAAAAAATGTATTATTATTTTTTCAAAAATAATATATGAATATATGTTTGAAAATTTCCAATGCAAACAAATAGCGGAAGTAGGAGCTTGTAATGGTACTATACCAGTTTGGTCCTTTGAATATAAGGAAGAAACTATTGCTTTCTATCTCACACCGATTGGTTCAGCTCTTGCGGCAGGGACTCTTGCTGAGGTAAACCATTTGACTGGAGCATCCACTTTTATTATGTTTGGCTCCTGTGGAAGTTTGAATAAAGATGCAACCGATGGGAAGTTTATTATTCCAACACAGGCATACAGGGGAGAAGGATTGTCCTATTATTTTGCAGAACCGCAAGATTATATAGAGATAAAAAATTCAGATAGATTAGCTGAATTTTTTATGGAATGGAAGCTGCCGTATGTTCAGGGAAAAGTATGGACTACCGACAGTATGCTTCGGGAAACTGTCAATCTTGTAAATAAGCGAAAAGAAGAAGGCTGCATTGCAGTGGAAATGGAACTTGCAGGCGTTCAGGCAATTTGCGATTTTTATGGATTTGAATTATATGATTTCCTGGTTTCGGGAGATGTGCTTATAGAGGGAAATTATGAAACGGAAGGATTAGCTGCTGCAAACCATGATCTGGACAAATTGTTTATTGCATTGCAGGTGGCAAAGAAAGTATAGAACAGAGACAGAAATTTCCGTTTTATGAAGAGGTTAGAAGTGACAAAAAATGGATTTTGAGGAGGTATTATGATTGCGATTTGGATAATTGGAGTTTTATTTTTTATAATAGGATTAATCTTTAGCATTCCCGCATTTATTAAATTCTTTAAATGCAAAGGACACACAACTGGCATAATTGTTAGTATTGATAATTCGTCAGATAAAAATGCCAGAGCAGTATATGAATATATTGTATCTGACCGCAAATATACAAATAGAACCAATTGGACACCACATCATATATTTCATCTTGGTGGAGAGTGTCATGTGCTTTATGATAAAAATAATCCAGGGTATTCTTATATCAAGCAGAGTGGACAATATATTCGTTGCATTGTAGGCACGCTTTTTGCAATTATTGGAGTTGGCGTATTATTACTGGGGATATTTTTAAGTACTGTTTTGTAATGGATAGGGAGGAAAAGATGAAAAAACGTATAGCATTATTAGTTTACCCTGACTTTAGTTTGCAAGAAGTTACAAATTTAATGTACTTGTTTCGCTGGTATTTTGATACTTTTACGGATGTTATATATACGGAACTATCTCCTGTAAAAAGCGAAGAAGGGATTCTGGTTCAACCGGTAAAAACATGTTCGCAGTTTTTCAAAGGCGATTATGATTGTTTAATTCTTCCGGGATGCAGTGATATTAGACAAGCTATACGAAATAAAGGAATTAAGCAATTTTTAAAAACATTTGCGGATGATAAAACTTTTATTATTGGTGCTATTTGTTCCGGACCGTTGTTTTTAGCACAAGCAGGTTTATTAAAAAATAGAAATTATACAGACTCTTTATATGTTGAAATGCGAGAAGCATTTCCTTTTATTGAAGAAAATAATTTTTTACCACAGGCAGTAGTTGAAGATGGCAACATTATAACAGCCGAAGGCAGTGCATTTAATGATTTTGCAATACATATTGCCAGAAAACTTGGTTATACTTGTCCAGATAAAATTTTGAGTGGTTATATGGATTCAAATGACAGCAATGATTATATTCATCATTTAACAGAAGAAGAGTTCTTAGAATTTCAAGAGGAATTTCAAGAGTTTATTATTGGAAAATAGTTCTCATGTAGAATTTCCTGTCTTGCAAAAAACAGGAATGGCTTGATAGACAAATTGCCCGCTATAAAAAATGGGGTTTTGGTTTATGGGCAGTTGTTTTGAAAGAAACAAATGAAATGATTGGGCAATGTGGACTTACAATGCAGCCATGGAAAGAAAGCGAGGTACTTGAAATAGGCTATCTTTTTGAACGGTTATACTGGCACAGAGGATATGCCACATGATCGCTACGTGGTTTGGCGAATTTGGTGTTAGAAATAGCATGAGGAGGAATATATGGGGAGAATAGTTGCAATTGCAGGTGGAAATTTATCATCTACCAGAGAATTAAACGCACATACAATCAAATTAACAAATGTAAAAAATCCCGATGTACTGTTCATAGGAACAGCAAGTCATGACGCAAATGAATATATAGAAGTAATTACGAAAGCATTTAATCTGCTTGAATGTGAAGTGAAAAGTTTGTGTTTGTGTTCAAAGAACTACACGGAACAGGAAATAGATGATCTTCTTGCCTGGGCAGATATCATTTATGTTGGTGGCGGAGATACTATTTTTATGATGCAAATATGGAAACAGTATGGCTTGGATGAAAAGTTGAAGAAAATTTGTGAGAAAGATTTAGCCGTATTAACTGGAATTAGTGCAGGTGCAATTTGTTGGTTTCAGTGTGGATATAGTGATAGTGAGTCTTTCCATGACGAAGAGAACTGGAATTATTGTTGGGCGGATGGAATGTTAGATATTTTTCATATGGCATATTGTCCTCATTATAATGAAGAGGGGAGAAATTCATTTGATGAGAGGCTGCGTGAAAAAGATCTGGTTGGTTTGGCAATGGAAAATGATACAGCATTTGTTGAAAATAATGGGTATCAGTATTTTGTAAGAAGTAATGCAAATGCAAAGGCATTTATGATTACATATAAAAATGAAATAATGGAGAAGCAGGATATAAAATTTAGAAATAGTTTTTAGGAGAGAGTATAATGGCAACAGGTATGATGATTATGGGATCTTCCGGCGCCGGAAAGACAACTCTTGGTAAAATGATTGCAGAAAAATTGGGGTATACTTATATAGATGTTGATGAATATATATGGAGACAGGATACAGAAATTCGTGTAGAGCGTGTGCATGAGCGAGCTTTGAGATTGTTTGGGGAGCGTATTTTAGAGGGCGGAGATATGTATGAACAGCACCAGACAACTCTGAAAAATGTGGCTGGATATGATTATGGAATTGGCGGATGTACTTTACAACAGCATGAAATGTGGTTAAAATCTTTAAAGTGCAAAGTACTTCGATTAGATGGAAAAGACGAATTAGAGAAAAATATGCAAATTATTGTTGAAACATACAAAATGGAGGGCAAGGAGAAAGACATATGATTGTTTTATTAGCGGGAGCTTCTCATACCGGAAAAACGACGCTTGCTCAAAAATTGCTGGAAAGATATAATTATCCCTATATATCGATAGATCATTTGAAAATGGGATTGATTCGAAGCGGGTATACAAAACTTACCCCGGAGGATGATGATGAACTGACAGAGTATTTGTGGCCAATTGTGCGGGAAATGGTGAAAACTGCAATAGAAAATAATCAAAATCTTATTGTAGAGGGATGTTATATTCCTTTTGATTGGGAGAAGGACTTTGAGAGGGAATATTTAGCTCATATTCAGTATTATTGTCTTGTGATGAGCCAGGAATATATAAAAAATCATTTTCTAAACATAAAAAAATATGCCAGCGTCATTGAAAATCGAGGGGAGGACGAGGGATGCACATTGGAAAATGTGTTGAAAGATAATGAGTATGTGATGAAAATGGCGAAAAAGTATCAGGTAAATTACATACTTATTGATGAGGAGTATCAGGTGAAAATTGATTTAAGCCAGGAAAGGATAAAACAGTGAGGAAAGTATCCTTATTTATTGCAGTGAGCCTGGATGGGTATATCGCAGATGTTGATGGAAAAGTAGATTGGCTGGAAGGGCAGGAAAGCACAGGGGCAGAGAGTGAAAGTTACGATAATTTCATAAAAGATATAGACACTGTTATTATGGGATGGAATACTTACAATCAGATCATAACGGAACTTTCTCCTGATGAATGGGTTTATAGTGGTTTGAAAACTTATGTTATAACACACAAAGAAATGGAATCCGGTGATGAGGTTTTATTTACGGATAAAAATCCGGTGGAACTCATAAAAAAACTGAAATCAGAGACGGGAAAAGGCATTTGGATTTGCGGGGGAGCCTCCATTGCACAAGTATTGATCCGGGAAAATTTAATTGACAGGTATTACATTACGGTGATTCCCACACTTTTGGGAAGGGGAATCCGTCTATTTGATCATGGGAAAAATGAAATAAAATTAAGATTAGTTGAAACACATTCCTGTAATGGAATGGTGGATTTAATCTATACACGAAGATAAATTTTTACAATTTTGCAACCGGGAGTAAATATGGATTACAAGTTATTGTTGGATACGGCAGTATTTGCCGGCGAGATATTGATGAAAAATGGTGCGGAAACGTATCGGGTGGAAGATACCATGTACCGTATTTTAAAAAAATCAAATTTAAAAAAAGTAGAAGTATTGGTGATGATGACAGGATTTGTGGCAACTTTAGACGATCCCTCCATTGATTCTTTAACCGTGATGAAAAGAATTACCAGCAGAGGCACAAATCTGGAAATTATAGACCGGGTGAACAGAATTTCCCGGGATTTTTGTGGAGATCTCCTTTCTTTAGAAGATACGTTCCGCCAGATAAAAGCTTTGTGGAAAGAGACGGCTCCTCTTCGGTGTAATTGGTGGGCAATGCCGGCAATTACCGGAGGATTTGCAGTTATGTTTGGGGGAACGATGGGGGAAGCAGGAATTGCAGCGTTATCAGGATTTATTTCGGCTTTTGTGCTGTGGCTTTGTAGGAAAAAGCAATTGCATATGTTTCTTGAGAATATGATCTGTTCTTTTGGTCTGGCAGTAGTAATCGGTCTTGCTGTGAAGTGGCTGCCTGGAATATATGATAAAGATTTAATGATCGTCAGTGCAATTATGCCCTTTGTACCGGGGGCTGCGATTACGAACGCAGTATTTGACACACTTCATGGAGATTATTTGTCAGGATTGGCCAGAGCAGCAGAGGCTTTTGTGATTGCGGCAGCAGTGGCGTCAGGAATTGGTATGGGAATGTTTCTGATTTAAAGGCACAGGGAAAAGAAGGGAGAAATCAATGTTGGAATTAATCTGGCGCAGTATAGGCGCTTTGATAGCGGTAGTAGGATTTGGCGTGGTTTTAAAAGTTCCCAGGCGATTTCTGATATGGGCAGGATTGGACGGAGCTGTAGGATGGTTTATTTATCTGATCGTAGAAGCATATACAGGTTCTATGCTGGGGAGTACTTTTCTGGGAGCAGCGGGAATTGCAGTGGGAGCACATCTGTGCGCCCGGATTTTTAAAACTCCGGTAACGATATTTATGATTCCTGCCAACCTGACGATTGTGCCTGGCGCAGGGATGTATCGGATTGTGTATTATATCTTAAGATCGGAACATGAAATGGCGTCGTATCATTTTCAGCAGACTATTTTAGCAGCAGCTATGATTGCGGCGGCCATATTTATTGTCAATATCATATTGGAAAAAGTATTTTCTACAGGAAAAATGGTTCATCAATCAATTTCAGAAAAGAGTTTAAGCAAGAAGAAAGATGAAACCTGTTGATGATAAAACAGCAGATGGGAGTATACAAAATGAAGGGAAATTTTTTTGAAAATAAATCCGGCAATGTACTATGGAGGAAAGTGGGGATAGGGGCAGTAAGTTTCCTGCTTTTAGCAGGCGGTATCTGGTACGGAAAAAATGTGTACTATTATAGAGATCATTTTTTTGAAAATACGACGATTAACCAATTGCAGTGCGATAATCTTACAGAAGAGGAAGCAGAGGATCAGGTAAAAAAACAGGTGGAAGATTATGAACTTCATCTACAGTTTCGTGGAGGAGATACAGAAAAAATCTCGGGAAAGTCTATTGATTATCAGTTTGTAGGTGATGGCGGAATCGGAAAAATCTTAGAGGAGCAGAATGAATTCTTCTGGATCAGTGGTTTCTTTAAAGAGCGTGAATACCAGGTGAAAGAAAATATTTCGTTTGATGAGGAGAAATTAAACAGAGAGTTGGAGCAACTGAAGGTCATGGAGCAATCAGACTGGGAGAAACCAAAGGATGCTTATGTGACTTTTAAAAAGGATAAATTTGTGATAGTTGATGAGGTGGAGGGAACCACCCTCAATGAAAAGGTATTAAAAAAAGAAGTTTGTAAAACCGTTCATCAGAGAAAAGAAAGTTTTTCCGCCCAGGATGAGAAAGTTTATGTGACGCCTCAGGTTACGAAAGAAAGTGAAGCTTTGGTGAAAGAATGTAAGCAGCTCAATGAACTGGCGGCGGTTACAGTTACGTATCAGTTGCCAAAAGGGGAACTGGTTTTGGATGGGAATGATCTGAGAAAATGGCTCAGTGTGGATAAAAAAGGAAATTATTATAATGATGCGGAAAAATTTGATAAGAATTTGAATAAATTTGTAAAAAAACTGGCGAAAAAAGTGGATACACTGGGAAAAGCAAGACCATTTCATACCACATCAGGGCTGGATGTGACTGTGCAGGGAGGCAATTATGGATGGAAAATCGATCAGAAGAAAGAAAGGAAAACTCTGAGGAAAAATATAAAAGAAATGAAAAATATTTCCCGAGAGCCGGTATATTCTAGCAGAGAAAAATATAAGAAGAATCATGGACTGGGGAGTACGTATATCGAAGTGAATCTGACAGAACAACATTTATATTATTATAAGAAGGGAAAAATCGTGGTAGATTCCCCTATTGTTTCAGGACGGATGACAAGAAGCAGATTTACGCCGCCCGGTGTTTATTTTCTTACTTATAAGCAAAGAGACAGGGTTTTAAGAGGAAGACCTCTTCCGGATGGGACGCCCAGTTATGAGTCCCCGGTTTCTTTCTGGATGCCATTTAATGGAGGAATTGGTTTGCATGACGCCAGTTGGAGAGGAAGTTTCGGAGGAAAGATTTACAAATACAGTGGTTCTCATGGATGCATTAATATGCCGTACAGTAATGCAAAGAAAGTATATCAATTGATTGATAAGGACGTACCCATTGTTTGTGTATACAATGAGGGATATTCTCTTCACGGTTGAAAATAACAGGGAGTTGTTCTATGTCTGCCTGACAGGAATTCATAGATACAGACTCCCTGTTGAATTTAGAAAATCTTAAGAAGTTCTTTTGGGGATTTGATGGTATAATCAGGGGTAGTAGCTGAACCAAATCCATAGGAGGCAAATACAAAGGGAATTCCTGCTGTCTTTGACGCCTGTTGATCGCCTGCGGTATCTCCTACGTAAACAGGGGAGACGAGGTGATAATCCCGAATGATCTGAAGAATATTATCTGCTTTGGCATTTCCTGTGTCCCCGGGACAAAGGTGACCTTCGAAGTATTTTCCCAGACCGCTGGACTGAAGGAAGACTTCGATATACCCTGCCTGGCAGTTGCTGACGATAAACAGACGGTATTTTTCGGATAGAGCCTGTAAGGTCTCTTCAAGATCAGGATAGAGAGGGGCGCAGCATTTTAGCAAAGCCAGATGTTCTTCCTGACAACATTGTTCAATCAAAGTAAGCTGCTGTTGCGTGGAATAGTTGGGAAAGATTTTTTTGGCAATGTCGGGAAGAAGTTGTCCAAACAGTCCTTTCAACGTTTCTTCTGTGATTATAAGGTTCAGATCGGTTTCCCGTTGGATAACGGTATTCCATGCATCGGCGCAGATGCCGGTAGAATCCCAGAGGGTGCCGTCTACATCAAAGATAATACTGTCCATGGTAATCTCCTTTGTAATGATTTATTTTCATTTTTATTGTAATGAGTAATCGTGAAAAATACAAGTACCATGCAGTGAGAAAGGAGTTTTTTTGCAGTACAGCAAGATAAAAGAGGGATATTTTATAAACCGTCCCAATCGGTTTATCGCAGATATAGAGATAGATGGGAAAACAGAACGGTGTCATGTAAAGAATACGGGAAGATGCCGGGAATTATTGATACCGGGAGCGAAAGTGTTATTAGAAGAATCATCCAATCCATCCAGAAAAACGAAGTATGACCTGGTACAGGTGTACAAACAGGGGAATTTGGTGAATATGGATTCCCAGATGCCGAATTATCTGGTAAGAGAATGGATAGAAAAAACAAAGTATTTTCCTGAAATTACTCATATACAGATGGAAAAGACTTACGGGAGTTCCCGTTTTGATCTTTATGTAGAGTATCAGGGGAAAAAGGCATTTATAGAAGTAAAAGGAGTAACTCTGGAAAAAGAGGGGAAAGCGCTGTTTCCAGATGCCCCCACCCAGCGGGGACTGAAGCATATCCGTGAATTGAAATCCTGTATGGAGGAAGGATATGAGGCGTGGATTTTCTTCGTGATACAGATGAAGGGAGTGGAAAGTTTTACACCTAACTGGGAGAGACAGCCGGAATTTGGTCGGGAACTTTATGATGCCAGAGAGTCGGGAGTCCATGTGGAAGCCTGGGATTGTATGGTGACCCCCGGAGAAATATATATAGATCAGAAAGTTCCGGTAGTTTTTTGACCGGAGAAGGAGCAGGATGTTAGAAGAAATTGTAAAACCGTTGCTGTCATGGTATCGAAAAGATCATCGGATACTGCCATGGAGACAGCAGAAAAATCCCTATTACATATGGATATCAGAGATTATGCTGCAGCAGACAAGGGTGGAGGCGGTAAAGCCTTATTTTGAAAGATTTATTCAGGCATTGCCTACAGTGGAAGAAGTGGCCGATTGTCCGGAAGAATATCTACTGAAATTATGGGAAGGTCTGGGATATTATAACAGAGTACGGAATATACAGAAAGCAGCAATTGTGATCCGGGAAAAGTATAAAGGGCAGCTTCCGGCGGATTACGGGAAGTTAAAAGAACTTCCGGGAATTGGCAGTTATACGGCAGGGGCGATTGCTTCCATAGCTTATGATATTCCAGTACCCGCAGTGGACGGAAACGTACTCCGGGTTTATGCCCGCTTGATGAATGATGAAGAAGATATTCTCAAGCAATCTGTAAAAACCAGGGTTGAAAGAGAATTGAGAAAGATTATGCCGGAAGAAAGTTCCGGTGATTTTAATCAGGCATTGATGGAACTGGGGGCTACGGTATGTGTACCTAACGGGCAGCCAAAGTGCGATAGCTGTCCGGTGAAGGGATTGTGCAGGGCATATGCTTTGGGCAGACAGATGGAATTGCCGGTAAAGAAGAAAGCAAGTAAACGCCGGATTGAAAAGAGAACAGTTCTTGTAATTCAGGATGGAGAAAGGGTGGCTGTTTCTCAAAGACCGCCTACAGGCTTATTGGCAGGAATGTATGAACTACCCAATCTGGAAGGGCATAAGAGTGAAGAGGAAGTTTTAAAATATGTATCAGACTGGGGAATGGTACCGATGAGAATCCAGTCTGTGGGAGAAGCTAGACATATATTTTCCCATGTGGAATGGGATATGAGAGGATTCGCAGTAAAGGTTGCAGCTTTGGAACAATCCGAACAAAAACATATGTTTTTTGTGGAGATTGAGGAGGCAGAAAAGAAATATGCCATACCCGCAGCCTTTCGTGCTTACACTTCCTATATGAATATGAAACTGGGGCAGGAAGTCTTTTCCGGGGAAAATGAAAATTCCATAAGAAAACGGTGACAGGAGGAAACAGAAGTGAAAATATTGAGCATAACAGTCCCCTGCTATAATTCGCAGGAATATATGAGAAAATGTATTGATTCTTTGCTGGTAGGTGGAGAAGAAGTGGAGATTTTGGTGGTGGATGACGGTTCCAGCGACCAGACTCTGGAAATTGCCAGGGAGTATGAGAAAAATTATCCGGGAATTGTCAGAGCCATTCATCAGGAAAATAAAGGGCATGGAGGAGCCGTAAATACAGGTCTGGCAAATGCATCCGGTTTGTATTTTAAGGTGGTAGACAGTGACGACTGGTTAAATGAAGAGGCATATAAAAAAGCGCTGCAAGTGTTGAAAGAATGTATAGCAGGGCCTAAAACCTTAGATTTGCTGATCTGTAATTACGTGTACGAAAAAGTAGGAGTAAAACATAAGGCGGTGATGAAATATACTTCCGCACTGCCGCAGAATCGGATTTTTGAATGGGAGGAAGCAAAATCTCTGGGAAGAAGTCATTATTTACTGATGCATTCGATGATTTATCGCACAGAGCTGTTACGCTCCTGTGGTCTGGTTTTACCGGAACATACATTTTATGTGGATAATCTGGTAGCTTTTATTCCTCTGGCAGCGGTACGGACCATGTATTATCTGGACGTTAATTTATATCGCTATTTCATAGGAAGAGCAGATCAGTCTGTGAGTGAAAAAATTATGATAGGAAGAATCGATCAGCAGATCAAAGTGAATAAGTTGATGATTGATTACATGGCAGGTCAGAAAAATCTGCAAAAGAAACAGAGAGAATATATGATTCATTTGTTGATTATGATTACCACAGTATCTTCTATTTTCCTGATTCAGACGAAAGATGAAAAAGACTTTGAAAAGAAAAAGGAATTATGGAGATATTTGAAAAACGCAGACGGAAAGGTTTATGTTTCTGTAAGGCTCAGCCTTTTAGGAAGGTTATGTAATCTCCCGGGAAAAGGGGGAAGACAGGTATCTGTGACAGGATATAAGATTGTACAAAAAATATATGGATTTAATTGAATATGGAATATGGAAGAGAAAAACGGGTCAGCTAGTTACGCTGATCCGTTTTTCTGTTTTTAGCATAGAGAACACGGCGTTTTTCTTTTACTCCAACATGAGCATATACACGATAAATAATGATATAAGATGCAACGGCGAAAGTGATTCCTGTGGCAACGTCGCAAATAGAATGTTGTTTCAAAAACATAGTGGACAGTACGATAAGAGCCGTGAGTACGAAAGCGGAAAATCGTATCCCCCGATGTTTCTGAAGCTTCTGACAACTGTTTATGGCACAAAAAGCAGCTACAGAATTATACACATGGATACTGGGTAATACGTTTGTGGGGGTGTCCACAGAGTATAGAAATCTTACCAGATCTGTGCAAATATTATCCCGTGCAAATTCCGAAGGTCTCAGATTCAGACCATTGGGATATACAAAAGATACAATGAGAAACAGTGTCATACCGATACCGAGATTGATTAAAAGATTCTGATATTCTGTTTTGCTCTCATTAAAAAATATAAAGAAAATAACAGTTCCTGCAATGTAGAGAAACCACAGAAAATAAGGAATTATGAAATATTCGCAAAAGGGTATTTTATAATCCAAAGAGGAGTTGATAATATGGTATTTTCGAGGAACACTTTCCAACCAGGAAAAACATGCCATATAAAAACCCCCGTATAAAATTACCGGAATTAATCGTTTGCAACGCTGTAACATGAATAAACCGCCTCCTAAATTATGATTTGTTTGCGAGTCTATATTGCCATAGGGCGATTATAACACAGATGATTTGGTAAATCAAAGGAATACATCATTTCAAAGAGAAGTTTAAGAAATATAAAATAATTCTTAAGAATCTGGAGGAATATTTTATGCATAACAGGATAAAAAAGCTGAGAAAACAAAGACAGATCACCCAGACAATATTGGGAATGAGAGTAGGATGCTCTCAGAATGTAATCAGTAAGATTGAAAAAGGTAAGTGTGATCCAAGAGGCAGCCTGTTGGTAGAATTAGCAGATTATTTTGATGTATCTGTAGACTATATTCTGGGAAGAACAAAGAAAAAGTATACTTACGAAAACTGCCTGAGAAATAGTTCGGTTCTGGATACCTATGGGGAATATATTCATGCTTATGCAAGTCTGAGTGATGAGAGCAAAGAATCTGTTAATATCTTAATCTGTCGTCTTGCAGAATTGGAAAAGACACAAAAAGGATGCAAAAAATAAATCGATAAGTATTGTGTTTTTTTATAGTCGTGATATAATTGTAATGAAATCGATTACAAACCATGGTACAGGGTGAGGAGAAAGAGAATGAAGGCCAGAAAGAAGAAAAAATTAGAGAACAGAAAAGCTGCACAGGTAAAAGAATTTCAAAAAATGAAAGAGGTTGCAGCAAAGGAAGAAGAGAAAAAAGAGATTCTTGAGAAAGTAAAAGAGGAATCCAAAAAAGAAGAGATTCCTGCTCCGGTAAAAGAAGCAGAAGAAGTGATCTTTGAGCAGGTTAACGAAGAAGTGGTTTCTGAAAAAGTAGAGGAAGAGCCAAAAGATGGAATCGCAGAGGATGAATTTCAGAAAAGAATGTCCCGTCATTATGATGAATTGAAGTGGCTGTATTGTGAATTATATCCTGGGCAGCAGTGGGCTTTCGATGACCTTTGTAAGAATCTTGAGAATATATACAGATACAGAAAAGAGGATTTGAAACGGTTAGACAGAATCAGAGAAGCACATTCTGACTGGTATAAAAAGAATGATATTCTCGGTATGATGATGTATGTGGATGCTTTTGCCGGCAATCTGAATGGTGTAAGAGAAAAACTGGATTATGTAGAGGAATGTAATGTAAATTATTTACATCTGATGCCATTGTTGGAATCTCCGGAAGGAAGAAGCGATGGCGGATATGCAGTATCTAACTTCAGAAAAGTGCAGCCGGAGTTGGGAACTATGGAGGATCTGGAGCATCTGGCAGATGAGTGTCGGACACGAGGAATCAGTCTCTGCCTTGATTTTGTCATGAATCATACGTCAGAAGATCACGAATGGGCTGTGAGAGCAAGATCAGGGGAACGGGAATACATGGATCGTTATTATTTTTACGATAACTATGATGTTCCTGCTCAGTTTGAGCAGACAGTACCTCAGGTATTTCCGACAACAGCGCCGGGAAACTTTACATGGCTTCCTGATATGAATAAGTTTGTTATGACCACATTTTATCCTTATCAGTGGGATTTGAATTACTGGAATCCGGTAGTTTTAAATGAGATGATCTATAATATGCTGAATCTTACCAATAAAGGTATTGACGTCATTCGAATTGATGCAGTTCCGTATATCTGGAAACAGTTGGGAACTAGCTGTCGGAACCTTCCCCAGGTACATACGATTGTCCGTATTATGCGTATGATCTGTGAGATTGTATGTCCGGGAGTTCTTCTTCTTGGAGAAGTGGTGATGGAGCCGGAAAAGGTGGTTCCTTACTTTGGAACAGTGGAAAAACCGGAGTGCCATATGCTGTACAACGTTACCACAATGGCAACTACCTGGCATACAGTGGCTACAAAAGATGCCAGACTTCTTCGCAGACAGATGGATATCATCAACAGTCTGCCAAAGGACTATGTATTTTTAAATTATCTCAGATGCCATGATGATATTGGATGGGGACTGGATTATGAGTGGCTGAAGCAGTTTGGTGTGGAAGAAGTAGCTCATAAGAGATATCTCAGCGATTTCTTTACCGGAAAATTCCCGGGTTCTTTCGGAAGAGGAGAACTGTATAATGATGATCCAACATCCGGAGATGCCCGTCAGTGTGGAACTACTGCATCCTTGTGTGGTGTTGAAAAGGCAGCTTATGAGAGAAATGAAGAAGAATTGAAAAAAGCGGTACGTTTTGATCTGACTCTTCATGCTTATATGCTCACCCAGGCAGGAATTCCTGTGATTTACAGCGGAGATGAGATTGGGCAGGAAAATGATTATACCTACCATGAAGATCCAAAAAAATGGGAAGATTCCAGATATCTTCACAGAGGACATTTCCAGTGGGATAAGGAGCAATTGCGTCATACAGAAGGAACTGTACAAAATGAGATCTTCCAGGGACTTGATAAACTGGAAAAGATAAGAAGCAGCCATCCGGTATTTGAGGCGGATGCAGCGTCCTGGACCATTGATTCCTGGGATGATTCTATTTTAGCTCTGGCAAAAGCAAAGGGAGAAGAAAAACTGGTTGCATTGTTTAATTTCAGCGAATATGACAAAGTTGCCTGGATCAATGAAGACGACGGTATGTATCAGGATTTGATCACAGGAAGAGAAATGGAAGCAAGAGGAGTTCAGATTCCGGCGTATGGATGCTATTGGCTGTTAAAAAAACAGGGGTAAAAATATGACAATCAGCGAAATTGCAAAGTTAGCCCAGGTCTCCAGTGCAGCAGTTTCCCGATATTTGAATAACGGAAGTCTGAGTCAGGAAAAGAGAGAACGGATTAAGAAGGTGATCGAGGAAAACAATTATCAGCCATCCGAGAATGCAAGAGCCATGCGGACAAAGAAAAGTATGCGGGTGGGAGTGATTGTTCCTCAGATCGATTCAGAGTCGGTACCGCAGATTCTGTCAGGGATCAGCCAGATTCTCGATCAGGAAAAGTATAATGTTATGCTTATGAATTCAAACCAGGATATGGGAAAAGAAATTACCATGTTGGAGACTTTTGAACACAGTCAGGTAGATGGTTTGATTCTGGCGGCGTCAGTAGTGACGGACCGCCATCGGGAAGCCTTAAAAAGAATGCCCTTTCCGGTGGTGATCATAGGACAACAGGTAGCCGGATATTCCTGTGTGTTTCACAATGATTTTCAGGCTTCTTATGAGATGATGCATTATCTTCTAAAATCAGGAAGTAAGTTTCCGGCTTATCTGGG